>JBCCSZ010000143.1:0-19005 GCA_039199225.1 Bacteroidota bacterium
AGATATTTTGCAATTGGAATTTTTGTTGCCAGGAGAATACACCATTCGCATGATTGTCAACAGCGATGCCTGTGGTGAATTTCCCGTTACGCGCACCATCAATATTCTGGAGCGAACCGATGCCGATGCCGACGCCCAAATCAGCTCAGCGGCCTCACCTCCCAATGGCAACTGTGCGCCCTTGCTCGGTACCTTTACCAATCATTCGACCGGAGACAGCCTGGCTTTCAATTGGACTGTGAACCCTCCGACCGGCTGGTCTTTCAACAACGGTACGGACGATACGACGGCCAATGCAGAGATTCTCTTCGAAGAGCCAGGGACCTATCAGATTTCGCTGCAAGCCAGCAACAATTGCTCAACCGACAGTTGGGATACCACCATCATCGTAGCCGGTCCACCGACCGTTAATTTGTTATCGCCCGGTGGCTTTTGCGAATCGGCAGTCTTAAACTTCGATGCTTCCAATGTGATTTACTTTACCAATGGAGCCCCATTCACCGACTACCAGTGGAGTTTTCCCGGCGCTACCCCCGCTGGGTCTACTGATCAATATCCCACGAACATTCAGTACAATACTCCTGGTACATACACCATCAGCCTGACGGCAACCAATGAGTGTGGAAGTGAAACCACCACCGCCTCTTTTACCATCTACGAACCGGGGCAGGTCTCTTTGAGTCCGGATACGAGTGTCTGTGTGTCCAGTGGTGGCTTTCAACTTTCTGCCAGCCCTGCCGGAGGTAATTGGAGCGGCATTGGAGTCAATCCCTCCGGTTGGTTCAGCCCAAGCTTGGCCAATATCGGCTCCAACACCATTCAATATACCTTCAATCAAAGCGGTTGTCAGTCTACGGGTAGCATGGTCGTAGAGGTTTGGCCCATTCCAACAGTGGAGGCCGGCCCCGACCAAACGCTCTGCCTCAATGATGCGCCCTTGTTTATTGGTGCCGGTACGCCCAACGGTGGCAGTTGGACCATCGACAATGGAGGTGTGCTACTATCCGGCAATGTCTTTGACCCAATGGCTTCTGGCGCAGGCGTGTTTGTATTGACCTATACCTATGCCGATGGCAATGGCTGTGAAAATACCGATCAAAAGCGCTTGATTGTCAATGAGCCACCGATTGTAGAAGCGGGCCTGGATCAAAGCATATGCTACAATCCAAGCGACCTACGATTGAATGGCGCCTTGCCAATTGGTGGCGTGTGGAGCGGCCCGGGTGTTACTGGCGCTGGGGTTTTCAACGCGACCAGCACGCCAGGCCCAGGCGATTATACCTTATACTATACTTACTCGGATCCAAATACAGGCTGTACCGCTCTGGATAGTCTGATTGTAAGCGTAACGCCCAACGATCAGGCAGATGCCGGCCCAGACCTTTCCGTTTGCATAAACGACGACTACCTCCCTCTGAATAGCGGTACGCCTATGGGGGGTGTTTGGAGCGGTCCGGGCGTAAGCTCGGCCGCTTCTATTTTCGATCCGATAGCGGCAGGTGTTGGCTTGCATACCCTCACCTATACCTCTGGAGATGGCGTATGCCAAACCAGCGATCAGATGGTCATCATCGTTAGGGATGTGCCGCAGATCGCTTTGCCGGAGCCTCAGTCGCTGTGTGCAGATGCCGACCCCATCCCTTTGATTGCCCAGCCTTATGGCGGTGTTTGGAGCGGGCCTGGCGTACAGGGCAACACCTTCGACCCTAAGCAGTTACCAGTGGGTATCTACCTGCTGGAATATGAATATACCGATCCAATGACAGGCTGTTCTGACAATGATTTTTGGCGGGTGGAAATCCTACCGGTACCGGTGGTAAATGCAAAGGATACCCTTTATTGTAGCCAGGCGGTAACGGTAGGGCTGCCCGTTGGTACGCCCATCGGCGGTACTTGGAGTGGGCCGGGCGTAGTGGGCGCACAGTTTGATCCGCTGGCGGCGGGTGGCGTTGGTGTGTATACGCTGACCTACAGCTACACGGCCTTTTTTGGCTGTTCCAGCAGTGTGGACATTGAAGTTGAAGTTATAGATGTGCAGCCGGCAGAAGCGGGTCCGAACGATACACTTTGTATTGATGCAGGCATCTACGAATTGACAGACTTTCGACCAGCCAACGGTATTTGGAGCGGCCCGGGCATTATTGATCCCTTGCAAGGACGTTTTGATCCGACCTTGGCGGGAGCTGGGCGGCATGTACTGACCTACAGCTTTGGTAAAGGGAGCTGCCAGGTGCAGGACACGAGAACCATTTGGGTGATTGAATTGGAGCCAGTTATTGCTGGGCCGGATGAAGAATTGTGTATCATCAATGGTAACATCCGCCTGTCGGGCTACAGTCCAGCGGGTGGTGTATGGAGTGGTACTGGACTGACAGACATTGCACAAGGGGTTTTTGATCCAGTGGTAGCAGGACCAGGTACCCACTTATTGACCTATACCTTTACCGATCCTATCTCTGGCTGTGCAGCTGCAGATGTTAAAGCCATTACCATTTATCCGATGGATCGCCCGGACTTTGAATTGCCGACCATTGTATGTCGCAACGAAGAAGTCACCTTCACCAATTTGTCTTCGGGCAACTTGACCGTCAATTGGGATTTTGGTGATGGTAAGAATTCGACAGATTTCAATCCGACTCATATTTTTGATGCCGAGGGTATATTCACCGTGAAACTAACGGTAGAGAATGAATTTGGCTGCATCGACTCTGTTGAAAATCAAATCGAGGTAACAGACCGGCCATTGGCACTTTTCGAGTTGGATGCGTCGGATGCTTGTTCTGGAGTGGTGTTGGGAATGAGCAACCTGAGTTCCGGCTATGGTTTGAACTATCTGTGGGATTTTGGGAACGGCCGAACCAGTACGGAGGAAAACCCAAGTTTGCTGTATTATTTGCAAGGTGTTCAGGATACGAGCTTTATCATTACTTTGACCGTTTCCAATATTTGTGGAACGAGCTTTCACCAGGATGTGGTGCAAGTGCATCCGGTACCGCAGGCAGGTATTGGTTTGTCGAGCGATTCGGATTGCTCTCCCATTACCGTCTCTTTTGCGAATACGACTGTTGGCAATGGAACGCGCTATTTGTGGGATTTTGGCAATGGCCAGACTTCTACCGAGCCGATTCCACCGCCTCAGACCTACACGGCGGATGGCAATACCAATATTTTCAACGTTACTCTGATTGCATTTAACGTCTGTAGTTCGGATACAGTCACCAGCGAAGTGGTGGTAACACCACCGGATGTAGAATCTGTCTTTATGGCTCGTCCAACCCTTGGGTGTGAGTTTATAGAGGTAGAATTCATCAATCAATCCGATCCAAAAGCCACCATCGACTGGGACTTTGGCGACGGCAATACCAGTTCCTTACCCAATCCGACACACGTTTATCAAAGAGCAGGAACTTACACGGTTGTCCAGTATGCGAGCACCGTTTGTGGCTATGATACCAGTACCACGACCATAAAAGTGCTGCCCAAGCCCGAGGTGAAGTTCAGCCACAATGCCGTGGCCTGTATGGGCCAGGAAGTTAAATTCTACAACCAATCTGAAAGCCTCAGTGGTAACTTCTGGGATTTTGGAGATGGCACTTATTCTACTTTGACCTCGCCGACGCATGTCTATCAAAAAGCGGGTGTTTACACGGTTCGCTTGCGAGGCGTATCCATTTTCAATCAATGCGATGCTGAATACATCAGTGAGGTAAAAGTATTGGATGTTCCAACGGCAGCGTTCGATCCATCTGAAAATAACGGCTGTGTACCATTTACTGTTTCCTTCCTCAACATTTCCAATGGAGCCACCTACTACAAGTGGGATTTTGGCGATGGCAATGTGGGGGTAGGAGAGGAGGTGCGCCATACCTTCGAAGACCCGGGCAGTTACGATGTCAGTTTGATTGCAACGGATGAAAACGGTTGTTTCCACGATACGACCATTTTAAACATACTGGTCCATCCATCGCCCAAGTCTGGTTTTGAGGTAGAACAAGAACAATTGTGTCAACTGCCTGCGCGGGTGCTGTTTGAAAATCAATCGGAAGCAGCCGACGCCTTCGAATGGATATTTGGTGATGGAACGACTTCTGTGCAAACCAATCCAGAGAAGCTGTACAACAACGCCGGTGTGTACCCCGTCAGCCTGGTTGCTGTCAATCAATATGCTTGTCGGGATACTTTCTCGGACGATTTGCGCATCTACCCCAAGCCGGAGGCCAACTTTGCCATCGGCGATGCAGAAGGCTGTGAGCCAGTAACGGTCCTATTTGACAATAAATCCAAGAATGCCAATTATCACAAATGGAACTTTGGCGATGGCCAGAGTTCAGAAGAACGCAATCCCTTGCACATATATGAG
The DNA here is from genome assembly GCA_039199225.1 of Bacteroidota bacterium. Taxonomy (GTDB): domain Bacteria; phylum Bacteroidota; class Bacteroidia; order Chitinophagales; family Saprospiraceae; genus JBCCSZ01. Next base: position 4,361 of record JBCCSZ010000143.1, read on the forward strand.
ACACAAGGTCAATACGATGTCGAGTTGATCGTTTCGATCGACGATGTTTGTTTTGACACCCTGCGCGCCAACAACCTGGTTCGGGTCGAGGGTAGCCCACTTGCCAACTTCCGTTATGAAGAGATTATTCGGGATGGCCTCCATTCCGGAACCTATCAATTCATCAACATGTCCGAAGGAGCCGACAGTTATTTCTGGGACTTTGGAGATGGCGAGGAATCAGTAGAAGCAGATCCTGTACACCGATTTAACAACAATGGTATGCGACAGGTTTATCTCGAAGCCAGCACCCAGTTTGGCTGTGTCGACGATACCCTGATCAACCTAGAGCTGCCATGCATCAAAGGCTTGTTTATTCCCAACGGCTTTTCGCCAGAGCAAGGCATCGGCGATGTCCGCCTCTTCAAACCGACAGGTATCGGCCTTAAGGAATACCACATCCAAGTATTCTCCCCTTATGGACAATTGATCTGGGAGAGTACCGAGATCGTCAACGGTATGCCTGCAGAATCCTGGGATGGGACCCTCAAGGGGCAGTTGCTGCAACAAGATGTGTATGTCTGGAAAGCCTCTGCCATCTTCTGCGACGGAACCAGTTGGAAGGGTATGAAAACAGAAAACGGTGGCCTCAAATCCATGGGGTCAGTGATCCTACTGAGGTGATAAGAGCCGCCGAACAACTCACTACTTGAATGAAAAATCAAATTTCACAAAAGAGCGCCTCTGGATTTTTTCCAGGGGCTTTTTTGTTTGAATACAATAATTCCGTTTGTAAAATCGTATACGATATATTATATTTGATATATGCTAACCAAAAACATCTTTCGCACGGAGATCAGAGAGGTCCTACTCGAACAAATGGTCAGCGGGAACATTCGGCCCGGTGATCGCATCTCCCTTCCCACCTTAGCCAAGCAATTAGCAGTCAGCGTAACGCCCGTCAGGGAAGCCTTGACGCAATTGACCGAAACAGGCATCGTCACTTACATCGCCAACCGGGGCTTTTTTGCAACCGAGCTGACCGAGAAAGAGGCCATCGATGTCTACGAAGTCATTACGCTTTTAGAGTGCGAGGCCATTCGCAAAACGGCCTTTAGTGCGCAACACTTGGCAGCCTTGGAGGCAATCAATGAAAAATTCCGCCTAGCAAAGCAACCCGTCGACCGCCTCAAGCTGGATATGGATTTTCATAGAAAGCTTACTGAAAACTGCGGGAATCAATACGTACTCAAAATCGTGGAGGACATTCGGGTCCGGATATACATTTACGAGCATGCATTTATGAGCTCCGAGCCGGTCGAGGATTCTGCCAATATGCACCAACGTATCATCGAAGGGTTGCGTTCATCCGACCTAGACTTGGCCGTTGGCGAGCTGACTGCCAATTGGCAAATTAGCATCAAACACATTCTTCTTTTTTATCATTCTAAAGCAACTTAAGCAATGAAGTATCCTCTTTTTTTCTTTATCTCCGTCGTCCTTGCTGGCTGCGGAGCCCAACCGCCTACCCCTGTTGAAAGCCAAACGGTGCAGATCAAAGGTCCCACCGGCGCTTTTTTAGATAGTACACTGACCCCCTACGTTCAGCAACTGCTCAAACTAACCGATAACCCCTCTGGGCTGGCCATCGGCATCACTAAAGGGGAAGACATTGTGTACGCCCGAACTTTCGGTTATGCAAATGTAGAAAAGAAAATACCGGCAGACTTCCATTCTGTTTTTCACATTGCTTCCGTATCGAAGCCCTTCACTGCCGTTGCTGTGGCCAAGCTGGTACAAGAAAAAAAACTCCGTCTTGAGGATCGCATTGTGGATTACATCCCCGAGTTTGAGATGAAAGGAACGGGCTATGAAAAAATTACCATCCAACACATTCTGACCCATACCTCTGGCATTCCCCGCCATGTCAGTTCAGACGATTGGTTGAATCCCATTGAAGGACCGAAAGCACTGGAAGAAAACCTTCAAAATGTACGTGATTTTGAACTGGAATTTGAGCCAGGAACAAAGTTCAACTACAGCAATTCTGCTTTTGATATTTTGGGAATTGTCATTGCACGAGTCAGTGGTGTACCTTTCACGACCTATATCGAGGACCATATTTTGGCTGCTGCAGGGATGCAAAGTAGTGTCTACCGAAAGCCCAAGGACTTACCTTCTAATTGGGCAGTTCCATATTCCTATGGGCTTGAAACCCAGGAGTGGGCGCCCTATCCTTACACGGGGAAGTATGCACCGAGTTCTGGCTTGCAAAGCACCTTATTAGATATGTGTCGCTGGGGACTTATTCACCTGGGCAAAGGGCGCTACCAAGAGCATCAAGTGCTGGACGAGACACACTTTGATTTGTTGGTATCGCCCCATTACGATACGCCCTGGGGCGACAAAATTGGCTTGAGCTGGTTTTTACAGTCGTATCTGGATCGTCCCAATATCATGCATCTGGGCAACGACACTGGCTTTGAAACCAATTTGTACATCTATCCGGAAGATACCATCTCTATTGTTGTGATGGCCAACCGGGATTTTTCTCGCGTAGGGCGCATCAGCCTGGCAGCAGCAGAATTGCTCTTTGGGGAAGACCCCAAAAGCTATACGCTCTCCGCCCGGTATAAATTTACGGAGGCATTTAAAAGTACGGGGATGGAATCGGCCAAGAAGGTGTGGGAGACACTCCGACAGGATACGACAGACATTTATTATGTCGAAGATGACGACATTCTAACAGCCGGTGCGGTCTTGGAAAATGCTGGTAAATGGAGACAAACAAAGGAAGTGCTGGAGTACTACACCCGTTTGAACGATCAGTCTACTTATGCCTGGCGCCTGCTGGGCAATGCAGCGGCGGGTTTGGGAGATACCCTGGGCGCAATGGCTCACTATGAGCAAGCTTTGAAAATCAATCCCAATTATGAACGCGCTAAAACAGCTATAGCCAAGCTTTCGAAGGCAAAAGATAAGCGCCCGATGGATGAATAAACCATCCATAACTTTTTATTTACGTATTCTAACCTTAAAACATCCACCGCATGTATTCTGTCACATTCACTGGCAGATAGCGGTGGATAATATTTTTGAGTGTTGTGTCGGTGGGACAACTGTGTTTTGGACAAGCCGCGATCCCTGTCACAGTAATTCGCATTCTTCCAATTGTTAAAGACTGTTAATAAGCCTTTCTTTGTTGCACTTACCGAGCCAGACAAACTACTTGCTTTTAATGACTACCTGAGGTAAGCGCAGGTCCACTCCCCACAAACGATCCCCTCCAAGTCACTATTATATTTTTTTGTTGAAGAGCCATTAATGGGTTTCGACCCACTAAGATTTTATTGCTATGCCCCCGCTTATTGAGATTTTAAACACCCAAAAGCTTGCATATGCGACTTTACTTTACCATCACTTTGCTCTTTATTGCTTTGTCTTTACATGCGCAGGACCCGTCGTTTTCTCAATTTTATGCCAATCGGATTTATTTGAACCCTGCCTTGGCGGCGCTCGATCCTGGGATTACCGTATCGGGTAATTATCGCATGCAGTGGAGAAATGTCGACAATGGTTTTCAAACTTATGTAGCCACTGTCGAGATTCAAGAGCCTTTCATTCGTTCCGGATTTGGATTAAGTATTTACCAAGATGTTCAGGGGCTTCCGGCATTGACGACAACCGGCGCTGGTTTGACCTACGCCTACACGCTGCCGATGGAAAGGCATTCGGTCCACTTTGGTATGCAGGCCAATTGGTTTCAGAAAACGGTAGATTTCGATAAGATTGTTTTCTCTGACGAATTGGACCCTGTTTATGGCGACATTTACCAAACGAGTTTCGACTCTGGGCTCGACCGATCTACCTATACAGATTTTAACATTGGAGCTGTTTGGCGCTTCAAAGGTGAGATCAAAGTAGGAAAAAAACGCTACCGCGATACCCACAACAGTTTGGGCATTACGCTCAACCATGCGACGAATGTTTTTCGCAATGGTGGCTCTGACGAATCACTGCTCAACCTGGAAACGCCGACGCCTCCGAGGATAACGGTACATGCCGGCTCGATCATTCCGCTGGCTTTTGTGGGTGGTTCCAAAAAGAAGACTGTTTCGATTTCTCCAAACTTCAAATATGATGTACAAGGACAAAATGTTCTGAGAACCAAGGAAAACCTACAGGTCTTCACCTATGGGTTTTACCTTTTGTATGAAGGCATCTACATGGGGGCGATGTATCAGCACAAATTTCTGGTTTCTGCTCCTAAGCATACCAACGCTTTCATCTTTTCCTTTGGAGCGCACATCGATTCCAATCCCAGAGAAGGCAATAAATTTTTCATCGGCTTCAGCTACGATGCGAATACGACCGGTCTTGGCACTACGGCCGGTGGGGTATACGAGCTGGCTTTCCGCTGGACCTTCGGAAAGGGCTTGACCATCTTTGGTGGTTCTGATGGCCGTTCTTCCAGAAAGCCAATGGACTGTTACCACTTTTTCTAAAGCACTAAAAACGAATTGAATACCAACTTTAAAATCCCTCTCAAGCGTGTCAATCCCATATTTCAAAAAAAAGACCCTCAAACCGATTTTTCCCATGGACAAAAAATTACTTTGGCTCAGCCTATTTTGCACCCTGCTTCTGGCACCTACGCTATCCAGAGCACAATGTAACTTTACACCCTCTGCCAATCTCGTATGTGGTGGAGAACTCGTCAACTTTAACGTCATCGCACCAGCCGGGGGAAGCATTTACTCTTGGGATTTCAACAACGATGGCAATGTTGATAATTTTGGTACAAGCGTTTCTTTTCCCTTTCCGGTAGATATTATCAATCGCACCTTTACCGTCAGCCTTTTTCGCGACGGTATTTTTTGTAGTTCTCAAAATATTCAGGTGCGCTTTACGCCAGACGCTTCCATCGCTGTTGTACCGGGTAGCGGAATCATGGATGGCAACGAAATGCGCGTCTGTAATGCAGACACGACTGCCGAACTGACCATCTACAACGCTTCACTTACTTATTCCAACAATGTTTCTTACTCCATCGATTGGGGGGATGGCAATACGGATACGTATACCAACGCGACCTTCCCAAATAGCAGTTTCATCTCTCACATGTACAATGGAGATGGCTACTACAATGTGCGGGTAGAGGTGACCGGGACGAATGGATGTGTCGGTGTTGAAACCTATGTATTCTACAACGGTAGTAACCCTTCGGTGGGTTTGGCCAGTCCGGGTAATACTGTCGGACTTTGCGTTCCTGCGACCATTCGCTTTCCAATTATCAATACAGAGCTCAATCCGGACGGAACGGTTTACGTCATACGGATTGGAGGGGACACAGTAGGCGTGTATACGCAGGCCAATATCCCAGATACTTTGGTCTACACCTTTTTGGAAGCTTCCTGTGGAACTGCGACCTCGACGGGTAACTATCAAAACGCCTTTGATGTACAGGTATTGGCCACCAACCCTTGTGGTTCGTCCAATGCGATCATCGAGCCGATTGAAATCAGTGAACCACCAGAAATCAACTTCGATGTCGACCGGCCACTGACCGGTTGTGCGCAAGAGCCTTTCACCTTTACCAATTCTTCGACAGGCATTCAGGAAGTCGTCAGCGGAAACTGCTCCACCAACTTGACGGGGGGATGGACCATTACGCCTGGGGTGCCGGGCGTCCACTGGAACATCCTGGCTGGAAACCCTTTCGGCTCTGATATTTTAATCGTAGAATGGTTAATTCCTGGGGACTATACCGTGAAAATGTCGATCAGCAGTCCTTCTTGCGGAGAATTCGAAATAGAGCGGGGCATCACAATCATTGATGAAGCCACAGCAGGGGCCGATGTGACACTTGTCAATGCTTCCTCTCCTGTTTTAGCCGATATCTGCGCGCCAACCCTAGGCTTGTTTTCCAACTCATCTGTCGGGGACAGCCTAAGCTATAATTGGACCATCAGCCCGAGTACCGGCTGGCTTTATGCAAATGGTACCAACGACACAACAACTAACCTAGACGTTATTTTTACACAAGCAGGTTCCTACAATGTTTCCATGACGGCCTCCAACCAATGTTCGGCTGATACCTGGGATACCTTGTTGGTCATCGCTGGTGATCCAGCCATTATCTTGGACCCGATCGACGATGAATGTGAATCGGCTACTCTAAATTTCAATGCAAGTAATGTACTGTTTCACGCCAATGGTGGCAGCTTTCAATCTTTCAACTGGAGCTTCCCCGGCGCAACGCCTTCTTCTTCTACCGACCAATATCCTACGGGCATCCACTACGATACGCCAGGTAACTACATTGTGACCGTATCGGTGGCCAATGAATGTGGTAGCTATACAACTTCTACCAATTTTTACATTCAACAGCCCGCCAGTCTGACCATTGATCCGGATATGGAGCTTTGTCGGGATGTGCCGCCTTTTCAACTCAACGCCAACCTAACAGGGGGGCTTTGGACGGGAAATGGTGTGTCTTCCTCCGGCATGTTTAATCCGGCAACAGCAAACGTCGGTGCAAATACGATCACTTACACCTACTTGGATACGCTTTGTGTACTGGTGGATACGATGGTGATCACCGTCAATCCACTACCAGTCATTAGCCCAGGTCCAGACCAGGAAGCTTGTGTCAGCGATGCCAACTTCCTCATCACAGGCTTTTCGCCCGCAGGTGGCACCTGGACTTCGGACAACGGAGGCGTCATTGTCGGGTCGAACGCCTTTGATCCAGGTGCTTCCGGCGATGGTGTGTATACTTTGACTTACTCCTTTACGGATGCCAATGGCTGTTCGGCACAAGCGAGCAAAACCGTCATCATCCATCCGCTGCCAGCAGTAGACGCTGGACCGGACAAAACCGTTTGCGACAATCCATTGGATGTTCAAATGACGGGGCAAACGCCTACTGGTGGTGTTTGGTCGGGCGTAGGGGTAACACCTACTGGAACTTTTAATGTCACCAATACCCCAGGGGTCGGAACTTATCAACTGTTCTACACCTACACCAATCAGGTAACGGGTTGTACAAACACCGATAGCTTAGAGGTCAATGTGATTCCGCCAACCAGTGCAGATGCTGGACCTGACGAAGAAGTTTGTGTCAACGACGATCCATATACCATTACCTCTGGGCTGCCCGTGAGTGGTTACTGGACTGGGCCGGGTGTGGATTCTACTTCCAATACTTTCGACCCGGCAGCAGCAGGTGTCGGCGTTCACGTATTGACTTACACTTTTGGAGATAGTAACTGTGAAGATAAAGATACCAAATTGATTACCGTACGCGATATTCCGTCGATCACGATTATGTCGGATCGGGAGGAATGTATCGATTTTGGAAATATTCCATTGGTTGCATCGCCAAGCGGTGGTACCTGGTCTGGTATCGGCATTACCGGGTCGGACTTCGTTCCACAGGATGCGGGAGCTGGTACTTTTGTGCTGACCTACACTTACACCGATGCAACGACGAATTGTACCAATACAGCCGATGTGACTATTATCATCAATCCGCTACCTGTAGTGAATACACAGGATACAACCTACTGTAACACACCAGGGCTGGTGGCCTTGCCAGCGGCGACACCAAGTGGTGGCAATTGGAGCGGTCCAGGTGTGGTTGGACTACAGTTTGACCCTGGTCAGGCTGGCGGTGTAGGTTCTTATTCATTGACTTATACCTTTACAGATAGCGAAGGCTGTTCGAACAGCGAAACGGTCAGTGTACAGGTCATCAGTCCGGAATCCATCGATGCTGGACCGGATCGCTTGGTTTGTATCGATAATGGGGTCATTGATCTGAGTACGGCCAGCAGCCCGGCAGGGGGGACCTGGTCGGCAAATGGCAGCAATGGTTTATCTGGCTCCACCTTTAATCCAACGGTGGCAGGCGTGGGAACCCACACTTTGACCTACACGGTTGGTAGCGGTAATTGCCAGGTATTCGACGATATGGTGGTAGAAATCAAAGCTTTACCGATTGTAGAGGCTGGAGGTAGCATTGAGGTTTGCGAAAATGCATCACCTGTTACTTTGGCTGGTTATTCTCCAACCGGAGGTGTTTGGAGCGGTAGTGGCTTGTCGGACATTGTCAACGGCATCTTCGATCCAAGCAGTGTTCCACCAGGTGATTATACCTTGACTTATACTTACACAGATGTTTATGGCTGTGTGGATTCAGATACCAAGGCTGTCACGGTCTTTCCATTGCCAAATATTATTGTAAGCGATACGGCTTACTGTAATACACCTGGCTTTGTGGACTTACCAGTCACTAGTCCGGCTGGTGGCCAGTGGAGTGGTAGCGGTGTATTTGGCAACCAGTTTGATCCACAGTCTGCCGGTGGTGTTGGTACTTATATTTTGACCTACACTTTTACCGATGGCAATAATTGTAGCAATAGCGAGACCATCAATGTCAATGTGATTGCACCAGATAATGTAGATGCTGGGACGGACCGCATCGTATGTATCGACAATGGTGCCTTGGACCTAAGTTTGAATGCCAGTCCATCGGGCGGTACTTGGTCTGCCAACGGTAGCATTGGCTTGTCGGGTAGTACTTTTGATCCGGCGGTGGCTGGAGCGGGTGTTTATACCTTGACCTACAGCGTGGGAAGTGGCAACTGTGAAGTGACGGATGATGTCGTCATAGAAGTAAAACCACTTCCGATCGTAGAAGCAGGGCAAGATGGCGAGATATGTATCAATGAAGACCCTGTTCAGCTCACAGGCTACAGTCCGGCTGGTGGTCAGTGGAGTGGTAGTGGTATTGTGGATGTCGTCAATGGCATCTTTGATCCGAGCAGTGTGGTGGCAGGCGACTATACTTTGACCTATACCTATACCGATGCATTTGGCTGTGTGAATTCGGACACCAAGTCCATCAGAGTTTTCCCACTGCCAGTCATTGCGGTCAACGATACGGCTTACTGTAATACGCCTGGTTTGGTCGACCTGCCAGTGACCGATCCGGTGGGTGGCCAGTGGAGCGGCAGCGGTGTATTTGGCAACCAGTTTGACCCACAAGCTGCAGGAGGTGTCGGAACCTATATTTTGACCTACGAATTTACCGACGGCAACAACTGTAGCAATAGCGAAACGATCAATGTCAATGTGATTGCTCCGGATAATGTGGATGCTGGCCCAGACCGCATCGTATGTATCGACAATGCCGCCTTGGACCTGAGCTTGAGTGCCAGTCCATCGGGAGGTACTTGGTCTGCCAACGGCAGTATTGGCCTATCAGGCGATACTTTTGACCCTGCTGTTGCAGGTGCTGGTGTATACACTTTGACCTACAGCGTAGGAAGTGGCAACTGTGAGGTCACAGACGATGTGGTCATAGAAGTGAAGCCCCTGCCGATTGTCGAAGCGGGGCAGGATGACGAACTATGTATCAATGAAGACCCTATTCAACTGGCGGGATACAGCCCGCTTGGTGGTCAGTGGAGTGGTAGCGGCATTGTGGATGTCATCAATGGCATCTTCGATCCAGCCTCTGTTGCTGCTGGCGATCATGTCATCGAATATACTTATACCGATGCATTTGGTTGTACCAATGTAGATACCAGAACGATCACAGTACATCCGCTACCTATCATTTCGCCCATGTCGGATACGGCATTTTGTAATACACCTGGTCTGGTATTGTTGCCAAGACCGACGCCGAGTGGTGGTCAGTGGAGTGGTCCTGGGGTGTTGGGTGGACAATTCAATCCGCAGGCGGCTGGTGGTGTTGGTGTTTACACACTCGTTTACAGCTTTACGGATGGCAATGGTTGTAACAATACCGAAGACATGCAGGTGACGGTCATTGCGCCACAAGATGTGGAAGCAGGCCCGAACCGCCTGGTTTGTATTGATCACGGCATCATTGATTTGTCTGTTGCTGCGACGCCTTTGGGCGGTACTTGGTCGGCCAACGGCAGCAGTGGTTTGTCTGGGGCTCAATTTAATCCATCCGAAGCAGGGGCAGGCATTCATGTATTGACTTACAGCATTGGTGCCGACAACTGCCGGGTAACAGATAATGTGGTCATTGAGGTAAAACCTTTACCAGTGGTAGAGGCAGGTGCAAGAGTAGAAATATGCATCAATGAAGACCCTATAAGTTTGACAGGCTTTAGCCCGGCAGGAGGTGTTTGGAGTGGAGACGGTTTGATCGATGTCGTTAATGGCGTCTTTGATCCGACCAGTGTTGCTGCCGGAGAACATGTTTTGACCTACACCTTTACAGACTTCTTTGGCTGTGTCAATTCAGACAGTATGACCGTAGAAGTAAAGCCACTGCCACTGGTGGAAGCTGGACCCGATACGACTTTCTGTAACGCACCATTGAATGTGCAGCTGACGCCTGCTACGCCAATTGGTGGCAATTGGACCGGCCCTGGCGTGGTCAATCCAACCAATGGAACGTTCAATCCGGATGTTGCCGGAGGAGAAGGCATTTACGAATTGACGTATACTTACACAGACCCTACGACGGGTTGTACCGACTTCGACCAACTCTTTGTGACGGTTGTTTCGCCGGAAGACATTGAAGCCGGACCCAACGATACACTTTGTGTAGATCAGGGCTTGTATCAACTTCCAGGTTTTACGACAAGCATCGATGGTACCTGGACTGGGCCTGGAATTGTAGACGACAAGCAAGGAACCTTCGATCCAGCCTTAGCAGGAGCGGGTATCCACATCATAAAATACAGCTACGGAGTAGGAAGTTGTTATGTAGAAGATACCAAGACCGTATTGGTGGTAGATTTGAGTTATGTGTTGGCTGGACCGGATGAAAACAGCTGTTTGACCTATCCGGCCTTTGAGTTGTCGGGCGAAAGCCCTACGGGTGGTATTTGGTCTGGTGCAGGTATTTTGAACGGTAGCACAGGTTTCTTTGATCCAGGCTTGGCAGGTGTTGGAACGCACACGATCAACTACACCTACACGGATGAATTGTCTGGCTGTCAGTATACAACAACCAAAGAAGTGACGGTATTCCCAATGGTGGAACCAGACTTCATACTACCAGAAGTGGCTTGCCGGAACGTTCCCATCAGCTTTGAAAACCTCACGCCAAGCACTTATCGCTTCTGGTGGAGTTTCGGAGATGGACGCACATCCAGTGCTTTCGAGCCGGTACACACCTACTACAACGATGGTGACTACACCGTTCGCCTGATTGTAGAAAACGACTATGGATGCCGCGATACAGTAGAACATTCCATTATCATCACAGACCGCCCGGTCGCCTTCTTTGAGCCAGAAACGAAATTGGCTTGTGAAGGAATAGAGATGGAATTGACCAATGAAAGTTATGGCTACGGATTGAGTTACCTGTGGGACTTTGGCAACGGCCGCACCAGTACGGAAGCCAATCCGGGCGTAGTATTCTTTGGACAGGGCATCAACGATACGACCTATGTGATCACCTTGGAAGTGACCAACCTTTGCGGAACGAGTGTCTACCAGGATGTCATCACTGTCCGACCGACCCCTAAGCCAAGTATCGGTATTTCCACCGAGTCGGACTGTTCGCCCATCACGATCAACTTTGCCAATACGACCGTAGGAGCGGCAGCGACTTACTTCTGGGATTTCGGTAATGGTGAGACATCGACAGAAGCCATTCCGCCATCGCAGATATATACAACCGATAGTACGACGACGATATACGACATCATGTTGATTGCCACAAATGAGTGTGGTGTAGATACTGCCTTTACACAGGTAGTGGTTGAACCAGCCGACGTGAGGGCCTTCTTCGAGGCATCCGACCTGATTGGTTGTCAGCCATTGACCGTAGACTTTACGAACTACTCGACACCGGGTGCGAAGATCGACTGGGACTTTGGAGATGGTAACACCTCTGCACAGGACAATCCGACCCACACCTTCGAAGAGGCCGGAACGTTCAAGGTCGTGCAATATGCCAACAGTGAATGTGGGTATGACACGACCGCCTTGTTGATCAAAGTACTGCCACAGCCAGACTTGTTCTTCACCCATGAAACGAGGGTTTGTATCGGGCAGGAAGTTCAATTTATGAACCAGTCGCAAAACGTCAGCGGAAACATTTGGGACTTTGGCGATGGCGACACCTCCTTCCTCAACAATCCGGTCCATACCTACTATGTGCCAGGTACCTACACGGTGAGTTTATCCGGTGTTTCTCAGTTCAATCAATGTCCAGCAGTATACACCTCCGAGGTGACGGTCTTAGAGCTGCCACATGCAGAGTTTGAACCATCGGAAGCCATTGGCTGTGTGCCGATGACGGTCAATTTTGCCGATTTGTCCAGAGGAGCCGACTTCTACATTTGGGACTTTGGCGATGGCAATTCCGGAGCAGGTGCTGCCCCAACCCACGTCTTCGACGAAGTAGGAAGCTACAACGTCAGCCTCGTAGTAGGAGATGCCAACGGCTGTTACAACGATACGACCTTACTCAACATACTGGTCAACCCAACGCCAACTTCAGAATTTGAATTTGATCAAGTACAGCAATGTCAGTTGCCGGCCATCATTAACTTCAGCAATCAATCAGAAGGAGCCATTGGCTACAGTTGGACCTTTGGAGATGGAGAAAGTACGACCTTTAACGAGCCGACCCACACTTACGTACAGGCAGGTAATTACCCTGTAGAACTGGTAGCGGTCAACCAATTCAACTGTGCGGATACGAGTATGCAGGAGCTGACTATCTATCCAGAGCCCGTTGCCTCCTTCCAGATCGATGGGGTGGAAGGTTGTGCGCCGATGGATGTTACTTTTGCCAATCGCTCGACAGGTAGCAACAGCTATCGTTGGGAATTTGGAGATGGAAGCATTTCAACAGAAGCCAATCCACAACACCGCTACACCGAAGAAGGTGCTTACGATATCAAGCTGGTCGTATCAATCGACAGTGTTTGCTACGACAGCATTGAGTTACAAAGTCAAGTCTTGATACATCCACAGCCAATCGCCTCCTTTGAGGCCATCGAAGGAACGGGCATTGATCAGAATACAGGTACTTACCAATTCTTGAATCAGTCCCAAAATGCGGACACTTACTACTGGGAATTCGACGATGGCCGCACGACAGATGAAGAAAGCCCGATCCACCGCTTCCTCCACAATGGCAATCGCCAAATCTACCTGGAAGCAAGCTCGATTTACGGTTGTGTGGATGATACGCTGATTACGATTGAGCCACCTTGTATCAAGGGACTGCACCTGCCGAACGGCTTTTCGCCAGAGCACGGCATTGGAGATGTCAGACTCTTTAAGCCAACGGGCATTGGACTGAAGGAATTCCATGTACAAGTCTTCTCTCCATACGGGCAATTGCTTTGGGAGAGCCGCGAGCTGGACGAAAACGGATCGCCTTCCGAAGCCTGGGACGGTACGCACAATGGACAGCTGTTGCCACAGGACGTATATGTGTGGCGTGCGGTTGGAATATTCTGTGATGGAACAGCCTGGCAGGGTGCCGAAGGAGAAGACGGAACGGTGAAGACCATGGGTTCTGTTATCATACTGCGATAGACGGAGAAGACCGGGTAGGGAAGCTACCCATGAACGGACTAAAGACCTGGTTTAGGGCAAGATGGAAGCCCGGCCGGACTGTTATATATGCAAGCCAAAAGGAGATTGCTTCTGTACGGAGGTAGTCTTCTTTTTTTATGCAAATCCCAGAGGCACATCAAAAAATATCCCATTGCTTGCAATTTTTTCCAGCCGTATTGCGATTCATCTATGAGAATCATCCCACTGGCCGAAATTCATTCGGTTCGGCTCGATGTTGTAGCCCTTTTTACCTCTTTCTTTCATCCTAAAATCCAAAGAAAATGAAAAGATTGATTTTGGCATTGCCTATTACGTTGTTGCTGTTGGTTGCAACCAGTGCAGAGGCACAAATTTACACAACTGCAGTTGGTGCGCGTTTGGGCTATCCGTTGTCTGCATCGATTAAGCATTTTGTGAACGAATCCGTTGCCCTGGAAGGATACGTTGGTCTCCGAAACTGGCGTACTTACCGCTGGGCTAACATTAGTGGTGCGTATTTGGTCCACAAACCCTTTCCGGATGTCGACAATCTACAATACTACTTTGGCGGCGGCGGCTCCATCTACTTTTGGAACTACAAAGAAGACTTTATTGGTGACAACGATGCCAGTATCAGCTTTGGCCTACAAGCCTACTTGGGGCTCGACTACACCTTCGACGATGTTCCCATCAGCATCACCCTCGATTGGATACCCACCCTCTTTCTCAATGGCTTTGGCTCGGGCTTTGGCGGTCGCTACGGCTCTTTAGGCGTCCGATACATACTACCCGGAAGCTGAGCCATCCATCTGTAGCAGCTTAGCGTAAAAATATTTGGACACGATACTTGCATATCTTTTAAAGTATCAATATTTTTGCACGGCTTATGGCCGAATGGTCGTAAATCAGAATCAGCCAGGTGAAGTGGGTGAGTGGCTGAAACCACCGGTTTGCTAAACCGGCGTACTTGGAAACAGGTACCGCGGGTTCGAATCCCGCCTTCACCGCATAAGGCCCAGTCGTTTGTACAAGCGATTGGGCCTTTTTCGTATCAATAGCGGAGCTATAAATAAAATTATTTTACATAAAATTTTGTATTTATGTTTAAAATAAAATTG
>JBCCSZ010000144.1:0-18923 GCA_039199225.1 Bacteroidota bacterium
GACTTAATGCTGCCATGGCTTTGTCGCACTTCATCGAGGTGCAGTTTGGCCGCATCGAGTTTCTCTTCGAGTTCCGCTTCCAGGTTTTTGTCGCCATTCAGGCGGCTGCGGTAGTGGTCTATATCATTGGTAAGTTGCTCGGATTTCGCCTTGGCCACCTTGATCTGCTCAGACAGTTTCACTTGGCTCTGCTGGATGAAATTCATCTTCTGCGTCAGAATGCTTTTCTGACTTTCCTGATTCCGAATTTGACCAACTAAAGTATTCAAATCCCGTTGGCGCTCCGACAACAAGCGCTCCTTGTCGACATTGGATTTTTTTTCGTCTTCGAGGCTCGCTTCCAGCTGGTGGCTATCGATTTCGTACTGCCGAAAACGATCTTCCTCCTCTTTTAGCCGGGTTTCGAAAGATTTGTAGCGCTCCTTATAGCTGTCCAGCTTGATGGCCGCCAACTCGATGCTCAACTCCTTGTACTTTTCCTTCAAATCGTAGTACCTCTTGGTGCGCTTGGCCTGTTTTTCTAATTGCTTGAGCTGATTTTCGATCTCAAAAAGCAAATCTTCGATGCGATCCAGGTCGTCAGAGGTATTTTTGAGCTTGTTGAGCGTTTCGCGCTTGCGCTTTTTGTATTTGGAAATGCCGGCGGCCTGTTCAAACATTTTGCGACGGGAATTGTCCTTGTCGTTTAGCAGGTCATCCACCATTCCCAGGGCGATGATCGCATAGGAGTTGGAGCCGATTCCCGTATCTAAAAAGAGCGAAGTGATGTCTTTCAGGCGGCAGGTGACACCATTCAGCTGGTACTCGCTTTCTCCACTGCGGTACAGCAGGCGGGTGATTCGGACGGTCTGATACTCGGTTGGGAGGAGGTTTTTAGTATTTTCAAAAGTCAAGGACACTTGGGCAATACCTGCCTGCTTGCGCTTCTTTGTTCCATTGAAAATGACATTGGACATCTTTTCGAGTCGCAATTCCTTGCTCTTCTGTTCACCCAATACCCAGCGGATGGCATCCACAATGTTGGATTTACCAGAACCGTTCGGTCCGACGATCCCGATGACATCTTCGTTGAAGTTGATCACCGTATCATTGGCGAAACTCTTAAAACCTTTGATCTCTAACTTATTCAGTCGCATAGCGTGCAAAAATAAGGAAACCTTTTGAAATCAGTAAGTGATTTTCAGCTTGCTTAAATAGGATTTTTTTGGTATGCCTGCTTTTACTTGTGAATGGGCTTGAGCTTACAGCCCTGTGCTTTCAGTAGTTTCACAACCCCCTTTTTACCTCCCAAGTGTCCTGCTCCGATGGCGGCGCAGACAGATTGTTCGGAAGCCAGGCGATAAATCCGCTCTGCCATTCGTTCGTTGCGATCGTACAGCATCAGCTTGCGGAGCCCTTTTAGGCTTTTTCGGGAAGATTTATGCAGCTTGTGAATATCGCCCTCCTCGTACAGGGCCGTCATTTTGAGGATGTGTTTGCGGAATTTTTTGAAATTCTTGGCTACGGAAATCAAGGATTTCAGTTGGATTTCCAGGGGAATCTGGCCTAAAATGGCCAGTTGCTCCTCGAAGGACTCTATTCCCAGGGTCAACTTTTCTTGCTCTGTTGCATATTGCCACAGTTGGTGGTCCAGTACCACAGCTCTATCCTTAGAGAGAATGCTTTCGGTCAGCAGATTGGTCACCAGCAAAGGTTGGCTGCTGTCAAAAAGCATCAAGTCCATGCCCGTCAATTTGGCAAACAGCTTTTGCAGCTTTGCAAAATGGCGCTCGGAAAGCAGGGTACTCAACTTTTGTCCGCTGGCCAGGTCCATGGCTTCGGCGGTGGCAGAGGCATTGGCTTCTTTGAGATCAAATTCGAGGGCGAAGGCGTCGCATTCATCGATGCATCGATAGACCTCTTCCTGGAAGTGAAAAGCCCTTTGGTCTTTGACATGCATGGTTCCAAAGAGATAGGAAGGCTTTTCCAGTCCAGGAGGTTGAATCTTCCATAACAAACTTCGCTTTCGCTTTCCGCTATTCAATACCTGATGCGTTTGTTAACAAGGTGAATACCAATGGGTACAAATTCGCAGTTTGGGCTATTCGTAAGTGTAAGGCAGGAGTTTAGAATCCTTAACCGTAGAGAGTGTCATCAGTGTTTTGAGACGCTCAATTTCTTCAATTTGGGACAGCGTTTTGAATAGTAACTGCTCGTAGGTAGGTATATCGGCACAAATGATTTTGATCAACAAATCCGCCTCACCCGTGATGATGTAACATTCGGTGATCTCTTCGATTTCCTGAATCTTATTGAGGAAATTATTGAGGGCATTTTCTTTTTGCCAAGCCAAGGAGACCAATACGAAGGTCTTGACACTCAAACCAATGGAAGTCGGATTAACTTGTGCATGATAGCTTTCGATGACGTCAGTGTTCTCCAATTTTTTGACCCTTTCCAGGGTTGGAGCCGGGGAAAGACCGATTTTCTTAGACAGATCAAGATTGGTGATCTTACTATTTTCCTGTAATATTTTCAGAATCTTCAGGTCAATCTTATCTAGTTTGTCAGCCATTTTAGTCTGATTTTTATCAATGAATTTCAATGTTAACGTAAGAATCAAGCAATTCAGTTGGCCCAAAAAAGCTCAACCTACGTGCCGGCCTAAGCACTTGACGAAGGGCCAAATGCTTAAGCTGCAAGTATAAAATAAATTACCATAAATTTTGCAAAAAACCTATGTTAATTTTATGTTGCTGGAATTTCGCGAAAGAATTACCAATAAAATTTTGAATTACGAAAAAACCTTATGGGAAGATTCCCAGTGTAAGGTAGTCGCTGCTGATCTTGTTAAGTGCATTGACAAATGCGGCACAACGGAGGTCTTCAACCTTTTTGCGACGCTTGTAAATATCCCGAATCTGGCGATAAGCCACCTGCATGGTCTCTTCCAGACCGGAGCGAACCAAGTCTATTTCGTCTGCACCGCGAGTCAGGAAGTTCTTTTCCTTATCGCCAATTTGCTTTCCAGTCAAGCGTTCCACCAAGTTGACGATGTTCATCAGTGAGTTGTGGTTGAACTGCTTTTCCATTCGTCCAAACCGAACGTGCGATAAGTTTTTGAGCCACTCAAAGTAAGACACCGTCACACCACCAGCATTGATGTACATATCTGGAATGATCATAACGCCTTTTTTGAGAAGAATCTCTTCCGCATCCGCAGTAACAGGACCGTTGGCAGCTTCCGCAATGATTTTGGCTTTTATCTT
Source organism: Bacteroidota bacterium (assembly GCA_039199225.1). Taxonomy (GTDB): domain Bacteria; phylum Bacteroidota; class Bacteroidia; order Chitinophagales; family Saprospiraceae; genus JBCCSZ01. The sequence continues at coordinate 3,249 of JBCCSZ010000144.1, forward strand.
GCGAGCATTGTCTTTGCGAATCTGGTTTTCGAGCGCCGCCGGAATCAAAATATCGCATTTTACTTCCAGCACCTTTTTGCGCTGATCCATCTCCTCGACTCCTGGAAAGCCTAGAATGGAACCAGTCTTCTTTTTGTGCTTCACCAAGGCGACAACATCGATGCCATCTTTGTTGTAAATCGCTCCATCGTATTCAGCAACGGCAATGATCTTAGCGCCACCTTCTTCCTGGCAAATGGTCGCTGCATACTCTCCAACGTTCCCTAAGCCCTGAATAGCGATGGTTTTTCCTTCCAAACCAGGCTTCAAGCCCAATTTCGCCATATCATCAGCATAACTACAAGCCTCTTTCAGCGCATAGAATACACCTCTTCCAGTCGCTTCGGTTCGTCCGCGGATACCGCTTTGATTTACAGGCTTTCCGGTGACACAAGCCGCCGCATCGATTTCACCTCCTTTGAAGGTATTGTAAGTATCTAGAATCCAGGCCATCTCCCGAGAACCAGTTCCGTAGTCGGGTGCTGGTACATCGATGCCAGGGCCGATGAAGTTCTTTCGAATCAATTCTGTGGTGTAGCGGCGGGTGATTGCCTGAAGTTGAGCAGTCGTATATTCTCTGGGAGATATTTTTACACCTCCCTTGGCGCCACCAAACGGCACGTCTACCAGCGCACATTTGTAAGTCATCAAAGTAGCCAAGGCCATGACCTCTTCCTGATTTACTTTTTGACTGTAGCGGATACCTCCCTTAGTTGGCAGGCGGTGGTGGCTGTGTTGAACACGGTAAGCTTCAATGACCTGGTACTCCTTCCCAATTTTCACCGGAAACCGCATTTGATAGACGGAATTACACGCTTTGATTTGATTGAGAAGACCTTGCGGTAAGCCTGTGTGAACAGCAGCCTTGTCGAAATTGCGGCTGACACTGTCCAAGAAGCGCCCATTTTCGTGGGCATTTTTTTTACTCATCTTCTTTGATTTGGTTCTCTAATTTGGTTAGTTTCCTATCGAGATACACCATATACCATATGATGCCGATAAACATAGATAGAATGACGCCAACGACAACATAAATCTTACCAGTACTCCTCAGAAAGTCTTCTCCGCCTTGAGCTATAAGTGGATGGCTCAAGACGAGCGCTACAGTGATTAGGATGGTTGAGGCGTATTTTTTCATTAGCTTAAAATTGATGGCAAAACTCGTTTAATTTTTTTACTCTTCCAATAGTTTCAAAATGTTTTTGTAGCAATTTTATCAACGAATTGTAACAATAAACTTCGGCAGAATTTTTCTTGAGAAAATCATTCGTTCTTCCAGGCAACAATTTCCTTCAATTGTTCTGATCTGAGCTTTAATTGCGCCATCCATACCCCCAGGAGCGTCCAACCGATGATGGCCGGATAAAACACCATGCGCATGGTGTTGTCCAGGTCTTCCCCCCCAAAGCCAGGATTGCCTCCATTGCCGGGATGCAGGCTGTCGGTTAGACGTGGAATGACGAACAATAAAGGAATGAGGGCTGCAAAGGCGAAAATGTTGTATACGGCGGCCAAGCGAGATTGTTTTTCAATGTCGTCGAAAGAAGATCGAAGGACGAAGTAAGCCATGTAAATCAAAACAGCGACGGCCGACATGTTTTGCTTGACATCCCAGCTCCAGTACGCCCCCCAGGTGTGCTTGGCCCAGATGGCTCCTGTCACCAAGCCCAGTAGGCCAAATAGGACACCCACCTGCGTCAGGGCGACGGCCTGTATATCGTGTATGCGCTTGCCATTTCTCAGGTAGCGAGCGCTGCTAACGACGGCCCCCAAGAAAATGATGATCATGCCGAACCAGAGTGGAACGTGGAAATACATATTTCGAATGGACTCCTTCAGAATGTTGCGGAAGGGGAAGGACATACCGGTGGATTCGTGCAGTCCCTTGATTCCTGCGGGTCGCCACAGGCGTTGGCCCTGCGCTACGTTCAACTCATTTTGGCTGACGAACATGGCACTTGGCAATACCGACCAGCCGTCGACGGGATTGTCCAAGATGAGGGAAAAACTGGCCACCTTTTCCTCAATGGGCAGATACTCCGGCAGGGCAAAAGTAGCGTAAAGCAGTTGCTCTCCCTTGACCAGGATGTTGTTGGCCTCCAAAGAGCGCGTCTCGTCTAGTTTGAGCCAGGCCCGGATGTTTTCGGAACCTTCCAGAAAGTGAGAGTTGTAGCCCTTCACTTCCAGGGTAACCGACTTGCCGGCGCTTGCTCGCGAGGGTGAAACATTGACGATACCTGGTTTGAGTGGTACCAATAAACCAACCAAGAAGGTATAGAGCAAAATCAGTACACCCAGAATTTTCCACCAGTGATTTTTCATCCGATAATCGTTTGAGGGTTATTGTCTGCGACCCAATTCCGATGCGTTGATCGGCTGGTCGTCGTCTTCAATAATAAAATGGGCATTCCCAAAATTTATTTTTTCCACTTTGTCATTATTTTCAGACAGTCCCGGGTTGTCTTTGCCAAAGCGCTCCCGGTAGCTGTACTGTTCAAAGGGCTCGGCTCTTTGGCCATCGAAATTACACAAATTGTAAGCAGAGGTATTGCTTGTTACGACCGTATTTCCACCCGATACAATCTCGATGGTAGGAAAAAGGATTTCGATACCAAGGTAGGGAATCTGGCGCGGGCTGCCAAAGTTCAGGTTATTGCGCAGGTGGCGCCCTTCAACCAGGAAGAAAGCCTTTAGGGACTCGCCAGCTTCAATCTGGCAGTTGATCTCGTAGCCCAAGGTGGTAAGGTGCTGACCGAAAGGGTCTTTGAGGAGGAAAGAACAGCTTTCCAGCGCTACATCCTGATCCGACTTGTTTTGAAAAACACACTCAAACTTTAAGATTTTCAGCATTTTGGAGTCGCTGTTCTTTTTGCGGACCATTCCGATGCCTTCGTTGGTGATTTTCATATCCAGGAAGTCTTCCTGCCCATTGAAAGTAAATTCGTTGGCCACACCCATGCCGTTTTTTTCAAAACCTTTAGCCAATTCCAAAATCTCTCTAAAGCTTTTATCTGTCAGCTCATACCCATAAAAAGGACGCTGGCGAACGATGGCATAATTGATCAAAAATACTTCCTGCGGACTGATGGACTCATCTCCTACCAAACCTTTGTATTGATTTTTGTAGGCACCTTCATTGTAAATCTGGTCTAGGTAAGAGGATGGTTGACAGGCCGACAACACTAAAAACAAGCAAGCAAATGGCAGCAACTTTTTCATCTAGTAAGGTTTTATGCAATTCAATCTCTCCACAAAAAAGGAAATAATACAAAAGCCAGGCTGATCAAGATCGCATCTATGGACAACAATATGAGCATATCCTTCCAGACAGCTGTATCCTGCATCAAACCCAAGGAGTTTGCAGATAGTTTGATCAAAGTCATCAAAATTGGAATAACCAATGGGAAGCCCAAAATGGCCAGTAAGGTCGCGCTGTTTCTGGCACGCGAGGCGATGGCCGATACAAAGGTAAAGGTGATGGAAAACCCGATGCTGCCCAAAAATAGCGCAATGAAGAACTGTTGGTAATTTTTGACCGGGTTGCCTGCTACCAAGCTAAAAGCACCATAAGACAAAAAAGTCAGCACCAATAATAGGAGAATGTTGTACACAATTTTTGACAGTATGATGGCAGAAGGATTGGCCAATGTGTAGTAGTACAATTGCCGATTGCCCGCCTCTTGCATAAAGCTTTTCGCAATGGCATTGACAGAAGCAAACAGCACGATGATCCAGAAAAGGGTGTTCCACACACTGCCTGGCACTTGTATGAAAGAAGTGTAGACAATGAATACGGTGGATAGAACATACAGCAATATACCACTGATGGCATAGCGCTGGCGCAGTTCCAGCACAAATTCTTTTCGCAACAGTTGAATGGATTCTTTAATCAAACTCATATGATCGCGCAAAAATAAGGAAGAGCCAAGAGCTTTGCGCATTTCGCTAAGAGAATCTTAAATTTCGATGACAATTAGTTAATGATGTGTTAGAAGTATAAAGATACAACAGACGATTGAACATAATTTTAGATATTCAATCCTACAAAGCTAACCGACCTACATTGTTGTCTGAACCAAAATGCCAATTTCTATGAAAACAGAAACGACTTTTCTACTCTGCAGCTTTTTACTACTACCACTTTTTCTCAGCGCCCAATACGATATGGACATCGGTGCCACGACGATCGAAGGCAGCTTTTCGCTTGAATTCAGAAATGCGGTCAATGGCCAGTCTTTGATCCCTAGAAAATCGAATAGCTATCGAAGCAGCATCAGAACAGTGTTAGCTCAAAAGAAAAAACCCGACCTATGGTATGGCATTCGCTTATCGGCTTCTTCTTCCCACAGAACCTTTGCTGGTAGTACCGACGACACCAACTCCTCGGTCTCTTTCAATCTCGGTTTTTTGCTTCGTCGGTTTTATCCACTCACTAAATCAAAACGCTTGCTGATCTTTGGCCAACCCAGCGTAGGTTGTAGCTTTGGCAGGGGCCGAGGTAAGAGCGTTAGCCGATTCAATTTTGATACCATTACAACCCGATCAACCAATGTCAACCCCTATGCCAGCCTGTCGGCAGGGATTATGTTCCGCATTACGCCAAGGCTTGCCTTGATTAAAAATCTTGGCAATATCTCCTATCACTTTAGATACTCGAATACAGATAGCAGCGACGATGAGGATCAACGAAACACCACCCACGACCTGTCAGCGAGCCCTACCTCTACCCTTTGGTCGATCGATTTGGTTTACTTTCTTCGCAATCCGCAAAAAAAATAAAGCTACCGATGAAGCAATTTTATCTAGTCGCTATGCTGTCGATTGCCTGCTCAGTCGGTTTATCGGCACAAGAAAAGTTTACGAGCATCACCTTTAGAACCAACTTGAATTCCAGCTCCTTCAACGGAAATTCGGAGATCAATTTTCACCGATCGGAAAGATTTAGTTGGGGTTGGCAACTCAACGGCAGGTTTCAAAAAACGAGTGAATCTGGACCCAGTACCAATGGGCTGAATCGCAGAGAGATCGCAACCGGCCCTTCCATGACTTACTACAAGTACTTAACACAAAATCGGAAGTGGATGCTTTCCTGGAATTTCAGTATTACTTTTAGGATGAACTTGAGCAAACGCGATTTTGTGACCTTTGGTGGCTCCATCGTCACCCAAAAGAATAATAGTATCGGTCCGATTGTCTATGCGGCACGACCAGCCATACATTTTCACTTCAACGAAAGATGGTCGATGCTTGCCATTGTGGGGGAAGCTTTCTACAACCAGAATATCCTACAGCGAAAGAGCAGAAGAGTAAGCAGTCACGAATTTAGTGCTGAATTTTACGCCTTTGCCCCGTACATCGGTTTTCGATACCGGCTGTAGTTGTTTTTTGGCTGGAATAGTACAACAACGATGCTCGAATTCGTCGAGATGGGGATGGTAAAAGCTATATCAAAGCAATTTTAACAGGGTATACATCGACAAAAATTGTAATCTGTGGCATGATTGCTGCAATTTATTTCGTTATTCTTGACCAAGGATGGCTCGTTTGTACATATTATCCATTTTAAATAACTTTGCCCTCGGCCATTACTTGTTATCGTTAACCTGGAATTTGTTGATTTGCCCATGACTACCCCTATGATGATGAATGGAATGATTAAGCGTATCGCTTTGGCATTGTTTCTTTGCAGCCTCAGCTTTTCAGTAATTGCAGAAGAAGGACGTTTTCATCGAGTGGCCGCATCGGATGGCGATAACATATACACTCTTTTAAAGCGCTATCAACTCCACAAGCAGCAATGCAATTTCGATAAGTTTTATGAGCTAAATAAACTGCAAAAAAAGTCCCGCCTGCAGAGAGGCAGCAAATACTACATCCCTGTTTTGATTTATACCTACAATGGCAAAAGTATTCGCACAACGCTGGGCATCAAAACCTGGGAACAGGCACTGCGCATCAAGCGATACAATGAGCGAATGCTGGAAAACGAACTTCGCCGCAGCACCCTTGTCAAGAGCAATATCTTATGGGTTCCATATCACGAACTAGACTGCAAAGGGGGTGTCAAAGAGAAGGAAAAGCCCAAGGAGGATGCCCCTGCGCTGGCAGATACCAAAAAGAAAAGCAAAGACAGCGATAAGGCGCGTCAGGAAAGAGAGGATAAACTAATTAAGGTAGACGATAAAATTCTGTCGAAAGCCAAAACGGTGAGCGGCTACCGCAAATTTGCCATTTTTGGAAAGGACCACGCCCTCATCCCTTTGAAAGACAATAAGTTGCGCGGAAAGATTTACTACATCGTCAGTGGCCATGGCGGTCCTGATGTGGGGGCGGTCGGTAAGGACGGCTCGCATCAATTGTGCGAAGACGAATACGCTTATGACGTATCCTTGCGGCTGGCACGCAACCTCTTGGAACATGGTGCATTGGTCTACATGATCATCCGAGACCCGGACGACGGCCTGCGCTCTGGAAAATACCTGGAATGCGATTACGACGAATATTGCTGGGGCAATTACAAGATTCCACGCAGTCAAAAGAGTCGCTTGTACCAGCGTTCAGATGCCATCAATAAATTGTTCGAATACCACAAAAAGCAGGGCATCAAAGATCAAAATCAGGTCACGGTCGTCATACACATCGATTCGCGCAGCGTACGAGAGACCACCGATGTATTCTTTTACTATTATCCAGGCAGCCGGAGTGGTCGGAAGATCACCAAAAATATGCACAAGACCCTGGCGCAAAAGTACAAATCGTACCGCAGGAATGGTTCTTACAAAGGGACAGTGACTTCCAGAGATTTACACATGCTTCGAGAGCCGAAGACCACCTCTGTCTTTATCGAGCTGGGCAACATCCGTAACAAATACGATCAGCAAAGATTTATCTTGGAGAACAACCGACAAGCCCTTTCCAATTGGATGTATGAAGGGCTTGTGCGATAGGTTCTGTTATTGTTTCGCTTCTTTTTTCAACTTGTCTTTGAAAGCCTCCTTGAACTTATTGACCTTTGGCTTTACGACATAGGTGCAGTAAGGATTGCGATCTCCGATGCGATTGAAATAATTTTGATGGTAGTTTTCAGCAGGATAGTAATTTTTCAGCGCTGAGATTTCCGTCACGATAGGATTCGGCCAAAGACTGGAAGCATCTGTCTCTACTTTGGAGCGCTCCGCAATGCTTTTTTGTGCCTCGTTGTGATAGAAAATTGCTGAACGATACTGCGGCCCCACATCATTGCCCTGTCGATTGAGGGTCGTAGGATCATGGGTTTGCCAAAAGACGTCCAGTAAATCGGCAAAACTAATGACTCCCGGATCGAATTGAATGCGTACAACCTCTGCATGCCCTGTTGTCTTGGAACATATCTGCTCGTAGGTTGGATTGTCCACATGCCCCCCCGAATAACCAGATTCGACGGAATAGACCCCTTCCAGGCTTTCAAAAACCACCTCTGTACACCAAAAACAGCCCGTACCGAGGGTTGCTGTTTCTAGCTTTTCCATATTTACATTCAAGTTATCCATATCTGTAGATGAAGTTGTTGTGTTTACTGATTGTTGCCCAAAAGCTGGTGCAATTGATAAGAAAAACACTGCGATTTGCAAGATTGTTTTGTGTCGCATAGGCTAATTTTACGACTAAACACACTGCAAAGCCAGTAGTTGACAGAAGGAATTTTAAAAGTCTGTTAAAATTGGAAGCGGTCTTCTTTCCAGAGGACTATTGAATGCTGTCTGGTGCAGCAGTCGGCGACGATAGAAACTGACGTGCTACCTCGGCTGTCAACACAGGAATCTCTTCCATCGGTACATGGCCAGCAGTTGGAAAATTGGCTATCCGTGTATTGGGTATACGTTCTTTGAACTGAAAAGCATCCTTAGGATTGACCCACTCGTCGAGCGCGCCCCACATGATGAGGGTTGGTTGTTGAATTTCTTTCAAACGATCCACATTAATGGCATTGATGGTTCTGGCCCGATCGATGAAGGCTTGCCGATTGCCGGGGCGCAACAACATCTCAAAGTAGCGATCAACCAGAGATTCCTCGATCAACTCATCTTTGCCGTACACTTCTCGGAGCGATTGATGTACCAAGGCTCGGGGGGTAAATCGAAGCAATATCCAAGCACCGAGATCGTGCTGGGCCAGTCGAAATGACAGTGGTCGCTCTTTTTCCTGCAGAAATCCGGTAGCATCTATCAAAATCAGGCGATCCACCTTGGTGGGGTTTTTCAAGGTGTAATTCCAGGCAATCCGGCCACCCAGAGAATTGCCGGCCAGGTGAAAGCGCTCCAAAGACAAGTCCTGTACAAATTGCTCCACAAACTTGACATAGCTTTCTATCAGGTAGCTACGTTTGGGATGAGGCCCCGTCAGACCAAAGGCCGGGAGGTCAACACTGATGATTTGGAAGGAATCCTTTAGCTCCTTGGTCCACCCTTCCCAGGTGTGCAAAGAAGCAGCGGTCCCATGCAACAAAAGCAAAGGCGGCCCCACGCCACTCACGCGATAGTGAACCTCTGCCCCATCGATTTCCATAAAGCGAGAATCCGAATAAGCATATTTTTCCTTCAGCTGCACAACGGACTTATCAGAATGAAAATTCATAAATCCAAGTGCCAAAATACCCAATAGAATAATCAGACTGGCCCAAGCAACTATTTTCTTGATCTTTTTCATGGCTCCTTTTTGCGGATGGTCTTGTTGTTGAGCCCCGACTCGTGAATTTCAATGTATTCGTCAAACTTCGCCTGTAAATCTTCGGGGCTGGCCGTCGTGTTGTGCTCGTACATTCCCTTCGCGTTTCGCTGCCGGTAAGCTTCAAATACACTCACCGCACAAGCTACCGAAATATTGAGACTTTGCACCATTCCGACCTGTGGGACCAAGAAATTGCCATCGCAATGTTTCAAGGCGTCCTCGCTAATGCCCTCGTTTTCATTGCCAAACAAAAGGGCGACAGATTGCGTCAGGTCCAGATCGTAAAGGGACTTGGTATCTTCGGAAATGTGCGTTCCCAGAATGGTATCATATCGCGAACGAACTTCCTGAAAACAACTTTCCAGGTCGGTATAAAAATGTACTTTCAGCCACTTTCGGGTACCAGCAGTCGTCCGCTTCCCCAACTTGATGCGTTGCTTTTGTATCAGATGTAGGTGCGTAAAAACCACAAATACCTCCGTGATACCGACAGAGTCACAGGATCGCAGCACCGCTCCGATGTTGTGCGTATCGTGGACATTCTCTAAGATAACCGTCAGATTGAACTGCCGGCACATAGCAACTTCGTATAATTTACTGGCTCTTTCCGGTGTCATATTCTTGCACGCTAAAACGCGCCGTTTTTCCTAATAATGGAGATATTCTGCTAAAATCGCCTCAAAGATGTGTCCTTGAATGGCCATTCGGGCGTAGCGAAGCCTTCTCCGATTTCATGGACGGCATACCAGGGGCTTAGTGTTGGATTTTCAGGATTTTTCAAAATGTGCATATCCTGTGCTGGCATATAGCTTTGTGCTAAAAGAAAATATTTTTGGCCATCGGCATCCACGGCCATGTCCATTACCAAGACGGCATGCCCTGGAAAGCCCCCTTGGATGAATACATCTCCGATCGCCATGTCTGACAGCTCGGTCGCTTTCAACTCTTTTTCGAGCGAAGCCGTCCCGGCATAAGAGAAAATCATCCGCAGATACTTTTTAAAATTCGCATAACTGTTATTGGCAGGGCCGCTGGCGGTGCTGAATACCACTTGATTGCCTCTGATAATGGGCTTACGGCCCCTGCGCCAATCGTCAAAGCTGACCCGATCACCGCTGGTAAAATTAAAATGAATTTGTTCGTAAGCTTTTTGGCTGTAGTGGTACTCAGCCTTGAGACGCATGACAGCATCGGCGCACTGTTGTAAATCTCTATTTCCGGTATCTATATCGATCACCCGATGATGCGCTCCTTGGTTGATTTTAGGTTCCTGATTGTAGAGATAAACAGCCGTACCTTTGTCCTTTAGTGGCAGATTTCGCAGCCAGTTCCCAAAAGAATTTGCCCGTACTTCGATTCGTTTGGCTCCCCTTGGTGGTGCAATGTCCTGTTGAATGCTCATGGCAGGATTGTAGGCAGTCAACCAAGGATAGGATGTAGCATTGAACGGTGCGATGGTGTCTTCCCCTATCCGATGATTCGTGGCTTCAGAAGGGTTATCGGTCTCGGCTGGTAATTCTTCCTTCTCAACCAAAGTGGAGGTATCCACATCAACGACCGCATCAGCCGCTGCCACTACTGAAGTGTCGGCCAGCAAGGATTTGACCTCCGGACCTTTGGCAGATTTATCAGTAGGCTGACACGCAGCCAGATAAAAAAATAAAGACAGCCACAGCCCATTTCTATACAAAAACACCTCTGACCATTTCACCAGGGATGATTTAATAAGCCAACTGAAAATAATAATCTTCAAACTTTAGGATGCTGACGTGGGTATTTTCGATGTGACTGATGTTCAAACCAGACTCTGGACGCGCGTTGTCTTCCGGTACCCGCTCAAAACTATACGTCAGATTGGAATCCCGCGGCTTTTGTTGGTCGATGACATCTTGAAAACGCGTTCCATACCGATGAATCATTTCACCAAAGAATTTCATCACATCATAGCCCTTGTAAGCATCTTCATTGGGTACCATATGATAACGATCGAAAAAACGCTGTTTGAAATTTTGAATGCTGGCCTTCTCCGGATCGATGTAATTGGCGCTACTAACATGCACTTTCAATTGCTCAAAATAGTCATAACTGATGCGCTCAAACTTCATCCACTGAGGCATACCATAGATGATGACCTCATTGTTTCCTTTGGCTAGATTGACTTTTCGAAGGAAGGTATAAATGAAAGATTCGTTGGACCAGGAAGGAACGACAAAAACGGTGGTATCCCCTTCTTTGATGTAGGGAGCCACGTCCATCTCGTTGAAATCTGCCGATTGATCGGTGACGATAAATTCTGTGAGGCGATCGGCCAGCGTAGAGCCCTCAATCATGTAGTTGCTCTGCTGAAAATACTTCAATCGGTTGATTTCTGCCTTTTTGTTGCGGCAAACCAATACAATTTGATCGGATCGAAAACGCTCCTTTGCATGCTTAGTGATGGCATCGCAGTGGGCGCGAAGCGATGGGCTTACCTGTATGTAGTAAGGATTGTTGTTGGCCGCCGACATGCTTGGGCTGATGGGAGATACCAAGGGCTTGAAATTCTGCTTGGCAAAATCACCTACCAATTTGAGGTTGCTGCTGCGAACCGGCCCGATGATCATATGGGCCTCGCTCAAAGTCGCATTTTCGAGCAAACGGCGCGTTTCGTCTTCTGAAGCCCGCGTATCCAACACATCTACCTCCAGTCGAATGCCCTGGCTCGATAGTTCATCGATGGCCAATCGCACACCGCTGTAAAATTGGAGTGCCAACATGGATTTATCATTGATCCGCGAGTCGAGGCTGTTGAAGCGACTGCTCAAAAACGGCATCAATAAAGCGATGTTATAAACATCCAGCTTTTGCCCTCCTGGAGCAGTACCTGGGTTTTCAACTGTCCCACCCGGATTGATGTCGACCCCTTCTGAGGTGATGGGTGGTGCCTCGGTAGCTGGCGCTTCCGTCCACCGAATCGTATCCAGATCGGTGTTTAAGTTTTTGACGTATTCGTACTTGCCCGTTTTGGGGTCGTACCGACGATTGGATTGGATTTCGTCCAGCTTTTCTTTTTCCTCTCTTGGTTCCTTATCTGTAACATCTCCTGAAGATTGCACCTTTTTGAAGGCGTCGCAGGAGCTGAGGGAGCAAACGATTAAAATGGCCAACCAAAGCCAATTATTCCCATTCAATCGTTGCAGGTGGTTTTGTGCTAATGTCATATACAACGCGATTTATGCCTTTTACATGATTGATGATTTCGCTGGAAACTTCGGCCAGAAATTCGTGTGGCAACCGACTCCATTCGGCCGTCATGCCATCCAACGAATTGACGGAGCGCAGCGCAACGGTACTCTCATAAGTTCTTTCATCGCCCATTACCCCTACTGAGCGCACCGGCAACAAAACGGCTCCGGCCTGCCAAACCTTATCATAAAGGCCGTGTTTTTTGAGCGCATTGATGAAGATGGCGTCTGCCTCTTGCAAAAGCGCTACTTTGTCTGGGGTAATATCTCCAAGAATTCGAATGCCCAAGCCCGGTCCTGGAAATGGGTGTCGTCCCAAAATATGATCTGGTACACCCAACTCCTTGCCAATCAATCGCACCTCGTCTTTGAACAGCATTCGCAAGGGCTCTACAATTTTCAGATGCAGCAAATCCGGCAAACCACCCACATTGTGGTGCGACTTGATGGTTACCGACGGACCATGCACGGATACCGACTCGATAACATCCGGATAGATGGTTCCCTGGCCCAACCAAGATATGCCATCCAGCTTTTCAGCTTCTTCCTGAAAGACCTCTACAAAAACGCGACCGATGATTTTTCGTTTCTTTTCCGGGTCTGTTTCACCTTCCAGCTCTTTCCAGAATCGCTCTCTGGCATTGATGCCTTTTATGTTGAGCCCCATCGTTTTATACGAATCAAGGACTTCTTCATACTCATTTTTACGCAGTAGACCATTGTCGATAAAAAAGCAAAATAGACGATCGCCAATCGCTCGGTGCAACAACTCGGCCCCAACCGAAGAATCCACGCCGCCAGACAAGCCCATCAACACTTTTTCTTCGCCAATCTGCTTTTTAAGGTTATCGATGGTATAGTCGACAAAGGAGGCAGGCGTCCAATTGGATTGGCAGCCGGCAATGTTCACCACAAAGTTGCGCAAAAGGGTCTTTCCATCCAGGGAGTGGGTAACTTCAGGATGAAATTGAATGCAATAAACGGGCGCTGGAAAGGTCTCTGCCGCTGCTTTGAAAGCCGCCACATCGATGCTATTGGTGCCTGCTAGTAGCTGAAAGCCCGTCGGAATCGCCATAATGGTATCACCGTGGGACATCCAAACCTGGGATTGCTCTGGCATCCCTTCCCAAAAAGGATCGGATTGAACAACTTCCAGACTGGCCTTGCCGTACTCCCGCTTCTTGGAAGGCATCACCTGCCCACCGAATTGATTGGCAATGTACTGCGCTCCGTAGCAAATCCCCAATACTGGCTTGCGACCAATGAAAGGCTCCAAATTCACACGCAATGCTTTGTCATCCGTCACAGAAAAAGGACTTCCGGATAGGATAACCGCCTTGATGTCCTCGTCTTCTGCTGGGTATTTATTGTAAGGTACTATCTCACTGTAAACATTTAACTCGCGTATTCGTCTGGCAATCAGCTGTGTATACTGAGACCCAAAATCGAGAATAAGGATTTTTTCTTTCATGTCGGCAAATATAATCAATCCTTAGAACCTGCCATATTATTTTGTGGTTTGGTGATTGGGTGGGGGGTGAGCAGTGAACGGGTGAGCAGTGAACGGGTGAGCGGTGAACGGTGAGCGGGTGAACGGTGAGCGGGTGAACGGTGAGCGGGTGAACGGTGAACGGGTGAACGGTGAACGGGTGAACGGTGAACGGTGAACGGGTGAGTGGTGAACGGTGAGCGGTGAACGGTGAGCGGGTGAGCGGTGAACGGGTGAACGGTGAACGGGTGAGCTTTTATTGGGTGATGGCCTGTGGCTTGTGATTGGGTGGTTTGGTGAGCTTTTTCTGTGATTGAAGAAATGGGTAATGCCTACTGATATAGCTGGTGGGCCTTTATTGGGTGATGGCCTGCGGCTTGTGATTGGGTGGTTTGGTGTGCGGTGAGCGGGTGAACAGTGAACCAGTGAGTTTTTGTTGGGCGGTGGCTTTTGGATTGTGAGTGGGTGATCGAAAAGCTGCCTATTGCCAAACTGCTCACTGGTTCACGGATACACTTTTTACTTCAAATAGATATTGAACTCTACGCGGCGGTTCTTGCTGCGTCCTTCTCGGTAGCGGTTGTCAGCGATGGGTTGAGATTCGCCGAATCCTTTGTAGTCCATTCGGGAGGGGTTGATGCCCTTTGTTTTGAGGTAGTCATAGCAAGATTTTGCCCGGCGTTCGGATAGCAATTGATTGGTGTCGGTGCCGCCAATGCTGTCGGTATGACCGTTGATGGACAGGCTGTAGTTGGGGTACTTCTTCAAAATGCCAGCTACTTGATCCAAGATGTCGAAAGAGCTGCTTTTTAAGGTGGCTCGGGAGGTTTCGAATTGGACGGCTTGCATGGCAAAGGTCAAGACCTCTTTGTCTTTCTCCTCGATTTCTGGACAGCCACTATTGCTGGCAGGGCCGGCTCTGTTGGGACACTTGTCATCTGGATCGGCTACGCCATCGCTGTCGGTGTCTGGGCAGCCATTCATCGCTGTGCTACCTGCGACATCTGGACAACGATCGTCTTTATCAGCCACACCATCTGAATCGGTATCTGGGCAGCCGTTCAAAGCAGCGATTCCTGCATCATTGGGGCATTCATCTTCTGCATCTACAATACCGTCGCCGTCCGCATCTTGTAGTGGGCAACCATTATTGGTCGCTGGTCCAGCCTCCGTTGGACAGTCGTCATCCTTGTCGGCCAGGCCATCCTTATCGGTATCTGGACAACCATTGAACTGAGCGATACCGGCCTCTGTCGGACAATCGTCATTCTTGTCGGAGATGCCGTCCTTATCTGTATCCGGACAGCCACCAAAGGCCGCCAAACCCGCCTTATCGGGACATTCATCCTGATTGTCAGAAATACCATCGCCATCCGTATCAACGGGGGGCAACTCCTTGGGCTCGTCTTCCTCTGGGTCGCCAATCAGCAGTACCAATCCAACAGAATAGTGAAAATTATCGCGGTCATCTTCCAGAGAAAAACGCCTCTGTGCCTCCACATTCGCATAGGCATTGGCTCCAATCTTGAAGTGAAAACCTGCACCAACTGGGAATTGCACATTTGAATCGTCTTCGAGCGTGTAAACATAGCCACCACCACCCAACAAATAAGGGGAAATCTTTTTTTGCATACTCAGTATATTCAACTGCAAAACCGCATCCCCCATGAAGGTCATCTTTCGCGAGTCAAAACCACCACCTTCCTGCGGCAACCTCACGGCTCCCACTTTGATCGGAATCGATAAATTGAACCGTTTGCCCAATCTTCTGAAATAGCCCAATTCCAAGGCGTGTTCCAATTCTGAAAATTGTGCTACACCGTCCTCAAAGGGCGTATGATAATCGACAAATACCTTTTTGATGCTGATGCCGTTCGCATTCTGCTGAGCTTGTAAGCTCTGCGAAAGGGCCAAAGTGATTAGTAAAGCAAGTAATAGGGAATAAAATCTAGCCATCAACTTAAAATTATTATTAGGAATGGATTAGTGACAGGGTAAATGTACAAAATCCTTTCATATTATATAATTCAAGTTGCGATTCCCATCTAAAAGTCGGGCAAGTTTGAGCGAGAAACCGCATCGGTCAATCGACTTTCACAAAGGTTTTGCTGATGAAATCTCCCTCATGCATCAAAAGCAGTCGGTAAGTGCCATCCGGGAGGTGTGAGACCCTCAATTCTTCAAAGTCTTTCCCAAAAGATTCTATTTTTTTGTTTA
>JBCCSZ010000145.1:0-18604 GCA_039199225.1 Bacteroidota bacterium
AATCTGACGGATGGAATCAAGGCCGCCATAAAAATTAGAGGCTCTCTGATAGCCCAATAGGTTGACCATACTATCCATGGTGTAGTTGGGTCCTTGCCCATCAAAGTTGTGGTATACTTGTGTTTCCCATTTGTATAGATCATAAGTTGCTTGGCTGCCGCCCATGACAACTGCGCAAGGCACCAACTACACCCTGGATAGTATGGTCAACCTATTGGGCTATCAGAGAGCCTCTAATTTTTATGGCGGCCTTGATTCCATCCGTCAGATTTTACACGACCCCAGCTTGATTCAATATCGGGAGGATGTGGATATGCTATTCCATATGTCCAGCGATGATCCTCCTATTTATTTTGCCAATAAGTCTCAAGCTACTCATCCCAGCCAGGACCTTTTCCACCATTCCCTCCACGGTCGGGAAATCAATGATGCAGCTTTGGCGGCAAACATCCCGGAGGTCAAAGCGTTCATTCCCGCCCTATCCATCAATACCACCAATGGAGAGAGTGAACGGCAATTTGTCATACGCCATTTGAATACTTGTAGTCAAAATCAAGAAAATAGCCAAACAAGTGATAATATCCTAAATGCGTTAACGCTTCAAAATCCCCTCGGCCTAGCGGTTGACATTTACCCAAATCCTGCAAGAGAATTCATTAACATCAATTTATCAGGGAACAGCATTAGAGACATTGAACTCTACTCCATCTCTGGCCAGTTGATGAGTAAGCAAAGTGGTGAGCTGTCCAATAAGCTCACAATGCCCATCCATATGTTTTCACCGGGCATCTACTTTCTAACCATAACCGATCAGATGGGAACGAAACATTCTCATAAATTGGTGATTGAATAATCGTTAAATAGTAGAATCGAAATTCAGATGCTTGTAGTACCTCTGTGGTGTTGCAAGCATCTGTGTAAAGGGGAGTATTTCATTAACTATGTCCATCAGCTTTACCACATTTGGGATATCGGTCTTGCTAAATGCAGTTGCCCCGCATAGGGGTAATTGACATTTTAGCTTTTGTTACTCATAGTTCTTTTACCCATGCTATTTCTTTATTCAATACCTCAATCGCTCCAGGATTATTAAGGCATCTATTTCTTACATATTCTATTCTTTGCTCATCCAGCTTTAATCCAAGTTCTGAAATATAATTGATGTACTCCTTTATTTTAGCTATTCTTTCTTTAGGATGTGTCATCATTTCCTTTGCAACTGGCGAAAATTTATCAACGAATGATCTGCTATAATAATTAATCATTCTCTGATGATTTTCATTCATTTGTTCCTCTGTCAGATTGGCTGCAATTAAATTCTCTCACATAGGATTTCCTGATTTTTAAGAAGAAAATTAATGCATTCAACTTGTTCAACATATGGCTCATATTCATCTGTTTGAAAGTCTCGAATTATGAATCTTGTGAACTTGCTTTTGGATTTAAAATCAAACTGATTAAAAAACGCCAACTCGAGATCAAACTCCCACTGACCATCAAATTTATATGCTTCTTCTCTGCTCATTTTTTAATTATGAGCAGCTTGGAAACGTATGCGCAAAAGGTGGAGTTACTACATTGATGGCTGCTTAGCAAGTGCGATGAATTCTCACCAGAACCCAGGGTCCTATTTTTTCTTCTTTCGCTTTTTCTTCAGTTGAATGTCATAATCATCCAATGTGCCTTTCACTCTGAGGTTCAAATAGCGTGTCTTTTTGTTTGGGTCCTTTTCGATAATTTCCTCATCGCCTGTTTCACCCTCCTTTGTTTTTTTACTGCCAAATATCTTGTAGCGGGCGCCTTCCTTGATGACTTTCCAAGGGATGCGAATGTAATAATCCAGCTTACCAAGCAAGGACTGTTCTCCTGATAGTTCATAATGCCCCAAGGTCGACTCGATGGTCATATTGGGTATGGTAATGGTGCCATTCGTAATGTCCATGTGGTTTTGGAGCGTATCAAATTGAACCAAAGATAAGTTCTTATCCCCCATGTAATCGGACAGCATGAGTACGGGCTCATAGTTTTCCAGTCGACCATTCAACAGCTCAACATCCATGTGAATTTCAGATTGGTCTAAGTCTGGAACCATGTCTGGATACACGCGAATATTTCCGGTAACATCTGCCGACAATTGACCGTGGACGTAATCAGAAATGACCTCGTCCTGCCCAAAGTTTTCATATTTAAAGAGCAACTGATCCAAATCTGCCTGTACCACCTTCAGCCGCGGCTTGAGGTAAATCCGGTCTGGATTGCTTCCATTGAAGTAGCCCGACATTAGGAATTGCCCTCCAGCAGCCAGCATGCTCATCGTATCGACATAGATGTAATGATCATGCGTCGTCCTCAGCCTGCTGTGGATTTTCTGCAGGTCGATGTGGTGATAAATAAAATGATCCACATCCAAATCAAAGGTCATGTCGGTAAAAGGCAACTCATAGATATTGAACGCCTTACTGTGGGCTTCAACATCCTCTGTGGTGGCTTGCGTTTTAGCAGTTTTAGATTTATTAGGCGGAGCTGTATCAAATGCAAACAATTGATCAAAATCGATGTAATTGGCTTTGAGGCCAAAATGGTTGTCCCGAAGTTTAATGGACTCGTCTTTCCCTAGGTAATAGTTCATGTCGATGTCGAAAACAGTACGACCTATCTTGCCATGCATTTTTTCAATGAGCAGATGCTCATCTTCGTAATGGAACCTCCCGGAAAAATCCTCAAACCGCATGGGGTGTACATGCATCTTTGCATCAAATTGGTCCAGGTCCACATCTATCGAATGCAGCTTGGATTCTTTGTAATGCATGGCACCATTCACATGCAGCTTAAGATTGTCGAATTCTTCGTGGCGGTAATCTTCGGGAACGTAGTTCTCCCCTTGATAAGAAAAAACATCCTCCAATTTTAGCAAGTTGGCATTTAGGCTGATGTCCAATGCTACATCGCCAGCCAAAGTATCTTTCATCCAAAACCCGTAGTCATGGACATTGCCGTTGAAATGAAAATCAGACTTATCAATAAACCCAGTAAAATCAACAATCTTTAAATCCCGATCATCAATGAGGATGTCCGCATGAAAATCATGTAGCTCATGAGGATAATGTTTCAACTGTGCATGCAGTCCTTCTATAAAGAACTCTCCTTTTGGTAAATGCTTGTAGGCCGTCAATCCCTCTGCAGTAGAATTGAACTTTAGCTGTATCCTTAAGTCTTCCACTTGCTCATCTATCCCACTACTATCGCCTTTTGAAAAGCCCGTTAATTCTGCAATATCCAGGAGCTTAGAACTCATTTCCAACGCTGCTTCAATGGGCGCATTCAATTTTGCACTTCTGTCCAAAGTATCGACCATTAGGGAACCATAGTTTTGAACGTTGCCACTGAGGCGAAAGTCAGACTTGTCGATGAGCCCGGAGCAATTAGCAATATTTATACGACCACTATCTATCAGAATATCAGCATGAAAGTTGTTCAGCTTGTGAGGGAAGGTTTTCAGTTGGGCATCGAGCCTTTCTATAATGAACGCTCCTTCGGGCAAGTATTTAGACTCGGTGATGGCACGCGCGCTGGACTTGGCTTTCAACAACAGGCTCAAGTCTTTTATTTGCTCATTGATCCCAGTGCTGTCGCCGGCCGCAAAGCCCGTCAGCTCGGAAAGGTCGAATAGGTTGGAGCTTATTTTCAGTTCTGCCTCGACTGGAATATTCGTGTGGTGAACGATGGCCGGAAGGTCAGAAACATAGCCCTCTAGCGACAAGTCCGTAGCGCCCATTTTCAAATCAAATTTATCCAAAACACCCTTCTTGCCAGTCATTGCCAAATGCATATCCAATTGGTCGATTGGTATCCTCAAGTCGCGGGATTCCACATGTAGGTTTCGGATATTCAATTCGCTGTAATAAGCTTGATTCAATGCGTTGAGTGCCTTTTCCGGATGCTCCAAATCGATGATGTCGTGAAAACGCATGTCGAGCTGTACATTGCCAGAAACATTTTCGATGTAGGACAGATTGAAAAACTGGGTAAGAAATTCCAGGTTAAAGTCTGTATGCAGCTCTAGTGCTACATCCGGTTCAACGAAGTTTTTTACAAGTAGCGAAGCGGTAAAATTACCCCGCTCTAATTTTGAGGTAAAGTCTTCAATGGAGAATTCCATCGTCTCCAGAGATTTTCTCTCGCCATTGGTAAAGTGACCTTTGAAGCCCAGATCATCCACTCGCTTGCGTACATCCACATTCTCTAGAAAGGCTTCATTTGCACCAAATTCAGCATCGATAAACGGCATCTGGCCATTAGCCGTTGGACCGACGACATCCGCATTAAAATAAAACTCCCCTGCATTATTGTAGCGTTCCAGCGTAGGAATGAGGTCTTCTGGCGCAAAGGCGATCAGCATATCAAAGTTTGGCTTGGTACCGTTTACGTGTAGGTCCAGTGTCATATCCTTTTTTGTTTCAATGCTGCCATGAATCTTGAAATCACCATTCTCCATCTTTATGCCCGAGGGTGCTATTTCGAGCAAGCCGGAAACTTCATTGAACACAATATCTGTATGGAATTCAAAGTGCTTATGCTTTATGAAACTGGTATCTTGATTTTGGATGATGTTCAACTCAAACTCCGTATCGATGTGGGCCTCAATTTCATTTTCGGAAGTTTTAAAGCCACTTTTTGCCCAGTAAATAAAGGTCTCAACATCCAGATTATTCGCCTCGTCCAACTTGTGAATATCAAGATTTTTGAGTTCAATATTTTTCAAATGAATAGCAAGCGGCTCCTCTTCCACAACCTGCTCGCTTGGTGTCGCCAGCGCATTTTCAAAGTTCAGCCGACCATCTTTGTGTTTGATGATGTTGAGGAAGCCATCTTCGATCAGCAATTTTTGAACATCGTAGTTGGCAGCAACAATGTCCCATACATTGAAGCCCACATATATATCTGCTACATCCAAAATAGGGGAAGCATTCTTCTCTTTTGATTCATAAATCTGTAGACTGTCGACTTTTATGGAGACGTAAGGGAAGTTTTTAAACGGAGCTATATGAGTGTCTCCTATGACAATCAGGCCCTTATGCGTTTTGTTCAAGGCGTCTATCTCTCCTTGAACGAGTCCATCTTGTTTTTGATAGAAGATAAAGATCAAAATCCCAACCAATAACACGGGCAGTAGAATACTTAAGAATATAAGCTTTTGCCACAATTTCCATCGATTCAGCAAGTTCAATTTCATAATGGATCGAAGATAATAACTTTACATCTAGGGAGCCTCCAAAAATGGATGAACGAAATTAATTGAATTAGGTTGTGCAGACTATGCAATTTTAACCTCTTATCGGAGGTAAAGGTCACCTCCAAGAGCGAAAAGCCAAATGCTGCAGCATCTTTCGATGGATGCTTGACTGTATCGAACACAAAACACCCAACTTTCTGGACTTGTATTGCGCCATTGCACCTTTGTCTCGCAGCTGTAATATTAGTCAAAAATAGGCAGCTAACCTACTGGTGAAACTTCCTTGGGTTTCATTCCTCAAAACAACTTTCAGACCAAGCCTTTCAATGTCCTAAGATAATAAGAAGTTGCCAATTGTCCCCATCAAATTGCGATACCGCCGGCAATCGCTAGGGGTAGGTATGCCAATCAAACCACCAGAAATATACGGACTCCTCAAGCTGAATTTTCACTCTTTTAAAAGACTCTGCCAGCTTGGGTCTCAACGCTGATTGGTTTCTCCTCCAGACCTTCTCTCAGAGCAAAACAATCACCCCCGGACAGCTAGGAGATGATATTCGATTGATGGCTAGCTTATCGTAAGTCACCAAAAAAATTCTATCTTTTTCCAAAATTCACTCAACAAATTTCAAAAAGTCTTGTTCTACGGGTTGTAAGGATAATTACAAAGGCTTATCTTTTTTTACCTCATACTTCACATTTTTTTTAATCTTTTATAGGCACTACCTTCGACTCTTTAAATCGGGAAAGATAAAAATCAAAAACGGTCTTACACCTCTATCTTGAACTAAGGTATTCGCCCTTCGAGTAAGGCGACCATCGTTCAATGAAAGCAAATTGCTCCAAATGCTTATAAGAAAAAATAGGCGTTTCTTATAGCATCATTGGGAAGGATAGACCTGTGTATTGACCAACCTCATCACAATCTATTTCTATCGATCAAAATGGCCAAACGCATTAGATGAAGCTCGTTTCAGCTTGAGTGTTCCTATGCACCTTTTCTTGAATTCAAAACCATATTTTATCCATTAAAACGATCGAAACATGAAAATGAAAAGTTTACTTACCCTACTATTTTTTTTGGCTTTACAAGGCATGGTCTTCGCCCAGTTTTTTCCGATTGGTCTTTCTGGTAAAATTACGAATAACAACGACAATGGTGTGTTGATCAAAAGTGGTCCACTCCCCAGTGCCAATCCGCCTTTGTTTGGGCAATTGGATGTGCGCGGTGACAATATGATTCTTGCCGACCCAAGCACAACTACTTTTCCCAGCAGATTCATTGGACTTGGCGTAGCAGGTGGTGGCAGCACCAATGCATGCCCGGGTTATGGCATTCGCATCCAGCCCAATATAAATAATCAGTTGAGTCTCTTTTTGCAATCGGATGGTTTGCCTACCCTTCAATTTGGTCCCGGTGCCTTTTTCTTTAAATACAAAGGATCTCCATCCAGCCTTGGCTGTGGTAACACCGTAGTCGCCATTACCCCAACGGGCCGCACCACCTTCTCAGTCTTTGGCAGTATCTCCGCGACTTCCTTCCGCATCAGCTCCGACAAGCGCCTGAAGCGCGACTTCGAGGACATCAATTCGCCCCTCGACAAGATTTTGGCAACCAATGGTCAACGCTATTTCTACACCGATAAGATGACCGAGTACCAATACAGCAATATGCCAGAAACCGAACAGCTCGGCTACATCGCTCAGGAGCTACAAGAGATTCTGCCCCAAGCAGTAGAAGAAGACGACAATGGATACCTCATGGTGAAGTACCACATGTTGGTTCCAGTCATCACCGAAGCTATGAAAGAGCAGCAAGACGTCATCGACCAACAGCAAGCCGTCAATGATCAACAAAGAGCCAGAATTGCTCAGTTGGAAGACCGCCTCGGCCGCATCGAGCAAGTACTCAATCAACAGGGCCAACTGAACTTGGGTAAAGACAACATCGAGCTGAGACAAAATCGCCCCAATCCTTTTGGCAAGAACACCACCATCGATTACAAATTGCCCAATGACTTCAATGCCGCCAGCATCCGCATCATTGATGCTTCCGGTAAAGAAATTCGCAACTATGCCATCAACAATGCTGCAGGCCAGTTGGATGTAGACGGAACAGACCTGGGTTCAGGCATTTACTACTACAGCCTAATCATTGATGGCCAGACTGTGAGAACAGAGAAAATGATCGTCAAATAAAAAGCGATCTCAAATTTATGAAGCTGTTTTTAGCGCTAGGTGCCTGGACAAAATTATGTTATCCTTATTTAATTTGTCTAGGCACTTAATTGCAATGGTTTAAAATTGGGAAAGTTAAAGCTCAAAACAGTGGTACAAACTCAATTGATCACCCACAGAGCAACTCTATCGATCATATGACCAAATAAACTGGGTGGACCTTTTTTCACTCTACATTATTTGCTCTAAACTATTTTTTCATCCATCTAAATGATCGAATCATGAAAATGAAAAGTTTATTTACCCTTCTATTTCTCTTTGCTTTACAGGGCATGGTCTTCGCTCAATTTTTTCCCATTGGTACATCTGGAAAAATCGTCAATAACAACCCCAACGGCGTCTTGATCCAGAGTTCTCGTCTCATCACCAGCAACCCACCGCTGTTCGGACAGCTAGACGTCCGAGGCGACAACATGATTCTGGCCGATCCACGTACCACCAACTTCCCAACCAGATTCATCGGATTCGGTGTAGCAGGTGGTGGCAGTCCAAATGCCTGTCCTGGATATGGCATTCGCATTCAGCCCAACACCGCAAATCAGCTGAGTCTTTTCCTACAAAGTGATCGCGAACCAACCCTGCAGTTCGGTCCTGGTCCCTTCAGTTTTGTTTACAAGCCAGACCCTCTCGACAAAGGATGTGGTACGAGAATCATTACCATTTCGAATAGAAGTCGCAACCTGGTCACCGTCTCGGGTGCTATTTCTGCTACAGCTTTCAACGTCAGCTCTGACAGACGCCTCAAGCGCGATTTTGAAGACATCAGCTCCCCACTCGAAAAAATACTCGCAACCAACGGCCAACGCTACTACTATACCGACAAGACGATGGAGTTCCCATTCAACAATATGCCTCAAACAGAACAACTTGGCTACATCGCCCAAGAGCTGCAGGAGATTCTTCCCCAGGCAGTCAATCAAGATGACAGCGGTTACCTAAGTGTGAAATACCACATGCTGGTTCCAGTCATCACAGAGGCCATGAAGGAGCAACAAGACATCATCGATCAGCAACAGGTCACCATAGACGAGCAGCAAACGACCATTGACCAGCAGAAGGCCAGAATGGCTCAGTTGGAAGATCGCCTCGTACGCATCGAGCAAGTACTCAATCAGCAAGGTCAATTGGAATTGGGCAAGGACAATATTCAGCTGAGACAAAATCGCCCCAATCCATTCGGAAAGAATACGACCATCGATTACAAATTGCCAGAAGGTTTTAATGCCGCCAGCATTCGCATCATCGATGCTTCCGGAAAAGAGATTCGCAACTACGCCATCAATAACACCGTTGGTCAACTAGACGTAGATGGTACGGATTTGACTTCAGGCATTTACTACTACAGCTTGATCGTGAATGGCCAGGTGGTTAGGACAGAGAAAATGATCGTTCGCTAAAACGCACTTATACTCTATCGATGCTGAGAACGACTTCTTGTCGTGAGAACATCGATTAGTTGATATTGATAAAGCGCCCCAACTGCATGTGATTTGTAGTTGGGGTACTTTAGTATGATGAGGCTATTAAAAAATTTTATTGTTCCAACTTTGGAAGCCCCATATCGTATGACCACCTCCTACTCTTTGACAAATTTCATGCGTACAGCCCCTCTATCCGTCAGGATGTCCATCAGGTACAGGCCGTCTACGAAGGTCGATACCTCTAGCTTGTGGTGAGTGGCTTCTGGTTGCGCAATGTCCTGGGAATGGACGAGCGCCCCTTTGAGATCGAACACCTTGATGGATGCCACTCGGATGGCATCGGAATGCGTCAGGGTTAAAAAGGAATGGGCGGGGTTTGGAAATAGTTTGATTTGTTCTTGAAGTTCACTGTTGTTAACGCTGACGGTTAGGTCGTTGTACAAATCTTGTAGCAAATCGATGGGTTCGACGCGGGAGGGTTGCTCTCCAACATTTAGGCGAATGCTGGGATTGTCTTCTGGATCATCTGGTTGATAAACGACTAGGTAAGCAGTTGTGGAGGAGGTTCCATTGCCGAGACAACGCACATCTGCCCCAGCAAAATTAGCACCTTGTAAGGCAGCCATCAGCTTGTCCGCCAGGGTGCCGTTCGTACGAAGGAACTTTGCTTCCATGCTGTCAATGACCGACTTGTTTATCAGAATATTTCCTTGAATACTGTAATTGATTCCTTGCCGATCCTCTTTGTAGCCATCTGCCAAGCTCCCCGTAAAACCAGCCGTCCGGACATTGCCTGCCCCATCAAAATCGACAATGCCGTATTGCCTATATCGCGGGTCGAAGTTTCGAGAACCACAAGCGTCATTGTCCATCAAATAATCAATGATCTCAGATGGAGAAGCGCCATTGGCCATTTGGATACTGGCGTTGTTCAAATTTACATTGGGAATGCAGACGTAGGCTTGGGAATTGATCCCGCCCCTTCCGGGGATAATTTTCGCAATAATATCGATAAGCCCTTGATTCCCTACCCCGACAACGCAAGAAGCTCCGGCCGACCCGATCTCGCCAGTGGAAGGGTCGGCAGCGATGATGGAGAAGGTGTCCTGCGCAAGAGAAAGGCCACCAAGCGCAAACGTGAATAGTAAGATGGATAATTTTTTAATCACGACACAAGGGTTTTAAGATTCATCAATCAATCCAAACAACTAATCAACACCGTTTATTCTGAATGGGTTTAATCTTTGTCTAATTCATCGGCCAGATATTTACCGATGATGATCGCCACTACAAAGGTGATGTACAATTGGCCCGTGATACTCAGCAGAATCGCCAGTGCCTTGGCCAGTGGGTGTACCGGCGTAATGTCCCCATAGCCTACCGTTGTGATGGTGATGTAGCAATAGTATAGGAAATCGTAATAGGTATAAGATTCCGGAAGCCGATAGGCTCCTGGAAAATAGTATTCAATCGTGCTGGCTAAGGGCATGCCAATGATTCCCAATAACAGAAATGCGGATATACTGGCATATAGGCTGTTGATGTCAATGCGATCCCGCCGCAACAGATAGGTCATCAAGCGGAAAAATAAAAAAGTAAAGAATAAGAAATTACTAAGTGCAGCGGCCAGGTTGAAGGCTTGTACTTCCTGGTTTTGGATAAAAGAGTAGAAAAGGAAGGTACTCACAGCCAGGGCAACAAACATTTCAACAAAGGAGGTCGATACGTAGAAAGAACCCATCAACAGCACAAGTGCAAAGGAGAGCTGAAAAATCAGGCGACCACTGGCCGTTACACCCACCAAGGGCGGTGCCAAAATCAACAGGATCAAACTAATCAGAAAGTACAGATAGTTGGGGTGGTAAAAGTGGTGTCGGAATTTGCTGCTGATACGATTCATACACGAATATAATGCAAGTGGCGCTTTCCAGCCAATCAGTCGGGCAGCTATTCCAAGAAAGTCTTTTATATTCTGGCGGTGATCTGGACGAACATATAACGGCCAGCATATCCGACAGGCTAATCAGCAGAAGCCACCGCAACGCAAAGGAAAGGAGCCGGGATTGTTCCCCTCGCTTCGAGATCAATTTTTTTGATGGAAATCTTCCCTAGCCTTCAAAAAGAACAAATCAAATGGGTTCAGTACCCATTTGATTTGTAAAAGAGTTTTTTTTGAAAGGAGCCACTACTACGTTTTGGGAGGACTCCTATGTATTTAACTGAACAGTATTACCCCAATGTGCTATTGAAGCATTACTCTTTCTACGAATCGAAGATTACCTGAAACATACTCCACAACGATTATACCCCTAGGCAAATGATCTGTGGGGATATTAGAACCCGGTAGAGATTGTATATCCCGCTGATCCAACAGCTTTCCATTCAAATCGTATAAGCGCAATACGCCAGCTTCTGTAAAGTCTCCTTTAAAGTTCATCGAGTTATTGGCCGGGTTTGGGAAAATCGTAAGTGTTCCCAGCTCTTGTAATTCCTTGGTATTTGTTGTTACAGCCGGCACTAAAGAATCGACCACTACAAACTGGTGCATCATACTATTATCCTCATGCGTAAGGATGTGGCAATGATACATATAAGCATGCGTAAAGAGGCTGTCCATATCATATGGGCTCGGAAAGCTGTCAAAGCGCGCTACATAGGTCAGTTCTGCACCTTCTCGAATTAACTGTACATCCTTCCAGCCACTGAGTTCATCTGGTAGATTGGGATAAGTGTAGACTTTTGACTCATCTGTAAAGCCTCCTTTATCATCTGGAATTGCAACCTTCCCTATATATTCCGTTATCTGGAACTGAACCTTATGGATATGCCAAGGGTGGGCCACGTCGGTTGTATTGTTAATAATCCATTCTTCCTTCGTATTTACAAGCACTGTGTCGTTGATCACATTCATTATCATTGGTATACCGTCAATCGTCCATTGACCTCCTGCTCCTCCTGCTCCAAGTAAATTTTTGGTTCTAGTCTTAAGTACTGGGCCAGGTGCGATTGAATAGGGCTTTAAAGTAGCAGGTATGGAAGTGACAGGTCTAGTTGGTCGGATGGTCTCATCCACTACAAAAGCCATCATTGCGGAACTATACCAGTTTTTCGAATATTTTGCATCAGCTGGCAACTTATTATCAAAGTGGGTGAGATATATGGTATCTCCGGGGCTATATTGACCAAAGTCTGCGATAAATTCTCTTCGATCTCCGGGTGAAAATAAATTATTTCTAGCTGACCGAGGATAATCTAAATAGCCACCTCCTGTAGCCACCATCCACATGTCCTCAAACCGTATACTATCATTCGCTGTGGTATAATCATAAAGTAGCTCCTTCGTCAATCCAATGTTGAATACTTTGATGGTCGAACCATTCAACATGCGCAAGCGAACCATTGAATGAGGTACATGCATCACTCCTCCAACTACACCATTTACCATCCCCCAACTACCAGGGCCAGGTTTTTCACCAGCTTTAATGGAAGTCACATTGTTGTTATCGTCGAAATTAAAATTTTTAGCCTGAATGTTCAATGGGATGTCATTTACCCCATATTCATTTGGAAGTTGTGAATACAAAGGATCATTATTTGGATCTTGAACGTACATCATACCTGCCATTCCGCGCGTGACCTGATCCGTTGTCAAATCCATCAAATGACTGTGGTACCAGGCCGTTTGAACTTCATCGATAATTGGAAAAATGGAATGCCATGTTTGATCTTTACTAATCCTTTGATGAGGACCACCATCTGCTTCTGCCGGCAAATTCAAAGCATGCCAATGGAGCGTAGTGAGAGGAACTGCTTTATTGGTGATTGGAAAATCAAGCCGATCATTTGTCCTATTGACAATAATGGTTGGCCCACAATAGGTCATCGCACCAGGTGTATTGGTGCTGTCTGGGTTGTTGTAAGCAAAAGCCTGTACGGAAACATTTAAATTAAAGGTAATCGTATCTCCAGTACTTTGATCAGTCACCACACCTATCGCTCCGTTGGGGTCAAAATTGTGTAAGGTATCAATGATATCCAAACGCCAATCTGGGCCTTCAATCGCGTATGGAATCGGGACGGGGTTAACAAACTTTTTTTGTGCGTGGGTTTCCTGGGTCCAAAAACAAATCAGGGTGAGACAAAGGAGAGACATGAAAAAGAATCTCATTTTCATAACAATCAGATTTACTCTTTTCACCACTCTTTGGAATGCTGGAGTCTGATTCTTAGAACTGCAGATTCTAAAGGTAATGAAAGGATGTTGGTTAATTATATGTTTTGTTAATCAAATGTATTCAAATATGCTGACTCAACAAATTTATTTTTTCTGTAATGTAACTGTTAGGCTGTTTTCACCTGTGTAGAACTTCAGCACAAGCTTAAAATATGAGGGATCGTACAATTTTAATAGGCTGTAGAAAGTACAACCTAGACTGATCTATACGACCGGTCTGCTACTTATCGATGGAGGGAATAATAGTCGTTGACAAAAGCCAAAGTTTATCTCTACGATACAAAGCGTTTCAAATAAGCGGAGGGCGCCAGTTGCTTGATCTTCTTGAATTGCCGATTGAAGTTGGATGTGTTGTTGTAGCCGCATAAGAAGGCAACCTCGGCTATGGTTCTTTTTTCCTCCAGCAAAAGTTTACAGGCATGGCCAATTCGAACTTCGTTCAAAAATTGATTGAAAGTCTTTTTGGTGATTTTTTTGAAATAGCGACAAAATGCGGTCGTATTCATATTGGCAATCAAGGCGACCTCTTCCAGGTTCATGTCCGACTTGGAGTAGTTCTTAGAAATGTATTGGTAAACTTTCTCTAGCCGTTCATTGCCAGCATTGAGGGACGCTACATAGCCCTCACTGACAATCAATTCATATTCTTCCTCGCGAGCCAACAAAGAGAGCAGTTTTATAAAATTCAGCATCCGGTCAGCCCCTTCTTCGTTGAGCATCCGATACAGCAAACTACCTGCCTCCTTTTTACTGATGTCATTTTTGAAAAGAATGCCTCGGCTGGCCCTCCTCAGCAATGCTTTCACCTCAAAAAACTCGGGAATGACTTCCAAGGAGGCTTCCACAAACTGTTGGGGAAAATGCAAGACAACCGCCCCGACTCCTTCCG
This sequence comes from Bacteroidota bacterium, assembly GCA_039199225.1. Taxonomy (GTDB): domain Bacteria; phylum Bacteroidota; class Bacteroidia; order Chitinophagales; family Saprospiraceae; genus JBCCSZ01. The sequence goes on from JBCCSZ010000145.1 coordinate 14,016, forward strand.
AAGGATGATCGTCACTGGGCAAGTCAGGTTTAAACATATGTGGCAGGTTGGCACCGTAGAGCATCAATTCTCCGGCAGCAAAAGGCAAGGAAGCATCGCCAATCAGAGCAGTCCCCTGGTCCTTTTCAATGTACAAAATCTCCAATTCGGGATGATTGTGCCAAACAGTATAAAATTGAGGCAAGATGTTTTTATTGATGATAAAGGACTGGCGGACAGAGCTGCTCTTCTTGTTTAGTACGATTGGTCTCATTGCAATAAAGGATGATAAAAAGTTGACAGTTGCAAAAATTTGTGAAGGATGTGCAAATTTTTATGTTTCTATCAGTTTTGAAAGCGCCTAACTTTACATAGAACTTAAAAGAAATTTGAAATTTGTGAAAGCTCCAAGCATTGAAACCAAAATTATAACCCTCAAATTCAATTTTCTACAAAACAAATAGCGGTTCAAAAAATGCCAACCTTCTCCTCCACGACAAACCTAAAATAGGAGAAAATTGGACGACATAAGGATGATGCTTATCAAGTTCCGAGGTGATTTTTGTCACTCTTCGGCCAGATGAGTCGTCCACATGATCAATATCAAACGATAGCTGTACAACAGATTTTCCAGAATTGGATTTTAACCTAATCAAAATTATTCGACAATGAACCTAACATTACAAGCCTTGCTCGCCTTCTCCCCCATCCTTTTGGCAGGTATACTTTTGGTGGGCTTGCGGTGGCCTGCCAAAAGAGCAATGCCCTTCGTATTTCTCATCACTGCTGCCATTGCTCTTTTCGTTTGGGAGATGCCTTTCGATCGCGTGATGGCCTCCACCATGCAAGGCTTGGGAGTAACCGCCTCCATACTGTGGATCATTTTTGGCGCCATTCTGCTGCTGAACACCTTAAAACATTCGGGGGCCTTGCAATCGATTCGATCTGGCTTTACCAATATCAGCCCAGACCGGAGAGTACAAGTCATCATCATCGCCTGGTTGTTTGGTTGCTTCATCGAAGGAGCATCGGGCTTCGGCACACCCGCTGCCATAGCGGCGCCCCTGATGGTCGGCCTGGGTTTTCCAGCCATGGCTGCCGTCACCTTGGGCATGATGATCCAATCAACACCCGTCTCCTTTGGCGCAGTCGGAACACCCATCGTCATAGGCGTAGATACGGGCCTGCGCACCACCGAGCTGTCCAATCAGTTGGTAGCAGCCGGCACCAGTTGGGATCAATTTCTACTGCTCATCACCTCAGAGGTCGCCATCATCCACGCCATCATCGGCACCCTGATTCCACTTTTGATGTGCATAGTTATGACGCGCTTTTTTGGTAAGAAAAAATCTTGGACCGATGGTTTATCCATTGCCCCCTTCGCCATTTTCGCCGGCCTGGCTTTCACCATTCCCTATGCATTGACAGGCGTTTTCCTAGGGCCGGAATTTCCATCCATCATCGGTGCGCTCGTCGGTATGATGATCGTCGTACCTGCCGCCAAAGCCAAGTTTTTGCTACCCAAAGACAATTGGGATTTTGAACCTACCGACAAGTGGCCGGCTGCCTGGATGGGCAATTTAGAATTGAAGCTGGACAAATTGGTACAAAGCCCCCAGCAAATGTCGTTGACAAAAGCCTGGATTCCTTATGTCTTGGTCGCCTTGTTTTTGGTCCTCAGCCGCATTCCAAGTTTGGGCATCAATACAATGCTCAAAAGCGCTACCCTCTCCTTTACCAACCTATTTGGCGTAGAAGGCATCAGCACTTCTTTTCAACCACTTTATCTCCCTAGTGGCATCATGGTCATGGTGGTTTTGCTGACGTTTTTCATCCATCGCATGAAACTCCGCCAACTTAATACAGCCATCGGCGAGTCCAGCAGAACCCTGATCGGGGCAGGTTTTGTATTAATTTTTACCATCCCGATGGTCAGAATTTTAATCAACTCTGGTGTCAATGACATGGGCTATTCCAGTATGCCGATCGCTATGGCAGAATGGATGGCCAGCACTGTTGGAGAAATCTATCCGGCTTTTGCTGCGGCAACCGGAGCTTTGGGCGCCTTTATCGCTGGCTCCAACACGGTTTCCAATATGATGCTTTCTCAATTCCAATTCTCGACAGCTGCTACGCTCGGCATTACCGGCTCTGTATTGGTCGCCTTACAAGCCGTGGGAGCGGCTGCAGGAAATATGATTGCCATTCACAACGTTGTCGCAGCCTCCGCTACGGTAGGGTTGCTGGGCAAGGAAGGCGTCATTTTGCGCAAAACGATTTTGCCGACTGCCTACTACGTCATCTTTGCTGGCATCATCGGCCTGGCGATGTTGTATGGCTTCGGTGTAACCGATGAGCTGACCCAGTATTTGAGTACCCTCAACGAAGCAACACCTGTAAATCCCATCGGAGATGCTGGACAATAACTATCAGGCATATTACCAAAGCATTTGTCGGCAGGTAGAACCGGAGCGTATTTTTACAGATGAGGCCAGCACCTTGGCCTACGGAACGGATGCGAGTTTCTATCGAATGATTCCTCAGATGGTCATTCAGGCCAAATCGGTAGAAGAGGTTTCCTTTTTGTTGCAACAAGCAAATCGCTTTGGGCTATCGGTCACTTTTCGGGCGGCGGGAACCAGCCTTTCGGGGCAAGCCATCACAGATTCGATCTTGATCCTAGCAGGTTTTTTCTGGAAGAAATACCAGGTTCTGGACGAGGGTAAAAAAATAAGCCTTCAGCCAGGCGTACTCGGCGCACAAGCCAACCTTTTACTTAAGCCTTATGGTAGAAAAATCGGTCCAGACCCGGCCTCTATCAATGCGGCCATGATCGGAGGAATTGCTGCCAACAACGCCAGCGGAATGTGTTGCGGCACTGCACAGAATTCCTACAAGACGCTGCACAGCATGAAGATACTTTTCTACGATGGCTTTCTTTTGGACACGGCCTGCTCGGATAGTATTGCTCGTTTTAAAAAATACCATGCGGCCATCTACCAGGGCATCGACCAACTGGGCCAAGCAACCAAAGCCAACGACCGGCTGGCCAAGCGCATTCGCGAAAAGTACAAGATGAAAAACACGACCGGCTACAGCCTGAATGCACTGGTCGATTTCAGCGATCCAGTAGACATTATCGCCCACTTGCTGATTGGATCGGAAGGCACCCTGGGGATGATTGCAGAAATCACCTACCATACGGTTGAAGATTTTCCCCATAAGGCCAGCGCCCTCATCATTTACGATTCCTTGGAAAAGGCTTGCAATGCAGTTTCGGCTTTGAAGTCGGCACCAGTGGATGCCGTAGAATTGATGGACAGGGCCAGCTTGCGATCGGTCGAAAATATGGAAGGCGTGCCAGACTATCTGCCGGAGATCAGCAGAGAAGCGGCTGCACTCCTAGTGGAAATCAGATCGAAAAATCGGGCGCGCATGGAAGAAAAGGTCAAGGAGGTTCGGCAGATCATCGACCACATTCCGACGGAGCGTCCTTTTGTCTTTACCGACGAACCAGAGGTCTACGGCAAATACTGGAAAATCCGAAAAGGGCTATTCCCTTCCGTTGGAGCCATTCGGAAAATCGGAACTTCTGTGATTATCGAAGACATCACCTTTCCAATCGCCCGCCTGGCGGCTGCCACCCTTGATTTGCAAGACTTATTCAGAGCATACGATTACCACGATGCCGTCGTTTTTGGCCATGCGTTGGAGGGCAATCTGCACTTTGTCTTTACGCAAGATTTTGCCCAGGCCGAAGAGGTGGCTCGTTACGACGCCTTCATGCGCGATCTGGCCGATCTGGTGGTCGACAAGTACGATGGCGCACTCAAAGCAGAACACGGAACCGGAAGGAATATGGCACCTTTTGTTGAAAAGGAATGGGGCAAGGAAGCCTACGATTTGATGCGAGCCATCAAGAACATTTTTGATCCTCAGCAAATCATCAACCCTGGCGTCATCATCAACGAAGATGATAAGCTACACATTAAAAACCTCAAGCCATTACCTGCCGTCAATGAGTTGATTGACAAGTGCATAGAGTGCGGTTTTTGCGAACCCACTTGCCTGTCCCACAGCTTTACTTTTTCGCCACGACAACGCATCGTCATTCATCGGGAAATGAGCCGCCTACGCAGTATTGGCAAGCAAGCCGAGGCAGACAAACTTAAGAAAGCTACAGCCTATCAAGTCGACCAAACCTGCTCTGCCGATGGACTCTGTGCCTTGGCTTGCCCCGTGAAGATTGATACGGGCGTTTACACCAAAAAAGTACGCCAGCAGAAAAACAGCGGCAACTGGTTGGCACAAAAAGCAGCGCAGCACCTGGACAAAACTACCCAAATGCTTCGAGCAGGTATGCAGATCGGACAGTTTGTCAATGGATTGGTAGGGCCAAAAGTGATGGATACAATAGCCCGTACGACGACGGGCTTGATTGGACAAAAGACGCATTGGAGTCCGGATATGCCACAAGCCATGCCTGCCAAACGGGCGTTACCCCCACAGGTCACCACCGAAGGCGCCCTCAAGGTGGTCTACTTCACAACTTGCATCAATAGAACCATGGGGGCAGCAAAAGATGCCGACAACAAGGAGAGTGTTTTTTA
>JBCCSZ010000146.1:0-18538 GCA_039199225.1 Bacteroidota bacterium
TCGATTTTTTTCTCACAGTAATTATCAAGCAAAATCAATATTGGAATTTTGTGCCTAAAATCTAAATATTGAAAAATTCATCGAACGGATAAATAAGAAAGACAATCTCAATAAATACAGCTTTCAACTCTGCCCAATTTGGAGAATCTCAAGGACAATGACAGCAAGCAATTGACTAAATTCCAAAAGGATCATTTTGATGAGGAAAGCATCTGGAACAACGCGAGTGAGTTGAAATACCTGAAAGAAACCACATCCATACTTGATAGAGCACTCAAAGAACCGTCAGATGATTTCGTTAAGCACTTCACTTACCAAGCTCTCGGATAGAATCAGCAAGGGAGTATTGGAGCCATTCAGAAACATCAATAAAGAGGCCCCGAATTACAAAACAAAAAGAAACGGAAAATATACAAAATGAATCAATAGAGGAAGAAACGACTGATGGAGTGTACATACAGCGGAGAATGAACTCGAAGGCTTGCACCTTGTACGGACCACCCTCAGAAACACTATTGACGTTCAACGGATTGCTCATAGGGATACTAAATCCTACTTCGGGATATTTTAGATGGCAACAACAGGAAGCCCATTTACCACCTGTTTGCTGAGAGGGCCAACAAACTCATTTACCTTTTTTCCTCAAGGAAAACTTGTTCTTACTGAAAAGACGAAGCCTTGACAGTCATACAACCATCAAGGCTTCCTTTGTAGCGGAGGCAGGACTTGAACCTGCGACCTTCGGGTTATGAGCCCGACGAGCTACCAACTGCTCCACTCCGCGATATGAACCGTCGAAGATAAAATTGATCATTTTCAATTCCTTGTCTCCAACTGGGCTGCAAATATAAGCCAATTTTATTAGAATGCAAAACCGCTGTACTATTTTTATTGTTTATCTTTGCGAGACCTGGCCCATCTGCCAGTATCATTCTACCACCAAATAAAATCTAAGCTTGATGAAAGAAGTGTTTATCGTTTCAGCCGTCCGGACGCCCATTGGGAGTTTTGGCGGAATGTTCGCGGGCCTATCCGCCATCGACCTGGGGGCAGCAGCCATCAAAGGCGCCCTGGAAAGAGCAGGCGTGGAAGCCACTAAGGTCGAGGAAGTCTTTATGGGCAATGTTTGTTCTGCCAACCTTGGACAAGCACCCGCCCGACAAGCTGCCATCAAGGCAGGTATTGGCACCAATGTACCTTGCACAACCATCAATAAGGTTTGCTCTTCTGGTATGAAGTCTGTCATGTTTGCCGCTCAAAGCATCGCCTTGGGACAGGCCGATATTCTCGTGGCTGGTGGTATGGAAAGTATGTCCAACGTACCGTATTACATTCCAAAGGCTAGATTTGGATATAAGTTTGGCGGTAGTGAGCTCGTGGATGGCCTTCAGAAGGATGGCCTGCTGGACGCCTACGACCATACGGCCATGGGTATTTGCGCCGATAACACAGCTAAGAAATACAACATCAGCCGGGAGGCTCAAGATGCTTTTGCCATCCAGTCTTACAAGCGCTCGGCAGAGAGTACAGAGAATGGCAGCCTGCTGAATGAGATCGTGGCTGTGAATGTTCCACAGCGCAAGAAAGATGACCTGGTAATCACGGAGGATGAGGAGTACAAGCGGGTAAAATTCGAGAAAATTCCAAGCCTGCGCCCAGCATTCACCAAGGATGGTACAGTAACAGCTGCCAATGCCTCTACCATCAATGATGGTGCCTCTGCCCTTGTTTTGGCCAGCAAAGAACAGGTGGAAGCACTTGGACTCAAGCCGGTGGCTCGCATCCGCGCATTTGCCGATGCTGCCCAGGAGCCTGCATGGTTCACCACCACCCCTCCCCTAGCCGCCAAGCGCGCCCTCAAGATGGCAGGAATGACCACCAGCGATATCGACTTTTTTGAAGTCAATGAAGCCTTTGCAGTCGTTGCCATGGCTTTTAACCACGACATGGAGCTGACAGAAGATAAAGTAAATGTGCACGGAGGAGCGGTCTCCATTGGACATCCGCTGGGTGCCTCTGGCGCACGCATTCTAACCACCCTCAACAACGTCTTGCACCAAAAAGATGGTTCCGTCGGATTGGCTGCTATCTGTAATGGTGGTGGTGGTGCTTCTTCTATGATTATAGAGCGAGTATAAAAATCTGCTTAGATAAAAAAACAAACACCGAGATGGAGAGGGATCTTCATTTCGGTGTTTTTCATTGACATAAAAAATCCCGGGGGCGCGGGGAGCGCACTGCCGGGATTCGCGACTTATTGAAAACAAAGTGATACTTAGGAATGTATTAGGAAGTTCTTCATGGTCTATTAGGAACTAGCCGTTTGACGCCGGACTTTAGGAACCTTACTGTCTCGCGTTTCTCGCTTCATCTTGAAATTCCTGTAAATGTCCTTTCGACTAAAATCTGATTGCTCTAACTCTGCATCTAGGTGCATCGCTATCGACTCCAAAAGAAGATCAATGTCTTCCAACTGATTGTGCCTTGTTATCGTCATCCGCAAACCGGCGCGATTGTAAGGAACACTTGGAAAAAATGCCGTATTGATATATAAGCCATCGCGCAGTAGACGCTGGCAAATTTTCTGGCTGAGCTCAGACTTTCCTACACCCATAAAGAAAATAGGCGTCAGTTCGTCTTTAATCAATGGCAAATCCAGCTTTCTGGATTGCTCAATGAAGTATTTAATTTTTTGATGCAACTCGTCCTGTAGGGTATAAATCTCATCGGATAAATGAATCCGAGCCGAGGCAACAGCAGCCCCCAAACTTGGGATTGGAACCGGACCTGAGAACATCAGCGTACCACCACAATTGCGCACTAGGTCATAAGACTCTCTGTTGGGAAAAACCATAGCACCTCCTGCCGTAGCATAGCTTTTGTTAAGGGAGGTAATCAAATACATCTTCGGATGTAAATCAATCTGGCTCAAAACATAGCCTGATCCGTGTTTTCCCATCCAACTCATCCCATGTGCATCATCAATATACAAATGAAAGTTGTCGTAGCTATTTAGTAACCTTTGTAGCTCCAAAAGAGGCGCGCCATCCCCATACATCGAGTAGATGCCATCTGCCATGTACCATATCTTGTCGTATTCGCCCTGGAGTTCGACTAGTCGACTTTCCAAATACTCCATGTTGTTGTGGCGAATCATTTCTACGGCTACTCCCTTAGCCTTGACCTGTAAGACCGCAGTTTGGACACTGGCGTGAACCTGATGATCCAGTATGACCAAATCTTTTGGCCCTACCAAAACCGGAATAATTGACAAATGTCCCGAAGATGTGGATGGTGAAACGAGTGTCGGATGCCCAAAAATCTGCCCCAGCAGACCTTCCAATTCTTCATAGATGCCAAGAGATATATAAGCTCTCGAACTGGAGAATTGTACACCATATTTCAAAATAGCCTCTATTGCAGCTTGCTTAAGGCGCTCGTCTATCTCGAGTCCTAAATAGCTACAAGAACCAAAATTCAATTTTTTTCGTCCATCGATCGTCACTTGACGACCGTTCAATTGCTGGTCAGAAGCAGTCAGCTGAACAATGCCCATCTTTTTGGCATTGCGAATGTTAAGATCTGTGATCTCTAGTTTTGAAATAGCAAGGCTCATGTGTGTTATTTGTTCTATGTTTACACTGGGTGTATATCAATACTCATACAAGAATACAGTCCTTAATACACCTTTTTTTGCCTTCTCTTTAAGCCTGCCTGGTTAGTAATATACTGCCTGTGTGAATTACATTGGGTATGTACAAAACTATTAAGGAAGCCTTTGAACTTCTACGACATTTTTAATATATTTAGGAATACTTAACAGAGCCATAAATCCACCTTTCACAACACATACCCCTATAAATCAACATTTTAAGCAGTCCCAAAACTGAGATTAAGTCCTGTAAAAAGACTATTTTGAACATATAATTATTGTCGGCTATTTATTCAATGATATGGATACACTAAAAGACCTCATTAATGTTGTCAACAAAAAGGCCATCAAACGCGTCGAAGTGATGGGTAATTCGACCAATTACAGCAGTAAAATGCGGGAGCTTTACGATGGAATCGCCGAAGGTAAATTCGAAACGGACCATGATGCTGCACAAGCTCTTTATGATGGTGACGAAAACGACGCCAATTACAAAAAACTGAAATATCGCCTGGAAAAAAGACTGATCAATACTGCTTTTTTCATCGACTTGAACAAGCCCGGCTACACCGACGAGGCCAAGGCCAACATCAGTTGCTATCGAAACATGATGGCTGCCTACATTCTCAATCGACTCGGAATTCGAAAAACCGGTGCTAAAATTGCTCAAAAAACACTCAACCAAGCCATCCGATTCGAGTTTTCCAATATCTCCTACCGGATGTGTACCTACCTGCGCAATTACTATGGAACCATCGTGGGCGACCTAAAAAAGATGGATCATTACCACGAACGGTCCATGTACTATTTTCAAATTGCCTATTATGAAAATATTGCCGAAGGCAACCTGTCCAAATTGGTGGCCTTGTCCTATCGATCGGACGTAGATAAAACATCCCTTGAAAAAATGGCCATCAACTTTCTGGAAGAAACCCAAGAGGTCATCAATGAATATACGTCCAATACCCTACTGCGCTTGTACCACCTCATACGGTCCATTCGCTACCAGCTCGTCAACGACTACCGCAATTTGCTGATTGCCAGTAATGATGCCATACAATACTTTTCTAGTAAAGCGGCCTACAGAACTCTTGCCTCTTTTTGCCTTTGGAAATTGCTATGCTGCATCCAACTGAAAAAGTACGAAGAAGCAGAAAAGGCCATCGCCTTTATGAATTCCTTCATCGACAAAGGCAGCATCAACTATTTTTCTGCTTTAGAATACCAAACCTTGCTGTACTTTCACTCCAAGAAATTCCAAAAGGTTTATGAGATCATTGCCTCAACAGCCAACGACAAACGCCTACTTCGAGAAATGCCCGGTTCCATTCGAGAACATTGGCTGCTTTACGAAGCCTATGCCAACCTGTTCGTGAAAATGGGTAAGATAGACAGCTCGCTGTCAAAGTATCAGCTCAAGCGATTTAAGCTTTCCAGATTTCTCAACGAAGTACCCATTTATTCGATGGAAAAAAGAAGGGCCAACATCCCGGTGCTGATCATTCAGATTTTATTCATGCTCCAACAAAAGAAGTTTAGCCAGGTCGTCGATCGAATGGATGCACTCAATGCCTATTGCTATCGCTACCTACGCAAGGATGAGACCTTTCGCTCCAACGTTTTCATCAAAATGTTGCTGCAAATTCCCAAGGCCAACTTTCACCGCGAGGCAGTCGTTCGCAAAACCAAACAACTGAGGGAACGGCTCGACAATGTCCCCTTGGAGGTGGCGCGCCAGTCGTCCGAAATCGAAATCATTCCCTATGAAGATTTGTGGGAATACGTTTTGGAAATGCTGAGCCACCGCTTCCACTACGTCTGAGTTTGTTGACTGCCCTATTAGTACTTGTCCTAAATCGAAAACACATGCATCGATCCTTCATTTTTCTACTACTTCTACTCTTTTCCTGCCAACAACCTTCGCAAGTTGCAGATATGGTCATCATCAATGCGGAGGTTTATACTATCGATCCCAATAAACCCCAAGCAGAAGCCATTGCCATCAAAGACGGCCGACTGCTCAAAGTAGGTACTAGGCAGGAAGTCAACGCATTTTTGGGAGCAGAAAGCCAAGTTTTAGACGCCCAAGGCGCTTTCGTCATGCCTGGATTTATAGAAGGACACGGACATTTTTCCGGCCTGGGCTTCAGCCAGTTAAACCTGAACTTTCTCAAGGCCAAAAACTGGGATGAAATCGTCCAGCGCGTAGGGGAAAAAGCCAAGGAAATGGCGCCCGGAGAGTGGATTGAAGGACGTGGCTGGCACCAGGAAAAGTGGGATTCTTCCCCTGGACAAACACTGTATGGCTATCCATTTCACGACGATCTCAGCGCTGTTTCTCCCGACAATCCGGTCATTCTCATCCACGCCAGCGGACACTCCCTTTTTGCCAATGCCAAGGCCATGGAAGCCGCTGGCATCAGCCTGGAAACGCCCGATCCCGAAGGGGGTGCCATCATTCGCGACAACCGAGGCAACGCCATCGGTGTATTTGAAGAACGGGCCATGGGTCCCATCCGCAGCGCTTATCAAGCTTACCTCGATCAACTGCCGCAGGAAGCACAAACTGCCCGCTGGCACAAAGCCATCGAATTGGCCCAACAAGACTGCCTCCAAAAAGGCATCACATCTTTTCAAGATGCCGGCTCAAGCTATACCGAAATCGATCGCTATCGAGACTTGGCCGAAAAGGGTCAACTTGACCTCCGACTCTGGGCCATGCTGCGCCACTCCTACAAAGATATGAAGGACAATATGGCTGGCTTCCCCATGGTAGACATCGGCCATCAGTTTTTTACCTGTAAAGCCATCAAGACAGAGGTGGACGGCGCCCTAGGGGCCTTTGGTGCTTGGCTGCTCAGACCCTATAACGACAAACCCGGATTCAGCGGCCAAAACACAACTCCCGTCAGCGAAGTGGAAAGCATTGCAGGCTTGGCCTTCAAGCACGACATGCAGCTGTGTGTACACGCCATCGGCGATCGCGCCAACCGAACCGTTTTGAACATCATTGAAAAGCTCTTTCAAGAAAAACCCAGCGAGGAAAGCAGACGCTGGCGCATCGAACACGCCCAACACCTACACCCAAACGACATTCCGCGCTTCAAGCAGCTCGGTGTGATCGCCTCCATGCAAGGCGTTCATTGCACCTCCGATGCCCCCTTCGTCGTCGATCGCCTCGGAGAGGAGCGCGCCCGCATCGGTGCCTACGCCTGGCGCAGCCTGATAGATGCCGGAGCCAAAATTGCCAATGGTACTGACGCACCCGTAGAGGATGTCGATCCGCTTCCCAGTCTGTACGCCTCCGTCAGCCGCACGCGCTCTGATGACGGACAAGCCTTTTTTCCAGAACAGAGCATGACCAGAGAGGAGGCCCTTTATTCCTACACAATGGGCAATGCCTATGCTGCCTTCGAAGAAAACCAGAAAGGATCGCTGACAGAGGGAAAAGTCGCCGATATTATTGTATTGGATACAGACCTGATCAAGTGTGAAGCAGAAAAGATGTTGGATACCAAGGTGCTGTATACCATCGTCGATGGAGAGGTCAAATACAAAAAAAACGGCCAATAGTGTCTCGCTAATGGCCGCTTTGATAGAGCATTGATTTGGTTGAAAAATTAACTTCCTTCAGGAATGTCAATAATGATGCAACTCGCACCACCTTTCAACTGCGTTTGCTCCGACTTTTTCAAAAATTTTACTTTTGGAGTAGCTTTTACGTCCTTCAAGTTCACTTTTCTCATAGTACTAATTTTGATATGGTTAGACAAATTTTTCCACGGTTATGCTGAGACTGGAACAGCGCAGTTGCTTAGTTGGACTAGTCCAAAAAGCCATCTGGCCTCCAGGTGGGGGTTGTCAAATTCGTAATTATGAGAGGTAAAAATGTTGGGAGTATCACCAGCTATTCATCCGAACAACTGAAGACTTGGTATGCTTTAGAATTGCGAATGCAATTAATTTATCGGCGTAGTCTAAATGAGAGGGGTACACCATTAGGGTAGCCTTTCAGCCACTTTTTGATGTATTTGTTTTACTATTTCCAATTTTAATGCCAAAAAGGAATATTTTGAAGGTATGATCGGACAATTTTTTTCGACAACTAAAGGATTTTTTCTCTTTTTGCTGAATAATCGCCTGATTCTCAATCAATACGGGAGGAAATGGTTAAGATACTACAGGATGATCCCGCTTATTCCCTTTTCATGGCCGTGATGATGTATTGAAATTCCAGTGTCTTATCGTCCGATGAGATGAGTTCATAGCCAGAGGATACCAAATCGCTTTCCAACTGCCCCAATGCAATCCGGCTTTCCAAAGGTGGACCAATGGGCGTCTTTTTCTTTTTGTAGTCAATGACCATGAGGTGTCCGCCGATGGCCAACCCTCGCTGCAAATTCTCGAAATACTGTAGGCGGTTTTTAAAGTAAATGGTCGTATTCACGATCAGTATGACATCTGCTTCACCTGGCTTCAACATCGGGTCATTGTCGGTGGCCAAGCGCGGTTCCAGCTTTGCCGGTCCGGTTTCTGGAAATAAGGCTCGGGCGTATTCCTCGATGTGGTCCAAGGCTTCCTGATTGATGTCGATGGCGATCACTTTTTCGGCCTTTGTCCGACTGGCAATCCGCAAGGAGAAATAGCCGTAAGGGCCAGCCCCTATATCCGCCACGACCTTTCCGTCCAGGTTCCCCAATAGATCCAATACCACTTCCGGTTTTTGCCAAATATCTCTGATATCGATGTTGTCTGTATTCTCTTTGAGGTTCCTTTCGTATTCCTCTAAAAGCTCCTCCGTTCTAGTCATTGGCTTATTGGTTCCCCGGTAGTCGTGCGTTTGCTGGGAGTGGTGAAAGGTTCCACCATCGGGATAATCTTGCGTACATCCACTACACCCCTGTAGCAGAACAATCGTCAATAGGACGATCAGACCGTAGAAAAAGAAAGGAAAGAAAGCATTTCTACTCAAATACATAGCGACAATCATTGATTTGGTTCAAATTGCGTTTCAGGCTCAAAGCTAAGACATAATTTCCACCATTTACCTCAAATGAAGGCATTTTGTAGCTTCCGCCAGTGCCTATTTCGAGATTGGCAATCAGTAGGATTTTAACTGTTGTGAATGGCCAGCATCAATTTTTCCATTGCTTGGCGAACTAAACTGCTTTTTCCACTAAAATTATTCGCAATGATGCTGAAGCACAACAGCTTTCCCTTACTATTTATAGTATAACCCGTATAGCTGCGGACCCGTTCCATTCCACCACTTTTAGCCTGCAATTTTCCAGCAGCCTTTGTCGACCGAAACATATACTTCAACGTTCCACTCTTAGCGGCTACTGGCAAGGAAGCCTTGAAGGGCTCGTACAGTACCTTATCCTCGCTCAGCAGTCGCAATACGCTGGCTAAGTGGTAGGCACTCACGGCATTTCGAACGGATAAGCCGCTGCCATCGTCCATAAAAAAGCCACCTACATCCAGCCCTTTCTTTTGCCAGTATGCCGCAATGGCTGCCAGCCCCGCTGCCGAACTGCCCTCGCCTTTCTCACGACTGCCAATGGCTTTGAGCATAGCATCACAATACAAATTAATGCTTCGAAGATTCGTCGGGCGTATGAGCTGACTCAGCGCAACCGACTGATGGGTATAAAAGGTTTTCCGGGCCGTTTCTTTCTGTCCGCTGCGAAGAAATTCCAGCAAAGAGGTAGCGTATCCGTCCACTGCAATGCCCGCCTTCACCATGCGCCGCATCAAGCAATGTGCGGCAAAAAACGGAGGGTCCGGAATGGAGCCTTTTATGCTAAACAGAGAATTTCCCACAGGGATGGTTCCCCGGATAAAGCGCGTATATCCCCAGGGCGCTCCAAAAATATAGGCATTGTCACCACTCCCTTTTTCAGCTGAACGCAATTCATTGATGAGTACCAAATTTGGGATTTCTGGTTGCATGTTCGCAATTTCCGGGCGGGCTCCCAAGCGACTTTGCTGTTGGAGTTCCAAATAGTATTTGTTTTCATGGATGTTCAAGCCCCAAATCCCCGAGCCATAATAGTTGCCCAGGTCCTCCCACAACCAACGCCGACCAGCCGCAGCAGATTCAAAAAAGGAAGCGTCCCCCACAATGTGGCCTTCCACTCGCTGAATGCCTTCCTTTTGAATGGCTTGCACGAAGGAAGATAAAATGGCCTCCAAATCAGGTGTATCCTCCATTTGATCCGATCCCAAGGTTGGATCGCCATATCCCTTGATGTAGAGATTGCCACTTAGGGTACCATCGGCTGACAGCTTGCCATCGTATTGCAGTTCGGTCCGAAAGCGATAATCCGATCCCAACATGGCCAGGGCCGAAGCAGTCGTAATGGTTTTTAAAGAAGAGGCCGGAATAAGACTTTTTCGGGCATCAAAGCCCGCTAGCTGTTGGCCACTTTGCGCATCCAATACACAAACACTCAAGCTGGCAGACTGCATCATCGGTGCCTTTGCGAAAGCATCAACCGCCTTTTGCAAAGCCCCCTGCGCCTCTGCACAGACGTTTGACAGGACAAATAAAATAACATAAAGAACAATGCGGATCATTACTTTGTCTTATTGTTGTTCTAAAGATAGAATTTTTTCTCTATGCAAAAAGCTCCATTCCGGTGGCTCGTTCGAATGGCCTGGCGAGATAGTCGACGCAACAAAGGACGCCTGTTTCTTTTCATATCCTCTATCCTGCTGGGCATTGCCGCATTGGTCGCCATCAATTCATTCAGTGAAAACCTGCAAAAAGACATAGAAGGTGAGGCCAAAACCCTCCTGGGGGCCGATCTTGTCTTTCAAGCCAATCAAGCGGCCAACAACGATATTCAACAACTGCTCGATTCCATTGGTGGACAGCAGGCGGCTTCCCGCTATTTTGTCTCTATGGCTTATTTTCCCAAGGCTGAAGGAACCCGCCTTGTCCAGGTTCGGGCCTTGGAAGGACCTTTTCCCTTTTATGGAAAGTTTGCAACCGTCCCCAAAGATGCCTATCTCAGCTTTCGAAAGGGCCGAAAAGCTTTAGTCGATAAAACGCTGATGTACCAATTCGACCTAGAGGTGGGCGACAGCATCAAGCTGGGCGAGCTCACCTATGAAATTGAGGGCCAACTGAACTCTAGCCCCGGCAGAGCGGGCATTGCCGGCTCCATCGCCCCTGCCGTATACATTCCCATGGAGACTTTGGAGGCCACCGACCTGATCAAGGTGGGCAGCCGGGTGTTCTACCAATACTACCTAAAGCTCCCAACCACTGTCGACATCGATGCCCTGACCAAATCCATCGATCCCAGACTGGAAGCTGCTTCTTTCAACTATGAGACCGTAGACAGTCGCAAGCAAGGGCTGGGCGAAGCTTTTCAGCAAATGGCTAACTTCCTCAATTTGGTTGGCTTCATTGCACTTTTGCTGGGTTGTATCGGTGTGGCCAGTGCTGTACATATTTACATCAAAGACAAAATCGCTACCGTCGCTATTTTGCGCTGCCTGGGCGCCAGTGGCCGTCAAGCCTTTTTGATTTACCTGCTACAAATTGCTGGATTTGCCTTGATCGGATCAATTGCAGGAGCCTTGCTGGGTAGCGGTCTGCAAGTATTGCTCCCCTTGGTATTGAGTGATTTTTTACCGGTAGAAAATGTGAGTGCCGATCTATCGTGGGACTCCATCTGGCAAGGTGTCTTCACAGGACTTTCCATCTCGATTTTGTTTGCACTCATTCCGCTTTTGGGCATTCGCAAGACCTCGCCACTTCGGACCTTGCGGGCTTCTGCCAGCTTGGGAGAACAGGAGCGTGACCCCTGGCGTTGGCTGGTTTTCGCTGCCATCGCTTTGTTTGTCACCGCCTTTAGCTTTATGCAAACCGGAGGCGGTCGGGATGCCATCAGCTTTCCGATCGGACTTGGGGTGGCCTTCCTCCTATTGGCAGGTGTGGCCAAGCTGGTGGTCTGGCTGGTGCGAAAATACTTCCCCACGGGTTGGAGCTATGTCTCCCGCCAGAGCATCGCCAATCTTTACCGACCCAACAATCAAACACTGACCTTGATTGTCTCCATCGGCCTGGGCTCTGCGCTGATTTCTACCTTGTTTTTTGTACAAGGGCTTTTGCTGAGTCAGGTAGAATTGAGTGGTAGCGAAGGACAGCCCAACATGATCCTCTTCGACATTCAACCCAAGCAGCAAGCCGGCGTCAATCAGCTGGCGCGCGAATACGACCTGCCCATCATTCAACAGGTTCCCATTATTACGATGCGCTTGGACAATATCGATGGCATAAACAAGATGAGCTACCTCAAAGATAGCACCAGCGAGGTAGATGAATGGGTATACAATAGGGAATATCGCGTCACCTACCGAGACACCCTCATCGAATCGGAAAGCATACTGGAAGGAGAGTGGCGAGGCCAACGGGCCGATGATGGCACCATTTACGTTTCGGTCGAGGAAGGCTATGCCCGCAGTCTGGACGCTAAGGTTGGCACCCGCTTGACTTTCAATGTTCAGGGAGCCTTGATAGAGACGGTGGTAGGAAGCATTCGGAAAGTCGATTGGGGAAAAATTCAGACCAACTTTTTCCTCCTATTCCCTACTGGCATCCTCGAAAAGGCCCCACAATTTCGGGTGTTGGTCAGCCGGGTAGAGTCCATCGAGCAATCCGCTAAATTTCAGCAATCTTTGGTGACAGCGTTTCCCAATGTGTCAGTTATAGACCTGGGGCAAATCCTCGAAACCGTTGATACCCTTCTGAGCAAGGTGTCCTTCGTTATTAGATTCATGGCCCTGTTCAGTATACTCACCGGCCTGATGGTATTGATCAGCTCGGTGGCTTTGAGCAAGTACCAGCGGATCAAAGAAAGTGTTCTGCTTCGCACCATCGGAGCCAGTCGCTCTCAAATCCTTTGGATCAACGTGATGGAATACGGCATTCTCGGTGCCATCGCTACGCTAACCGGGATCATACTGGCGCTGCTGGCCAGTTGGCTTTTGGCCCTCTTCAGCTTTAACATCCCCTTCCGGCCCGACCTTTGGCCGCCACTGGTCGTTTTCATCTGCATCACTGGCATTACCATGCTGATTGGCTATTTCAACAGCCGCGATGTTGTCAGAAAACCACCATTGGAAGTGCTGCGAGTCGAATTGTGATTGTCTCCAACTTCCTTGTCAATGGATGAAAAAGAATACATTCTACTCTTCCCCTAGAGGTCTTCTAGCTCGTAGCCGATGTGAAACAGAGCATCACCTGCCTTGACCACAGGCGCGTTGTTGTGTCCGATCAGGTAACCGTCGCGGCTGGCCCGGACGGGAATTTCCACATCGCCGTGGGGATCATTGATCACACCCAGCAACTCTCCGGTCTTTACTTTGGCACCAGACTGCTGATACCAGATGAACATGCCAGAATTGTTGGCCCGCACCCAGACGGTTTTGTTGAATAGGAATTGCTGGTGGTTGATCGCCACATCTTCTTCCAGCATCTCGTGTGCGTGGAGCAGGCGTTTGAGACCAGCAATTCCCTTTTCGATCGAGAAACCATCGTAGCGCAGGGCTTCGCCTCCTTCGTACACCAAAACTGGCTTTTTCATTCCCATGGCCATTTTCCGCAATGTCTTTGGAATGTTGGCCTTTCGGATGGTGTAGGGCGCGGCAAACTGGCGGGCGAGGACCTCCGCCTTTTTGTCTCCTTGCGATAGGCGTATCTGTGGATAATTGTATCGGCTGCCTCCACCGGTGTGGAAGTCGACCCCAAAGTCGATGTGCGGTAGTACGTGCCGGCTGACATTGGCCGCCACCCTGGAAGCTAGAGACCCTTTTAGACTCCCTGGAAAACTTCGGTTGACATCCTTGCCTTCAGAAGCGTCTCGGGAAAAGTTGATGAAACCGTAGACATTTAGCAGAGGAATGGCAATGACACTACCGATTTTCAGCTTTTTGAATAAACCTTGGTCTAGCAGCCGCCGGACGATTTCGACCCCATTGATTTCATCTCCATGGACGCCACCCATCACCAAGACGGTCGGCCCCTCATGCTTAGTGCGGAAAACATGGATGCCGATGTTGATGATTGTCCCGGAGGGCAAACGTGCAACATTCAGCTGAATGACCGCTTGTTCGCCAGGCAGTACTTCTGTATTGTGAATGACAATAGATTTAGCCATAGAGCTGTTGTTGTGTTTTACTTTCAAACCTTGTTTTTGACCGCCTCTTTTTCGATCAGTGCAATGACTTGGCCGGCAATATCAATGCCCGTTGTTTCTTCGATACCTTCCAAGCCCGGCGAGGGATTGACTTCGATGAGGAGCGGGCCGCGGTGGGATTGCAGCATATCGACACCTGCTACTTTGAGTCCCAGTATACGCACAGCTTCTTTGGCTGTAAAAACTTCGGCAGCGGTCAGGTTGATTTTGCTGGCGGAACCGCCCCGGTGCAAATTGGAGCGAAACTCTCCGGGCAGTGCTTTGCGCTTCATCGACGCGACGATCTCCTCCCCTATGACAAAAGCCCGAATGTCTTCCCCTCCTGCCTCCTGTATGTACTCTTGGACAATGATGCCTTCTTTTAGCTTCTGAAAAGCCTCGATGATGGATTCTGCGGTACGTTCATCTTCGGCCAGGATTACCCCTAGGCCGTGTGTCCCACTCAGCAATTTGATGATGACCGGAATGCCACCTACGGACTCGACCAGGTAGTCGGCATGTTCGTGGAAGTTGCCAAAAACAGTCCTCGGAAAACGGATGCCCGACTTGGACAGCAGCTGGAGGGAGCGCAGCTTATTGCGCGCCTTGAGCAGTGCGTCGGCTGACAGAACCGAATAGACCCCCATCATTTCAAACTGTTGGACGACGGCCGATCCGTGTTGGGTCCCGGAAGCACCGATGCGCGGGATGATGGCGTGTAGATAGTTGATGGCTTCCTCCTTGTAGTAAACCATCGGGCGGTTGCGCTCCAAGCCGATGCTGCAGTCCATATAGTCGATCAGAAACATCCGGTGACCCCGCCGCTGGCCTGCGATCAACAGACTTTGGGTGGAGTACAAACCAGGACCTCTGGACAAAATGGCAATGTTCATCTGATAAATTTTCGGCGGAACCATCGAAAGATATTAAGTGAGGGGCGAGAATTAAAATTTTTGTACCCCAATTTTCCTATCTTGAGCCAATAAATACCCTGTTTTTTTATGAGCCAGACCGAGGACGCTTCCTACATTCCCCTAAATGATAAGCGCATTATCAACGCCTGGGCCATGTTTGATTGGGCCAATTCTTCCTTTGCGCTTGTTATAGCGGTAGCCGTTTTTCCACAGTATTATGTCGCACTGTTCGATGCACAAGAAAAGGTGCTGGGGTCACCGAATATTTCTTTCCTGGGGATGGAGTTGCCGCCTAGTTCGCTGTTTTCTTATGCGCTGGCATTTGCCTACATGATCATTGCACTTTCGTTGCCATTGCTGTCGGGCATTGCCGATTATGGTGGCCGCAAGAAGCGATTCATGCGCATCTTCACGACGATCGGCTCACTGGCTTGCATTTCACTCTTTGGCTTCTATGCTGGCGAAGATAACATCATCTCTTATTCTTCGTTGCTCATTGGAGTCTTCGGATTTGTGTTGGCAGTGATCGGCTTTGCGGGTGGACAGGTTTTTTACAACTCCTATCTACCTTTGATTGCATCCAATGACCAGGTCGACCGAGTGAGTGCCAAAGGCTTTTCCTATGGCTACATTGGCAGCGTCATTTTGCTGGTGATCAATTTGCTGATGATTCAATTTCCCGAAACGTTTTTCATTTCGGACGGTAGCCTGGCTGCTCGGATTTCCTTTATTATGGTGGGCGTTTGGTGGATTGGATTTGCACAAATAACCTTTCGCAGATTGCCCAAAGAACCCAAGCCAAAAGACGATACAGATTTGCTGTCGAGAGGCTATAAAGAGCTGCGAAATGTTTGGCGGCAAGTGCGGCAAAAGAAAAACATCAAATCGTTTTTAGCTTCCTTTTTCTTCTATAGTGCCGGCGTACAAACGGTCATTTATCTGGCAGCCATCTTTGCAACCGACGAATTAAAATTCGATGGTTCAGAACTCATCTTGTTGATTCTCATTCTTCAGATTGTTGCGATAGGTGGTGCTTATGTATTTTCCAAAATTTCGGAAAGTGAAGGTAATAAATCTGCCCTTATCAGTATGTTGATCATTTGGATGAGCATTTGTCTTGGGGCCTTTTTTGTGACCAGTAAAATACAGTTTTATTTTATTGCCGTGTTGGTTGGCTTGGTGATGGGTGGCATACAGTCGTTGTCGCGATCGACCTATTCCAAGCTCATTCCGGCAAATACAACCGATACAGCCTCCTACTTCAGCTTCTTCGATGTCCTGGAAAAAGTTGCCATCGTACTCGGGACCTTCAGCTTTGGCCTCATTGCACAAATCATGGGCAGCATGCGCAACAGCGTGCTGGCACTCATCATTTACTTTGTCATCGGCCTATTGATTTTGATGACGGTAAATATGCGAGACGCAGAGGAATTAGAGGCCCAGGCTTAGAGCTTGGAGTGATTACTTCTCTCCTACATACATAAAGTACTGCCATACGCCACCATAGGCTGCTTTCACAGCGCTGTGGATCGTCTTAAACCGCTGTTTCAGCTCGGGCAGGAGATGTCCATCCATTCGAACGTGGTGGTTGGACATGTGGCTTTTGAAAAAGGGCAAAGCAGAGTCGTGGAAATCAACCACCATGATTTTTCCACCTGCGGGTAAATCTTCGTAAGTCTTATCGACCAATTCCTTCCACTGCGGATTGATCATCGTCAGAGCGTAGGAAAACAAGACAATGTCAGGAGCTTGTTCCAAAATGGTGGAATGCCGATCGTAAGCTTGCTGATGGAGGGTACACTTGGTAGGCAAGGCCGCCATTTTCTTACGGGTGATGTTCATCATATCCTTGGATACGTCTGCCCCAATCAATTCGATATTCGGATATTTCTGAGCGAGGTATTTCAAGTTGAAACCCGTGCCACAGCCGATTTCAGCCAAGCGAAAAGAGTCGGACGGCTGAAAGTCGATTTGCTTCAGAATTTGCAGCCGACCAAACAGGAAGGACCAGCGAGTCATATCGTAGATGCGCGATTGAAATTGGTAGTATCCACTGATGCGCTCGTGCTGGTTTAGTTCTTCGACAGTAATTTTTTTGTTCAAGCTCATTTTACGATGCCCAGGTAGGTACTTGCATATGTTCCGACCCTATCTTTTTGGTGAACTAAATTGGTTTTATCTTTTTCGAAGGTAACTTTTTCTTTGACAAAATCAGGGAAAAAGTCAACTTCTTCTGCGGCAGAACGCAACAATATCTTGGTTCCTTTACGGCTGTTTTTGAGGATCAGTTCCCATTCTTCGCGCAGGGCTTCCCGATCATTTTCAGCCAGCCAATCCTGATGATCCAGCAAAACAAAATGAGAATATGCTTTAGGATTGTCTTTTAGGAAGGCACTGATGGTTGTCGAATAGGTTTGGACGTTGTCGATATTTTCTTGCAGCTTGGCGTAGTTTTTTTGCTCGAGATATTCCGGGCAGCAATCTTTTGTGTAGTGGCCATTGAAGTACAATTGCCAGAAGTAATTTTCGCGAATTGGCAAGTTTGTAAATACATTTTTCATGCAGTACTTCACAAAATCAAACACCCCATTTTCGTATTTCGTAACAAACAACTTCTGCTGGCTCTTAGGCACACCTGCCAAGCTCATCACAAAGTGGCGATTCATCATCCAAATCAAGAAACGCGACGACAGTTGTCGATCAATGACTGGATATAATTGGTTTTGTTGTTCCAAAGTAGCAGACTGAAAGAAGTCTTTAATAGAAGCATACAGCCGCTTTTTCAGGTTGAGGTAGCGACCAAAAGACCACGCCAACAAACCGGAGGTTCCATGAAAGTAGAACGATTTACGCAGCCCTCTACCACTGAAGTAGTGGAGGTGTTTGTCCCAATATTGACGTGCAAAAAGCGGAAGGTATTGTTGGAGGTTTTGCTTGTAAAAAGATTTGACATCTACCATCTTTCCGGTGCCAAAACAATCGAAAAAACGGTCGTAATAATCTCCTTTATAAAAAGCTTTTTTCAATTCCAACAAGGCATTTTGCTTGGGATTCATATCGATGCAGTGGACCTTTTGAGGCTTTTCCAGTAGATAGGACAGGGCGTTGCAACCTGCACTGGTAATCATTACAATCTCGCTTTCTTGATTGAGTTCCATCAGCTCCTTATCACAGCGAGGGTCTTCCCAGCAGGTGTTGTAAACCAGGTTGCCGAGATGGATTTTTTTGAACATCCAGTTTTGAACTTTCTTTTTCATAAAGAATATATTGATGTTTCCAATAATGATCAAAGTTATCCTGCCAACTTATAAACCAGTCGCAGTTTCAGATTATCAAATCCTTATTTTCTTGTTAATTCCAGATGAAATATAAAGGTAAATGGAGGGCTGTGCAAGCCAACGCCAACTCTTTAACTTTTGCTGTCAATCCCCAGATTGTGGTGGTACGCAAAGGACTCCCCTCTCTTTCTACTCAAATGGAGACCAAGTTTTATGCCCTAGACAAATTTTGATGGAGAAATGTAATAAAATAAACCTACCCCAAAACAAAGCTTTTACACAGACAAAATTCAATGACAAAGAATCTATATTTTTTAGCATATAAGGCTATTGAAATACGTAAAAAATTCGCCAAGTGATTTTTACAATTAAAAAATTATTAACAATTATTTATCGACCTAAAAAAGCAGGTAGTCTACCAAATAAGAGCGGTCAACGAAAGATAACACCTAACAATAATAGTTCTTTGCTTATGTAATTCAGACAGGTAAATATTCAAAATAA
>JBCCSZ010000147.1:0-18155 GCA_039199225.1 Bacteroidota bacterium
GCTCGGAATGCGGATGCGGACCTGCACATCTTGCGTGCGAGCCGAGACCAGTCGAAATTCCAAGCTTCCAGCACTCAATTCCATGAAGCGAACGCTCCCTCCCGAATAAGGTGCAAAAGGCAGACTGGTCGATTCTTCCGCTATTACCAAAGGAAAATCAGGTAGGTCTTCCAAAACAGCATCAGCAGAGGTCTGTGACGGGCTGTCCTCATAAGTAAAAAACAACTGTCCGTCGGCATCAATATCCAAAAAAGACAAGTCATCGTCCTCGTCGAGGATGTCTTGTATGGTCATGGAAGAAAATAAAATAGGAACTGCTAAGTTGGGCTGGTAATCGACTTCGTCTATTTCCTTAAAGTCTTCAAACTGACTGCAGGCCGATAGCAGGCATGCGATTAGGATTGCCACAGGGACGTGGCCAGGGATTTTTCTCATAGTAGCGCGATTTGTAAAATTTGCTATCCACTCAAAAATCAAGAACCGAGCCACCTTAAAAAAAATCTCCTACATCCGGAGGGGGTGATGTAGGAGAAATTCCAATACTATGAGAAAACTACACAATGCAAATGTAGATAAATTTAACTTATATGTAAATCAACTTTTATGCAACGGTGGGCCATTCCAAGAAACTGGGGGCTATAAGCTAGAAAACGGATTATAATTTTTAATAATGTATCTAAATTACATATGATTGTGACGCACAAGCCCACTGGCAAAACACACTCGTTTCAATTTCCAATAGAGAAAGAGAAAAACCAAACAATTGGTATTTGTGGAAAGGCTATAGACTCATCGCAAGGTGCTGAGGGCTTGCTTTCGCTTGTTTTGCATCGGTCCACAGCCTTCCAAAACAACCATTGTCAAATGGCTTGGGCAAGACGGCCGTTACCAAAGGAAGTTGTTCAAACTGTTGCCGATCCAGTTGATCGTTGGGGCAGGTACAAATATAGAAAAGAGTCTTAGGATGAAGTTTGCCAAATTCTTGAAAGATGCGGTAGGCCATCTCGACCCCGTTGAAAAAAGGCAGCCGCCAGTCCGATAAAATGGCATCTGGAAAATCATCTACCGACTTGCTCCTCAGATAAGCCAAAGCATCCAGCGGACTATTGACGTATTCGATCTCAATAGGCCACTCGTTAAATTCTATGTTGGCACGAGTGAGGAATTCGAACCCGGGCATTGGGTCCACGAAAAGACAATGAAGTTTGTTGTGCATGGGATGTATAATTAGTGTTTCAATAAGTGCAAAAGAACTGGAGGGGTAAGTGTAAGCTTCACATTCAGTTCTCCAAATTTTTCAGATAGACAGAGAAGGTAGACCCCTTACCCAGTTGGCTATCCACTTTGATGTAGCCACCGTGTTCCACGACGATTTTGTGGATAAAACTCAGTCCAATTCCCGTCCCTTCTCTCTCGGGACAGAACCGCTGAAAAGGCTCAAATAGTAGGTGACTGCATTCCTTCATATTGATACCAATGCCATTGTCCTGAACTTCCAATACAATGTAATCCGTATCGGCATAGGTTCGAAGTTCGATTTTTGGTTGGATGCCTTCTCGTCGGTATTTGATTGCATTGCTGAGTAGGTTGTAAAATATGCTGTTGAGATAAGCTTTAAAGTAATTGATGTGAGGGACTTGTGAAAAATCTGTTTGAATGATCGGATCGCAATCCGCCATTTTATGCCCCAATTGTAAAAGCGTAGAGGACATCTGTGTTTCGAACATCAGTCGGTCCAATTTGCGCTTTCGCCTTTTTTGGTAATTGACCAAATCAGAAAATCCCCTGAGAATGCGCTCCATTCGAACACTTGTCTCTTTCATAAACTGCAATGCATTCTCCTTTTTTTCTTCGGATGTGTATTTGCGAAATAAGTCGATAAAGGATTTAAAAACAACCAAAGACCCATTGAGATCGTGGGATGCGCCTTGTACAAAGGCATCCAAGAAAGTGTTTTCGCGCTGCAACTTTTGAAGTTCTCGGTCGGCCAGGCTCTCGTTGCCAATAGTTCCATCTACCAGTATCTCGATTTCTATGACATTGGGCTTTTGCTCATGTACGGATACAGGCTCGAATTTGAAATCAGCCAAGGGCGATGATTTTTCCTGATGGATCGGAACTTGGCTGAATTGGCAAATCGACATAGACGCTTCGACTGTTTGCAAGCCTTTGTCCAAAAGAGCCGATAAATAGTTGTCCGTAATGGCTTCCAAATTGGTTGCGCCTTGGGGGATGGATAGCCGCTCCATAATGTGTTCGCCAACATAAAGCAAGTCTTTAGCTGCAGTGACCAAGAGAACATTGGCTGCGTATTTTTTCAACAAATGTCCTGCATACATTCCACCCTTGAGGTGGGTCGAAGGTTGTGGCGATGATAAACGGCTGCTTTCCAGAATAGTGGGTTCAGGGATTACTCTCTTCATTTGTGTTACATAATGTTCAGCGAGCAACCAGGCTTTGATAATCAGGTTAGCCAGGATGTCAAGAATGATTCAACGTACTTTTTTATGACCAAAGCAATAGAGAAGAAAAAGCCTTTGTAAAATGGAGTGACCATTCCATCTGGATCGGCACTTCTTTGGATTCGAAAAAATCAATTCCATCGTCCTACCTGCAGCAAAAAGCCGAGGTGCTCCTCGTTGTATTTCAAGTATCGGTTGTTGGTCAACAGGTCTAGTACGACCCGCGCATTCTCTCTCAAAAGATGGGTTCTCAAAAAGAAGAGTAATTTCAAGGAATGGCCTGTATTTCGCGCATGTGCCAGCAAGGAATCAAAATTGTTAATCATCCGCCCAGCATCCTTTTTTTTCGGCCTTTCGATCGTTGTAGGTTTGATCGCTGCTGTTTCTTCTGGTGGCTTCTTTTCAAAGCAACCAGTCAGCATCCGGTCGTTTTCATACTCCAAGTACTGTATCCTGGAGTCGATAATGGCAAATACCTGGTCTGTCAAATCGGTAAAGCCTGCTGTTTTTTGTTTTTTCATCCACGGGTGTTTCATAGAGATAGCCTATTTTTAATCGGTCTCAAACTCAATAGTCATTATGCTGCCTGCAAAATGGATTTAAGGGGAGTAGTTTCTTCGTAAGCTGCTTAGCAAAAGTAGAAGGGAATGGGTACCACCATCAGGAAAAATTGGCTCCTGATTAAAGAGGGAATAGAGAATTGCCTCCGTTTCATTATGAAACAAATGTATAATATAAAATCAGATTGTGCAAATATCAGAACAAAAAAATAATAAATAATTTATAATATGATTTTTGAAACATATATCGGTTCTGCCACAGCATTCCACCAGCTTCAAACACACAATATCCGAAATTTACTATCTTGCGATACGAGACATTGCCTCGTCGTACTTTCACCTAAATCACCCCATCTATGAGCAAAATATCGGTCAAAGCCGGAAAGGGAGAAATCACGCTCCGCAAAAGCCGCAGCCTGGTCGGCCTCAAATCCAAAAGCAGAAAAAATCTCTCCGATGCCTCTTTCATTAAAGAAGAAGTTTTACCCAATCTCGGTGGTTTCAACATCGTCACACTCGATCGAAAGAGGGGCTCTGTAGATAAAAAATTGGACGAAGTTCGCCAAGAGGACGACGTCCAAACTGGGACGCATGTCTACCATGTTGAAGGCTCCAAACGCCCTGTCGTTCCTACAGGTGAAATCTTCATCATCTTTCAAAATGGCACCAGCGAAGAAGAGCAACAAATGGCTTTGGAAGAGTTTCATCTGCACCTGGTAGAACGACGCGATACTCATAGAGTGGTTGCCTCCGTAACAGAAAAGTCGCTCAACCCTATCAAAGTCGCTCACTTTATGCAAAAAACTGCTTTGGTAAAAGTGGCAGAACCCGACCTTGATACTTTACTCGATGAGTACGACTTCATCCGACCCGACGACGACCTACTCGATCACCAGTGGTATTTCAAAAATACCGGACAAGTGATCGATGCCAATTATCGCTTAAAAAAAGGAGCCGATGCCCGCATACTCGACGCTTGGACCCGCATTGGCAGTATGGGCTCCGGGAAAGTCACGGTCGCAATTATCGACAATGGCTTTGATTTGGAACATCCCGACCTAAAAGAGAAGGTTTTCAAACCTTTTGACCTTTGGAATCAATCGCCTGCGATGGTCGTTGGGGATCCTCGCTTTACGCACGGCACGCCCTGCGCCAGCCTCGCCATCGGTGCTTCCAACGGCCACGGCATTGTCGGCGTGGCACCCCATGCGCGCTTCATGCCAGTGAGTGGCACTTCCTTCAGCCTGAGAGCCACCGAGGATATGTTCAACTATTGCATAAAGAACGGAGCCGACATCATCAGCTGCAGCTGGGGAACAACCGACCCGGCCTTCAACCTCAGCCCAATGAAGGAGGAAATCATCGCTAAAGCAGCACGCGAAGGACGAGGGGGCAAAGGCTGTATTGTATTGTACGCCGTTGGGAATGACGACCTAGACTTTGTCAGTTTCTATTCTGCTCATCCCGATGTCATCGCGGTGGCCGCCTGTACCAGTCGCGACGAACACGCTGGCTATTCCAACCGAGGACGCGAGGTTTCCATCTGCGCACCATCCAATGGCGACTGGCCAGTGATCGCCGCCCGAGCTGCCTGGGACGAAGGTGTGTCCTGGCGCAATGGCGAAAATCGCTGGTGGTTCGATGGGGTTTCCAGAGGCAACCGCTACAAACATTTTGGCGGAACCTCTGCAGCTTGTCCTCTGGTAGCTGGCATCTGCGCGCTGATCCTATCGGTTCATCCAGACCTCACCGCCCGAGAAGTAAAAGATATTCTACAATCAACTGCGGATAAAATCGGCCCACCCTCCGAATACGTCAACGGCCATTCCACCAAGTATGGCTATGGACGAGTCAATGCCGATCGCGCGGTAGCCGAGGCCATCCGCCGACGCGACAAAGGTAGCGAGCCCGTAGTTGTGGAAGACAGTATTAAGAGTGGTCGAGGCATATTCCGCTTCCATGTCAGCAAGCAGGAACCGAAGGGCTTTGGTGTCCAAATCGGTGCCTTTGCCGAGTATGGCAATGTCCTCATCCAGGCCGAAAAGCTGCAAAAGTCATTCAGCGAACCCATCATAGTCAGCATCAACGAGCTGGAAAGCAAAACGGTCTATAAGATTGTGGTAGGCGCTTTTGCCAAAAAGTCGGAGGCCAGCAAACTATTGGGCCGCATCAAGGACAGTGGACTGGATGGATTTGTTCGGAATTTGAAAGACCTTGAATAAACGAGGGGCTTAATAATCGCCAGTAGAAGTGGAGGTCCAGTCAGAGAAGCCTTCTGCTTCGCGGCGGCGTTGTTCCTTTGTTTTTTCAAAAGTATCTCTGGGCAAGAAAAAAGCCTGCGGCCCTTCCTCTTCCTCCTCCCAAGAAGGACGGCGCTCGACTTCGTCTGCCTCGATCTCCTGCTTGTAGAAAAAAGAGGTAAACAAACCAACGATGAAGCCCGACCAATGTCCTTCGTGCGAAACCTCTTCCTTGGGTAACAAGCCCATAAAAATGCTTCCACCATAAAAGAATAAGACGACCAAAGCTATGATAATGGATTTGACATTGCGACGAAACAGACCGTTGCCCAGTAAAAAAGCCATCAAGCCGTAGACAACTCCACTGGCACCAATGTGATAGCCACCTCGGGTACCTGGCACAAAGCCCCAAGCCCACAGCCCGATTCCAGACAATACGTAAATCAAGAAAAAACTTCGACGAGCCACTCGGGGATAAAAATATAGTAGGATGGCCCAAAGGGCAAAAAGCGAGACGCTGTTGGAGGATAAGTGTAAGAAGTTAGCATGTAATAAAGGAGTGAACAATACCCCTCCGATGCTCTCCCAATAGCCCGGACGGATGGCCAGCCATTGGCCCCAATGCCAGCCGAAAGCTACTTGAACCAGGTGGATCATCCAGATCAAAGCGACAAACAGGGCTGGCCAGCGAATACTCTCTCGCAACTTCAACCGCTCCTGCCGATCCATTTCTGTCATATAATACTAATTTCCATTCCGAGTGGCCACAAATCCACAACTGGAATGATTAACTATATCGTCTTCTAATGAGATTGACAAAACGTCTTGCCTTTTTCTTTTTCTCCTTTGTTGCCCAGCCATAGCGGCTGATGACCTTCGCTGTGAGATAGGCGCGTGCCTCATGGATATTACTCAGACCATTGAGGGCGCTCATCGTTTCATCGAAAGCCTTGTTGTCCCCACCAAACAGCTCGTTGATCGTCAGGATTTTTTCATTCAGCCCCATGGCCTTGGTGAGGTCTTTCACGGGCATCTGGCTCAGTTTCTCGGAGAGGTCTGTGGCTTCTTTGTGCTCAAATAAAGCATCAGCCTCTGAGGAACGAGGTGTTTGTACTGCCGGGCGAACCGCTTCGACTTTTGGAACCTTTACAGGCTCTGGATCGGGTGGAACGACTTTGGCTACAACTGGCTGCGGAGGTTCGACGACCTTCGGTGCCGGCGGCGTGGGATTTACCTTTACGGGCTCTGGTGCTACATGTTTGAGCACTTCTTCCGGCACTTCCACAGGAATTTCTTCTACAGGGGGCTTAGCTACCACCTCTTTTTTTACCTCTACCACGGGTGGTGGAGCCGGTTTGGCTGGAGCCACCTTCTGTTCAACTGCTTTAGGTACCTTGGGTAGGGGCGGAACCGTTGCGCCCATCGACTTTTGCCCGCTACTTTCTTTTGTCGCCTCTTCGGAAGAAAAAGCGCCATACAACTGCCGGATGTAGCTCAGCATAAGGTCTTGCTCAAAAATATCAATGTTCTTTTCATCCAAAGTCATGCTTTGGTACAGCCTGTTGATCTTTTCCAGAATGATCTTAGCCTGCTTCAGATCCATGTGATTGTGTTTTTAGTATTAGACGATTCAGTTCAGATAGATGGTATGCTCAGAATAGCCCAAAAATAAGTTTTTTTGAGGAGGCAATCTTTAAAAACAGCTTTTAACCACTGCTTTTCAAGACGAAGTTCCTACATTTGATAGATATTTTTGGATGTCAACCTGCATTAGAACGATTGAAAAGCCCTTATGTTCCTTGAACCTCATTTTAAAGGCCAGCGAAGTGGCTGGATAGAAGTCATTTGCGGATCGATGTTTTCTGGTAAGACCGAGGAACTCATCCGGCGCTTGAAACGTGCCAAAATTGCCAACCAAAGTGTTGAAATATTCAAGCCGGCCGTAGACACGCGCTATGATACCCAAAAAGTGGTCAGTCACGACGCCAACTCCATCCTTTCCATTCCCATCAAACATTCTACGGAATTGCTCCGCCGCTCAGAAGGGGTAAGTGTTGTTGGTATCGACGAGGCACAATTTTTCGATGAACAGCTTCCGGAAGTTTGCCAAAAATTAGCCCTCCACGGTACTCGCATTATTATAGCTGGCCTAGACATGGATTACAAGGGCCGCCCCTTTGGCCCCATGCCCAACTTGCTGGCAGTCGCCGAATACATTACAAAAGTGCATGCCATTTGCCATCACTGCGGCAACCTGGCAACCCATTCCTACCGATTGTCCAACGATGGCGATACGGTGGTTTTGGGAGAGAAAGACCGATATGAAGCTCGTTGCCGGACTTGCTACCACATGGGAAACATCCTCGATCTGCAAGTGAATAAAAACGGCCAAACGCAAAGCTAAAAAGAGAGCTCCCACCTTTCCACGGAAGCTCCCTACGTTACTACATAGCTAAAACCTTATTATTAATCTTTGTAGGGGCTGTCCACCCTGCAAATCAATTGTTGAGCGCAGACAGCCCATATTCGAATGGCAATGAGTGCTTAAAGACAAATAGCGTTCATTATTTTTTAGCCGAAATGGTGAGCAGCTCGCTGTCTTTGACCATTTGGATGAATGCCGAACGATAGCCGAAGCGGTCGGCTCCCTTAGCAGAATTGGCAAGCTCCAACACCATTTTATAATTCAGATCACCCTTGAACTTGGAATCCCGCAGGAGTAAGCTGAAGCCGGCTACAGCACAGGCCCATCGGAAATTGTCGGAGGACTTTGGGAAAGAGACCGTTTCTGCGGCTACGGTGTGTTCCATCAAAATACTTTCGTAGGAACGAGGCCATTTGTAGCGCAGCTTCAGCGTGAGTAGATTCTCACTTGTTGGTTTTGATTGCTTCGGGATGATTTCGTAGAAGGCCGTGACGCTGTGTCCAGCACCCAGTTCGCCCGCATCTTTGGTATCGTCATCAAAGTCTTCCTTGTTAAGTAGACGGTTTTCATAGCCCACCAATCGATACGATTCTACAACTGCTTCATTGAATATCAACTGAAGTTTGACGTCTTTGGCAATGGTGTATAAGGTACTCGGTAACTCCGTTTGAAAGACCTTTGTTGCCTCCTTCATATTGTCGATGTAAGCGTAATGGCCATTGCCTTTATCAGCCAGTGTTTCCAGCTTATGGTCTTGCAAATTGCCATAACCAAAACCGAGAACTGTCAAAAAGACATTCCTTGCTCGCTTGGTTTCAATCAGTTTTTCCAATTCCCTCCTTGAGGAGGTCCCTACATTGAAATCTCCATCGGTTGCCAGGATGACGCGGTTGTTGCCGCCGGTTAGGATATTTGATTGTGCGATTTTATAGGCCAACTTAATTCCTGCTCCCCCGGCCGTCGAGCCACCTGTCGTCAAGTTGCTGATAGCGTCTTTGATTTTTTGCTTTTCCCTGACTAGAGTAGATGGCAACACCAGCCCGGCAGCCCCTGCGTATACTACGATCGCCACGCGATCATTGGGCCGAAGTTCATCCACCAAGAGGTGAAGGGCTGGCTTGATTAAATTCAACTTGTTGGGAGATTGCATCGAGCCAGATACATCGATCAAAAAGACCAAATTGCTCGGTGGTGCTTGCTCCACATTTAGGTCTTCGCCTTTCAAAGCCACCTTCAACAGTTGGTGTCCTTTGTTCCAGGGGCAATCCGTCAGTTCTGTAAATACCCGAAAAGGATGCTCTGCCACTGGCTGCGGATAGTCATAGTTAAAATAGTTTACCATCTCCTCAGTCCGCACAGCAAATCGTGGTGGCACATGCCCCTGCTGAATCATGCGACGAATATTGCTGTAGGATGCATTATCCACATCGATGGAAAAAGTAGAAAAGGCTTCATCCGAGGGCGATCGAAATTCGTTCTCAACCAGTGGGGCATAATGCTCGCCGTGTATAGGCTCTTGCACGGGTGCTGGCGGAGTAGCTTGTACGGGTGTAGACGGAGATGCTTGCTTTAACATACTTGGTCGTACATCCTTGGTGGCCTTAGCTTTTTCAGCTTGGTTGGCGTAGGCCGCCTCCACCCCTCCAGAAGAAGGCATCGCATTTTGTGAAAGTTCCGATGAAGGTATCAAATCCTTATTTCCAGTGACCCTGATGCCATCGATATAGTAATCCGTTGCATTGTTTCTCGACCCTTTGACATTCACATGGTCTGGTTCTACAGTGACACCAGCTGCTTTCGCTGCTATGGAAGAGACATTTTTAGTAGGCAAGTTTTGAATTTGTTGACTGGTAACGGTCGTTGCAGCCTTTTGATTTTTCTTTTTGCGCTTTTTCTTCGATTTGCGTTTTCTACTGGTCGTCCGCGTCCGGGTGGCCGACCGATCCATCCGCCCAGGCATGCTGATGGTACTACCGGAAGTTGTCTGATCCTGACTGAGCAAGGGTACTTTGTAACTAGTAACGACAACTTCGTCTAAGGATACACCTTGACTCATCTGGAAGTTCACCTTGGTACTTGCTCCTGCAGTCATAACGATACCTGTCACCTTTTGATCGGGATAACCTGTGTACGCAATCGTTACATCGTAGGTACCTGGATCGACATTGATACTGTAGTTTCCCTCAAAATCAGTAGCGGCGCCAGCCGCGACAACACCGTTCTTTTCTAAAATGACATTGGCGCCAATCAGCTCTTCTCCGGTGTCTTCATCCGTCACTTTTCCGTACATACGCGCCATGGCCGCATTCTCCTTCGGTGTATGAGCCTGCAGCAATAGCAGGCAGCAAAATAGCATAGACAGTACTTTCATAAATTGGGCTATTTAATTCAAGCTGCGATTCATTAAACCCAAAAGCTTTTTATTCATCACAACTCTGGTTGGTTAATAACTTGATACTCAAATTTTCCGTCATAGGTCGTCTACCAAGGTCAACTTACCGCTTCCCCGCTCTCCATTCGGACCTTCGTAGTGCAGCAGATAGATTCCTTTGGAAAAACCTGTAAGATCGACGCGCATGGTCTTCTCTTCCGGCCACTCGATCCGGCGGAGTAGCTTTCCAGACAGATCAAAAACATAGAAAAATTTAACAGGCTCACTGAACTCTACATTGACGATACCACTACTTGGATTGGGGTAATATTTCCAATGAAAGGATGGCTGCTCAGGCTCGGGCGTGGGCCTTCGGTCCATGTCCCTTTGTTGAAGCCAGGCATTGGGTACTGCTGGGCTGCTGGTCGCCAAGGCATCGCAATCTGGTACATAGGTAAACTCAAAAAATAAGCGCAAGAAGAGGTCGTCGAGCAGCTCCGTTGTATAGGAATCAGTGGTCGGCTCTATGTGGCTCAGACCGATACCGCTGTCGTCGGTCAAAAAAGTGTAGGTTCCATTGGTGAGCAGTGCAAGAGAACGCATAAGGTATTCAGTGCTTTTGTCTACACCGCTACAGCTGAGTGGAATGATGCGAATGCCCTTGCGAGCGGCTAGTTGTATTTGCTCTTGCAGGAGTTTTTTGACGGCCTCCTCGTCTCGTGGTGGCGCATCCAAGATGAGAAAAAGCAGGCGGGCGCGAGCCTCTCCAGACCATTCCAAGTCGCTGATGGCCGTTTGTAAGCCCACCTCCACTGCCTCGGGGAAATCACCGCCACCACGGGCGTAGTTATTCTGGATAAAGGTCATTGTTTCTTCAAGATCACGAGAGAAGTCAGTCTTACGGACGAGGTACTCCTCCTCTCTATCGCGAAAAAAAACACCAGCCGTTTGCAGCATCAAGGTGGGATCGATCTCAGTCGCGTTTTTCAATAAACTCCCTAATTCTGCCTTGAGGTAGAGAATCTCGTCTTGCATCGAAGAGGTTGCATCCACTACAAAGGCAATATCCACCATTTGATGAGGTGTACAATCGGCCGGTATTTCCAATCGGTTCAATCCTTCATGAAAAGTTTTCAGTTGCGTTCCTAAGTCATAGGAGGTATCTTCATAAATTGCCTTTAGCGACAATTGGTCAAGCTCGTGGGTTGTTCCAAAGGCATTGGCCCACAATTCTGCCTTACCTGTATTATCTGTTTTAGACGCCCAGACCAACTCCGTTCCTTGCTGCAGCAATATGGCTGCATCCACCACGGCTTGTCCGCTCGTATTGACCAGTTGAACGCTGTAGCGATGAACGGGCTCGATGCCCCACTGCTGCCGATACTCTGCTAGGTCCTCTCCAGAAATATCGCCCCACAAATCCCACTTGCTGAAATCATTGATCTCTCCGGCAGTCAAGCTACCTGCGCTTGCTTTTTGTCGAATCTCTGGTTCTGGTCTCGACTCATCTTCTGGAAAATCTGCCTCAGAATAGGGCATTGGGTGCTCTGGTGCCGAGGGAGGAGGCTCACTACTCGGTGCAACAGTGTCTGAACCTTTGATTCTAATGCCGTCGATATAGTAATCCGTTGGAGCTGCCCGAGAACCCTTCACATTCAAATCACTATCTTTTGCAGAAGAAGCCAACTTATGGAATTTTGCGACACTCTTGGTGGGCAGATCCGTCACATCTTTCGATTTTGAGGCCCGTTTCCTACCCTTTCGCCTTTTTCGTTCAGTTGTTCGAGACCGGGTGATCGAGGGCCGTCGACCCATCGATATGGTAGCGCCCGAGGTGGTGTTATCCTTTTCGATTAGAGGAACCTTGTAGGATACCACGACAACCTCATCCAACTGAACACCGGCATTTAGTTTTACATCCAAGCGGGTTTGCGCTCCCGTCCGAATCAGTACGCCACTTACTGTATGATCAGAATATCCTGTATAATCAATCAACACATCATAGGTGCCAGCAGGAAGTTGCCCACGGAATCGGCCCTCATAATCTGAGCTCATTCCCATGACAAAAATGCCATTCCTTTCTATGTAGAGATTTGCCCCAATCAAAGCCTCATCCGTTGCCTCATCTACCACACATCCTTGTAACCATCCAGTTGAAATATGCTCTCCCCAAGAGGCATAAAATAAAAAGCAGCAAATAATTAGGTTTATCACCTTCATAGTCAGGTATTAAAAGGATAAAACAATGACTTTACCTACCAGGCAATACAGCAAATAAGTTTGGCTATTCTCTTAAACTTACCCCAACAATGTAGCATATTATCCATGCTACTAACAAGTGCAATAGCTTACATAAGTCAGGTTTCTGAATAGCTATTTCAGCCGTTTTAAAGCCTTTGTAATCGCCTTTGTTATTCTATCATTATTGCGTACTTTTGCACATCTTTTAACAAACATACACTGCATTCCACCATGACGGTAAAGAAGATAAAATCAGCATTGATCTCTGTTTTTTCGAAGGAAGGATTAGAACCTATTGTGAAAGAATTGGATAAATTGGGCGTAAAAATTTATTCAACTGGCGGCACGCAAGCCTTCATTGAAAAACTCGGAATAAGTGTTGAAGCAGTTGAGAATGTTACTTCTTATCCCTCTATCCTGGATGGTCGCGTCAAAACGCTGCACCCCAAAGTTTTTGGTGGAATACTTGCCCGGCGAGAAGACAGCCACTTAGCGCAATTGGAAGAGTACGACATTCCCGAAATCGATCTGGTGATCGTCGATCTCTACCCTTTCGAGGAGACGCTGGCGCAAACAGATGATGAGTCTACCATCATTGAAAAGATCGACATCGGCGGCATATCCCTGATTCGCGCGGCAGCCAAAAACTACAGGGATGTTGCGGTGGTCCCTTCAAAGGAGGAATACGCCATGATTTTGGACTTGCTGAAGGAAAAGAAGGGCGCCACAGAACTGGCCGATCGTCAAGAACTCGCCCGCAGAGCGTTCAAGGTTTCCTCCAATTATGATGTTGCTATATATGGTTACTTCAACAGAGCATCCGATGACTGGGCATTCAAGCACAGCATCCACCACAACCAAAGCTTAAGATACGGCGAAAACCCGCACCAAAAGGGCGTTTTTCATGGTGACTTGGGTGCGATGTTCGACAAGCTCAATGGCAAGGAATTGTCCTACAACAATCTGGTCGACGTGGATGCTGCCGTTAATTTGATGGCAGAATTTCAGCACGCTGCACCCACTTTTGCCGTACTAAAGCACACCAATGCTTGCGGCGTGGCTACCCGGGACAATGTACTCGAAGCCTGGCAAGCAGCTTTGGCCGGTGACAATATTTCTGCCTTTGGAGGTATCCTCATCAGCAACAGCCCAATAGACTTAGCCACTGCCGAGGCCATCGACCAGATTTTCTACGAAGTGCTCATCGCCCCTGAATTTGCAGCAGATGCCCTGGAATTTCTTTGCCGCAAGTCTAAGCGCATTTTGCTTCGCATCAAGGAATACCACAGACGGCCCAAGACTTTTAAGTCCATCCTCAATGGTGTCATCGAACAGGATTCAGATCATGTTACCGAAGGCAGCGACGAGCTCAAGGTCGTCACCAAAAATGTCCCCTCATCCGATGAAACACGCGATTTGTTGTTTGCCAACAAATGTGCGAAACACTTAAAATCCAATACCATCGCCCTAGTGAAAAACAATCAATTATTGGGCATGGGCTGTGGTCAAACTTCTCGGGTCGATGCCCTGAAACAAGCCATCCTTAAGGCCAAGCATTTTGGTTTTGACCTAGAAGGAGCTGTCATGGCATCGGATGCCTTTTTCCCTTTCCCCGACTGTGTAGAAATTGCAGACCAAGCCGGCATCACTGCAGTTATTCAGCCCGGGGGCTCCATCAAAGACCAATTGAGCATCGATTACTGCGATAACCACGGCCTTTCCATGGTGATGACTGGTATTCGACATTTCAAGCATTGATCCGCCAATTATGGCTCGATCAACTTTAGGATTTCGTTAACGCACTGCCTTGATTTACGTTCGTCTTAAAGGTGAAAATTAATTTTATTTACCCATTGTACACCAAGAACACGGCAGTTTGAATCTTATAATTGACATCGGCAATACACGTTCTAAGATTGGCGTTTTCAAAGAGACGCAACTGGTACATACAACCATATGGACCAAAGATTGGTCTTTGAAAAAGTTAGAACGCTTTGTCAAAAAGTACGACATCAAAAGTTGTGCTTTGTCGACAGTTGCAGGCGTCCCGGAGGCCATCGAAGCCTTCCTAGCGAACAACACCTACTATCTGAAGCTATCAGAAAAGACTGCCCTACCGATCAAAAATGCATACAAGAGTCCAGCCACACTAGGAAAAGACCGGCTTGCAGCCGTCGTGGGGGCCTTCAGCCTCTACCCGAAAACGGGTTGCCTGGTAATCGATGCTGGCACTTGTATCACTTATGATTTGATCGACAAGGATCATGTTTACCACGGTGGCAACATCAGTCCTGGGCTGGATATGCGCTTCAAAGCCATGAACGCGTTTACCGCTGGACTGCCTTTGCTGAAGCGTAAGCATTCTCCGAAGTTGATCGGACAAACCACTCAGTCTGCTATGAGAAGCGGCAGTCAGTGGGGGTGCCTGTTCGAAATCGAAGGTTTTGTAAAGCAGTATCGCCGACAATACGGCCGCCTGAAAGTTTTAATGACTGGTGGTAGTGCGGATTATTTTGCAAATCACCTGAAAACTAAGATATTTGTACACCCGAATTTGGTACTCATTGGGTTAAATGAAATATTAAATTATAATGTCCAAACCCTCGACTAAAATAACACTTTTATTCTTTGTGCTGCTGGCCTGTCTCCAAGTGGGAATGGCGCAGCCAAAGTTCAACTCTCCATACTCTCGTATAGGGATAGGAGATCCGTTCGACCAGAACTTTGCACATGGGAGAGGACTAGCTGGTGTTACGGCGGCCTTCCGAAGCGCCAACGGCATCAACATCGTCAATCCGGCTTCCTATGCTTATTTGCAGACGACTTCTTTCGAAGTCGGTGTATATGGTCAATATAGTTCTTTGGAAAGTCTTGGCGAAACAGAAGACGTCTGGAGTGGCAATCTCGGTTACTTAGCATTGGCCTTTCCAATCAAGAACCCACTCAATCAGGTACTCGACCGCGAAAAGTCGCCCTTCAGCTGGGGAATGAGCTTTTCCTTGGTCCCCTACTCCAACATTGGCTACCTGATTGATGTCGAGCAAGCCATTCCTGGCAGCGACACGGCCAATTACGCCTTTGAAGGAACGGGCGGTACGTATCGCATACTGTGGGGAAATGGTTTTAAATACAATAACTTTTCTTTTGGGCTAAACCTTGGCTACCTCTTCGGAAGCCTGGAAAATAGTACGACCATCTCCTTTCCCAATATTCAGTCCTCCTTTACCGATCTGTTTCGGCAGGAACTCAGTATTAATGGTTTTACCTGGGATGCTGGTGTAATGTATGACTACAAGTTTATGAAGCCCCAAAAGGATGGCTCTGAAGAATATACGGGGCGATACATATCCTTCGGCGCCTACGGACGTTCTGCCACCGGTTTTAGCAGCCGCGAGCGAGCATTGCAGGCCCGCTCCAACCTAGACCTTACCATTCGAGAGGTAGATACTTTGTCTTTCGTCGATGATTTGAAAGGCAGTGGAAAGCTACCGGCTCAGCTGGGAATAGGTGTCATCACGGGTAAAGAGCACAAGTGGATGGCAGGGGTGCGATTCGAAACGACAGCCTGGAGCCAATATGAGAACGACGCACAGTCCGAAAATACGGACTTACTCAATAGCTGGACCCTCAGCATCGGTGGGGAAATAACGCCCGATCATATTTCTTACAACAGCTATGCAAAGAAGATGAGTTATCGCCTGGGCGCTTTCTATGGCACAGACCCTAGAGAAGACCCACGAAACGAACAACTGAAAAGATACGGACTGACAGCCGGATTAGGCTTCCCTCTTTTTCTACCAAACCGGAAACTTTCTTATCTTAATGTTGCAATGGAGGTCGGTCAATTCGGAACCGACAATTCACTCAAAGAATTATATGCCCGCATGACAGTGGGATTTTCCTTAAATGATAATTCCTGGTTCATTAAACGCAAATTTTACTAGGCCATGAGAAAATCAAGATTAATATTACTCGGACTAACAACTTTTATGATGCTTGGCGGATTGTTTACTGCCTCGCTCAATGCCCAATGTGGCAAATTCAGTGAATCGCCACAAGAAGAAGCTGGCTTACAAGCCCATGTTCTTTACCGCGATCAAGTAAAAGCCAAAAACTTTGATGAGGCTTTTGACAATTGGAAAACGGCTTACGAAATTGCTCCTGCAGCAGATGGTAAACGCCCTTTCCACTACACAGATGGTCGTGCCATCTACATGCACAAATTTAAAAACAGCACAGACGAGGAGGCTAAGAAAGATTTTGCAGCCAATATCCTGAAGCTGTATGACGAGCAGATTGGTTGCTATGGTGCCGACGGTGAAGAGGCTCGCCTATTGGGTCGCAAAGCTTTTGACATGTTCTACACCCTTCGGACTTCCTACACAACGGTAAACGAAACCTTGAAGTCTGCTGTCGAAAAGGGTGGCAATGCCACGGAGTACATTACCTTCGTACCTTATGCGACCGTTGTCGAATATCTTTTCACCAATGACAAGATGGACAAGTTGGAAGCGCGCAATGTCTACACCAAGCTCAATGAAATTGCGGACTACAACATCGAGAAAAACGAAAAGTACGGCACGCAGTTCCAGCAAGCTAAAGATGCAATGAATGGCATTTTTGCTCGGATCGAGACAGCCATATTCGATTGCGAGTATTTCGTCAAGAAATTGAAGCCTGAGTTCGACAAAGACCCAGAGAATCCAGAAATGCTGGAAAATGGTATTCGTACGCTCAAGAAAAGAGGCTGCCCAGAAACGGAGCCACTGCTGGTCGACATGGAATCCCGATGGGCCAAATACGCTGCTGCCGAAAATGCAAAACGTCAAGCAGAATTCGAAGCCAACAACCCTGGTGTGATGGCCAAGAAGCTTTACGACCAAGGTGATTTCAAAGGAGCCATCGCCAAATACGAAGAGGCCATTGCCAAGGATACTGATCCTTCTAAGCAGGCTGGCTACCACTTCTCAATCGCTTCTATCCAATTCCGTAAATTGAAGAGCTACAGCACTGCCCGTGCCAGCGCTCGCAAGGCAGGTGAATTGCGCCCAGGTTGGGGACGTCCATATATGCTCATCGGAGATATGTATGGTACTTCCGCCAGGTCCTGCGGTGATTCCTGGAACCAACGCCTAGCAATTTTGGCAGCCATCGATAAATACAGATATGCCAAATCCATTGATTCTGAGGTGGCGGCAGAGGCCAATACGCGTATTTCAAAATACAGTGCTTCCAAGCCAGATCAAGAGGAAGGATTTATGAGAGGCGTGAAGTCTGGCCAGAAAGTAAAATGTGGCTGCTGGATTGGAGAAAGTGTTACTGTTAGCTTTAAGTAAAGATTTTTTGAGACGGTCATGGCCGTTTTCACTATAGGAGTTCTGGTTGCTTTACTAAAAATTTATTGCAACCGCTCATAAGCTCCGCTTTTACCAAAGAAGGATAGGTCCAAGGGCTGAATTCTTCAAAACGACTGCCGAAAAAGGATTTGCATCACAGCATCCATATTCGCAATCGTTCGGTAAAAGCGGAGCTTTTTTTATTTTTGTCAAAACATCAAACCCGACATCCAATGAATTTAAGACAAACATGCAGCTATCTTTTGCTGCCCTTGCTCTGCATGCTGGCCTGTACCCCCAAAGTAAGCGACTCAACCACTCAAACCGAAACGCCTACAGAAACGACAACGACAACACCTCCGGAAGAGGAAGTTTCCAGCACTTGCAGGAATTGGAACAACAACCCACGCAAGGATGAAATCATTGAAAACCATGTTTTATATAAAGATCGCCTAAGAGAAATTCGGACCGAACAACGCAAAGGAGCTACAGCAGATGCTCAAAAGATCGACAGTCTGTA
>JBCCSZ010000148.1:0-18123 GCA_039199225.1 Bacteroidota bacterium
AATGCCCCAGCGGGCATATGGCAGTCCATTGGTATTTTCAATGGATTATTGTATTTTCATGTAAAATTACGCTAATGCCTAAACGACTGAGCTTGCGAAAATTATGTCTGTCCAGTAGTCTGTCGCCTGCTTCACTTGCTGCCTTACATCTAGCGATCCGTTCGAGGGCTATCGCATCATAG
This sequence comes from Bacteroidota bacterium, assembly GCA_039199225.1. Lineage (GTDB taxonomy): Bacteria > Bacteroidota > Bacteroidia > Chitinophagales > Saprospiraceae > JBCCSZ01. The sequence goes on from JBCCSZ010000148.1 coordinate 183, forward strand.
AGTGGTACAGCGCTTAGCGCAATCCCTGGCTTTTGCAAAACATTTAAACAATGAAATCATACAAAGTAAAATCGGGTGATACACTCGGTTCAATCGCCTTTAAACAACTGGGCAGTGCCGGTCAATGGCGCGAGATTGCCGAACTGAACAACATCATCAATCCCAATAAAATCGAAGTTGGCGAAGTCTTGCAACTGCCGAGCATCGGCGATCCGGAGGCCAGCACTCAAAAGTCTGATGTCATCATCATCGATGAAAACGATAAAATCTATTACCAGTATAAAAACGATGCAACCAAGCGGTATCTGGGGACCAGATTTCGGAAAGGGATTTCCAGAAGAGGAAGTCAAAATACAGAAACTTTTATCAAGGAAAATCCATCCCTTTTATCTAGGCTCAAGATCAGTAAATCGGAAGCCAACGCCCTCTTGGCTACTTCAGAAAATGAAGGCAATCTGGATGCCATCAATACCTACGACAATTCATTTATGAGCTTTGGGATGTTCCAGTGGACGCTGGGAACTAAATCAAACGATGGAGAATTGCCAGCACTCATCAAGCTGGTTAAGGAAAAATATCCCAAAGCTTTTGAGCAGTTTTGTGGTCAGTTTGACCTAACCGTGTCGGCAGATACCAATACTGTTTCTGGCTACTTGATCTATCAGGGAAAGAAGGTGGATACGGTAGCGGAGAAAAGCTTTTTTCGCAGTAATATCGTAGCTTACCGCTTTGCAGCAGCCGGACTTGATAAGCGGGTCAATGCAGTGCAGGTTTTACATGCCATCAATCGTTTCAATCGCTTTTATTTCATCAATACCAGCCGACTGGGTGGCCATACGCTCTTCGAGCTGTTGTCTTCCGAGTATGCCGCGGCTCTCTTTCTAGACAATCATGTGAATCGGCCAGCCTATGTTTTGCCCTGTGTCTCGAAGGCTATTAAAAGTACTGGCTTGACATTCGAGGAACTGAAAAACGGCGGCGATGCAGAAGAAATGAAAGTCATCAATCAGTACCTCATCTTGCGAGAAACCTATGGTTCGTCTCCCATGACGGATGCCAAGGGGCGGGCCGAAGTTGTTAAACGCTACCTAGACAATGGTCAAATTTCCGCCAAAAAAGGAAGCTTTAAATCCAATCGATTGCTGCGGGGTTAAGGGGCATTTAGTGCTGACCTTTTAGGCGTACTTTATCGATCTTCTTCAATGTACCAACTGCGCGAGCCAATAGCCGATGTAGTAAGAAACACTTGCAGCGAGCAGCCCTAGCACGAGGGTTTCCAGCATCCCTTTAAAAATATTGGTCTCCGTGATGTAGGTCTTTAGAAAACCAATGAATAAAAAGCCGATAGAGGTTAACACGATTGTCGAGACAAATAGATCGCCACTGAAGCCAAACAGGTAGTCCCACAGGTAGATGCTCAGGGGAATCAAGCCTATGATGATGAAAGAAATATAAGTGACAATGCCTACTGTGAACGGAGAGCGATCTTCTCGGATCATGTTGAGCTGCTCCTTCATTTTGGTGTCTGTCCACTGATTTTTATTGGCAGCAATAACACCTACGACCTGATCCAGCAACTCACCGCTAAAACCTTTTGCTTTGTAGATGGCCCGCAATTCTGCTTTTTGGATGTAAGGCTCCGCTTCGATTTGTTGGCGGCTGTTTTTGTGGTGTTTGTCGTAATTGTCCAACTCCGATTTGGTGGACAGGTAGGCTCCCAGAGACATGGAAAAGCCATCGGCAATTAAGTTGGCGAAGCCAAGGATGAGGATAACGGCTGATCCTAAATCAGCACCTACGGCACCTGCTACTACTGCAAAGGTGGTGATGCTGCCATCGATACCGCCGTAAACAAATTCACCAAGATAGTCTTGATACTTTTGTATAAAGTTACCTTTCGAAACTGCATTAGTTTCATAGGTCAACTCAGAAAGTTGAACATTCATATCTACTTATTATTTGGTCATACCTAGGATCAAAGAAAAGAAAAACAAGTGTTTACAAAGTGAAAATCATATTAAGTGTTTGTAAAGCGAATCCTAAATATGCGTGAACGAAAGGAGTTTGTACAATGGGCTTTTTTCGTTATGGATAGGATATTCCAAAGAAATCGGCTAGTAGCTGTCTCTCTGCTTCTTCCGACTCTATCATTGCACTGCTCTTCCGACCATCGATCCTCTGGGTGAATTTTTGGTTAAAGAGAGTTCGTCTACCATTGGTCAAGGGAAGGGTACAAATTTTATTTTTGACAAAGTAAGAATCGGGTGATCGCTCCTTCCAATCGCACATTGATTGGAATTGTTCGATTTGTCTGGCATCTGTTTCGAAGGCATAGATTTTCTTGAAGTCTCTGCCATTTTCAGATTTGTAAAGGAGGTAGCTATTGGCAGGACCATTTTCCAGTCGAAAGCTGTGGAGGTCATCTTTAATGGTCTGATCTGTACGAAGGGGAAGTGGCTCAATGAATAGGTCGCCAAATCCAACGTCTGCCAGCCAGGCAGTTTTACCGAAATGGATGAGTAATGCCATATGATCGAATGGCGGTCCTTCTTGCCCATCATCAAAAATACGGGCTGCAATCATCCGGGCATCGAAGCCTATTTCTTGCAAGAGCAAATAGAAAAGATGGTTCAACTCATAGCAAAATCCCCCTCGTCTGTTCCCCACTATTTTATGATAAAGGTGTGCTTTGTCCAACTGTAGTTTTACATTCCGATGAATGTCCAGGTTTTCGAAGGGTACGTGAATAACATGCTGTCTGTGCAATGCCAGCAAACTCGCCAAATCAGCCTGTGGCGTTTGTTGAAGTTGAATGCGAGCGAGATAAGCTGAGGTGTTCATTTATTTGTAAGTAAGGGCTTATAAAGGAGGCACTAAATTTAAATCTACTGTAAATAGTTTACTTTCTTACGAGCAGCTTTCCACAACTTATTACCTTTAGGACAAAGCTAAGGGTAAACACCAAACAATGACACAGCCTACTTCCAAACTTTCTCTGAATGCCAAAGTATTTTATCCGACCATCTTTTTTCTAGTCGTCGTCATTGCCTACAGTCTGTACAACAACGAGGCATTCATCGCAGGAGCGGAGGCAATCAATCAATGGACGTTGAAAAACTTTGGCTGGCTCTTTACTTGGAGTGCCTTCCTGTTCTTAATTATTTTGACTGTTGTATACTTTTCGCCTTTGGCCAAAGTCCGCATTGGGGGCAATCAGGCAAAGCCCATCCTTTCGCGCTGGCGGTGGTTTGCCACGGCCCTCTGTACCACCGTTGCTACAGGCATCCTCTTTTGGGGAACGGCAGAGCCATTGTATCACCTATATCTGCCGCCTTCCAGCCTAGGTTTAGAGCCCTCCAGCCCGGAGGCCGCCTACTTCGCCATGTCCACCCTGTTTATGCATTGGTCTTTTACACCTTATGGCATTTATACCATCACCGGCTTGGTCTTCGCCTTGGGCTACTACAATCGCGCTCGACCCTTTAGCATCAGCTCCCTACTTTTTCCCTTTCTAAAAAACAAGAATTCCACCAACTTAGGTACCGTATTGGACATCATCTGCCTGACAGCCTTGGTTTCGGGCATGGCGGCCTCTTTGGGGACGGGCATTCTCGCCATCATGGGGGGCTTGGAGACCACCCTGGGTTTCACTCCTTCCGACGCCCTAATGGGCATGATCGGCCTGGCCATTGTTGCGACCTTTATCGCCTCAGCCGTCAGCGGTCTCAAGAAGGGAATCACTCGGTTGTCCAATTGGAATACCCGTGGCTTTTTTGTGCTGGCCGCCCTACTTTTTTTCCTGGGACCCACCTTAGCCATTCTAAAGATCGGAGGGGCAGGTCTTTGGGACTATGGTTCCCATTTCTTGTCGCGCAGCACCAACATCGGCGCCAACATCAATTCGGATTGGCTAAAAGATTGGACGATATTTTACTTTGCCAATTGGTATGCCTGGGCGCCCATCGCCGCCTTGTTCTTGGGTCGGCTGTCCGTAGGTTATACGGTTAGGGACTTCATTCATTTCAACCTGATTTTTCCTTCCATCTTTGCTTGTACCTGGATGATCATCTTTGGTGGGGCGTCCCTCGCAATGGACAGCGAAACGGGCGGCACCCTCTACCAGACGCTCACCAGCCAAGGGGAAGGCAACGTGATGTATCAAATATTTGAAAGTCTACCAGCCGGAAAGCTGATTAGTATCTTCGCCCTACTGGTAGTGTTTATATCCTATGTGACCGTTGCTGATTCCAATGTGTCGGCCATGAGCGCCATCAGCAGCCAAGGCATCCGCCCGGAGACGCCCGAAGCACCCCTATGGATCAAAATTGTCTGGGGCGTTTTGATCGGATTGATTGCCTGGGTGATGATCAGCTCGGCTGGCATCGATGGCATCCGTCTGCTCTGTGTCCTAGGCGGCTTCCCAGCCTTGTTCATCATCATTTTGGCAGGCTTAGGCATGGTAAAGCTACTATGGGAGCGTTTTTAGCCCATTTTACAGCACCCAATCCCCACAAACCCATCAGCACGAAAAATCACAAAATCATAAAACCACGAAACCCCCAAATCACGAAACCCCGATCACAAAACCACCAAATCACAAAACTATAAAATCACAAAACCCCCACTCCCTCCCCAAAAATAGCCTTCATCGAATCATTATGAATTTGTGAAGAGTGTGTAAAGTGGCAAGCTTTTTTAGTGCTAAATGGCTAAATTGTGTCTTCTAACAAATATCTAGACAAATGACCGTTTTAACTACGCTCGGAATTTTGTTGTTGGTTGTGGTAGGAATCATTGCCGGTTATTTTCTATTCATGCTCATTGGATACTTCGTCCCGGTCAATCGCAAGTATGAAATAGTGGCGGGTGGTGTTGACATCTACCTTCATTCCAATGGGATGCATACCGATTTTATTCTGCCGACAGAACATCCTTTGTTCGACTGGAAGAAGATCATTCCTGAAAAGCCCTTTGATCAGTCCCTTAGCGATACTCCTTATATCGGTGTTGGGTGGGGAGACAAGGCTTTTTACCTCGACTTAGAAACTTGGGATCAGTTGACGTTCAAAATGGCGGCCGTTTCTTTGTTGGTGCCAACAACGCCGACGCTGATGCATATTACGGCTTATGAGCAACTGCCGTATGAAGCCAAGAAATTGACAAAGATCAGCATTTCCAAGGCACAATATGTCAAACTTTGTAGCTACGTTCTGGATTCCTTTGATTTTGATGAAAAGCAAAATGTCCAATTGATTCCAGATGTCGGCTATGCGGAGAACGATAATTTTTACCATGCACATGGCTCTTACCACGCTTTATATACCTGTAACTACTGGGTAAATCATGGCCTGAAGAAAATTGGTGTCCGCACGTCCCTTTGGACTCCGACAGATCGGGGGATTTTCTACCAGATTGGCAAAGTCAGCTCCCTACTGCCGGAGGACAACCTATTGATGGGGGCTGGTTAGCCGATGTAGAACTTTTTGACGTCGATCTCACCGTCTTTCTCGATGACTGTTCGCCAGGATGACTCTTCGTTCAGCGATATGTAGCGGCGCTCCTCCGCCAAGTAGTGCCAGTCCTTTTCCTTTTGATAGAACATTTGATTGCCAGGCATCTCGATGATTTTCAGGATGCCATTGTCGTGATGGTTGACCTGGTCGTAGTCTGTCTGGGCATTTTGGGCCATTTCGGAATACAGTTCGTTGAGCTGCAGCAGGAGGTTGTTCAGTGGAACGTCTAATTTCTCGACATTCAAGCCAATCCTTTTGGCTTCCCGTATCGTGATTGGATAACTGTGGGATGGATATTCAGAATTGAGGTGGTTGCTGATTTTGTCGGCCCGATCGGTATCTTCCAGGTGGTAAGACAGGATTTCTGTCGTCAACTTGATCGATAGCGAGCTGGCGCGGTCCACGGAACCGAATACTAGGGGATGGATGAATTTGTAGAGGTCGCGGTAGGGGTTGAGGTCGGCAGATTCCTTTTTATCGTCCCAGAGCCTAAGTACGCGATCCAACTCATTTTGACTGACGCTCACCTTGTCGTTGAACTTTGTATCGATGGGGGAGAGGTCGTGGGTAATCGACGTATCGATGGCTGATAGATAGGCCAGCGGTCCCATTTGGATGACATCGGCTCCCAGCACGAGCATGGTGGCTGCAGAGGCGCAATCCAGCGGAACGAGTGCGACGATGTTTTTATAGAAATTGCGCAGCAGGTGTACGATTCGCAAGGCGCCCTTGCCGGAACCCCCATCGCTTTTCACAAATAGATAAAGCGTCTGGTTCTTGATTTTGCCATTGAGGATTTTATACAACACCAATACATCGTCTTGTACCAATTGGCTATTGTCTGATATCCAGTAGGATAGAAAATCGCCATTGATTTGTTGCTGGATGGTTTGGATGACTTCCTGTGTATCCTTGTAGAGAATCGGTGGCTTCTTCGTTTCAATGTTGTGGTCTGGTTTTGTGGTCATGCCCGTAGATTTTTTAGCTTTATGTTCAGTTAACATACAAACGAAGTGGCAAAGTAATTCCAATAGTGATAGAAAAATAAAAAAAGAGCCGCACGATTTGTCCAATCGTACAGCCCAGCTTATTATTTAATTTAACTCCTGGGAAAATGAACTAAACTATAAGCGGTACTTCAATCCCAGCGAAATACCGAAGCGATAGAAGTTGGCATCCAGGGGAGAGGTCTCTTCTGTAGCAGAAAATAGTGCATAGGAGGCAGCCGGACGCAGGCTCAATAGCAAGCTGCGCGTCAATCTGTAGTCGAGGTCGACACCACCCAGCAGCCCAAGCCCATAGGAATTTTTGTACTCCTCCAATGCTTGTAGGGGACCATCTGGATCAGCTGGCGACAGTATTTTACCTTCTGTTTTGAGGTGGAGGTTTTGGGACAATCCAGCTGTTAGGGCCAGGCTTATGCGTTCTCTTTGTAGCAAATAATGCCCAAAAGAAAGGTCTATGCCAATCGTTGTGTAACGGTTGTGCTGCGTAGTGTTCACCGTTTGGGTCCCCTCGATGGCGGTATTGCCATAAATTTCCTCTACCTCGCCTGTTGCTCTATTGGTGATTCTTTTGAGTAAGACATTCTCAAATAGATAGGTCTTCGGAATATTGTATTGATGGCTCAATTTGTCATAGGCTATGCTGTAATTCATTCCAAGTCTTACAAAAGATTTTTTTCCGACAAATGCATTGAGGCCGATGTCAAAAGTGTAGGTCTCCAATGCCTTTTCTGTCGTGTTTCTCTGATCCGCATAGCTCACCGAGGCGGTATTTTTGGCTTTTAACTGCTGTCCGCTAGATGCGATGCCCGAATATAAAAATAGTTGAAATCTGGATTTTGGAGATGGCTTCTCCACGTCATCATAAACACCTACCGCTATATTCGGCAGGGGGTTTTCTTGCCAGGAAGGAATTTTGCTGGCTATCTTCGGTAGGACACTGCCGAACAAGGCCGTTGACCGATTGGAAGAGACTTTTTGAGTTTCTACTATACCACCTTTAGAGCTGTTTGAGGCAGCCTTATCTGATGCGGGGCTTGGCTTAGCCGTAGTGTTGCTGGTGGTTAGCTCAATGGTTGAAAGTTGATTGGGTGGTACATGATTCGTTTGTGAATGTTGGTTGTTCGATGCAATGGCTTGCTCCTTTGAAGCTGCTGTAGAATTGGCCTGGGTTGCCACTTCTGTTCTTTCATCCGACTGCGGGACGGTAGGAGAGGTACTGGTTTGTATTTGCTCGGATTCGCTGGATGCTTTGGGGGCTACAGTTGCAGACTGGCTGCGATACAAATAGACAGATGAAGATACAATTGCGAGCAGGAGGAAAAGTAGTAAGAGCACATTTCTTCTCCTTCTCTGCGCTTTTTTCTGTCGGTTGACGATGGCCTGCCATTCCGCACCCAGGTCTACAGGAGAACTGTATTCGCTTAGTCTTTTTCCGATGTTGTCAAAAATATCTTCTTTCATCTTAAAAGAATTTTAAATACACTTAGTAGTTTCTAACGTTCTTATTTTTTCGAGTAGCCTTTGCCATTTGGATTTTCATCCGCAGCATCTTTTTTGCCTTCGACAGTTGCGACTTTGAGGTCTGAACACTGATGTCCAGCATATCTGCGATTTCCTTGTGTGAGAAATTTTCGACCACGAAGAGGTTGAAGATGGTCCGGTATCCGTCTGGCAGTTCTTTGATCAGTTTTAGGAGGAATTCTTCTGAGAGCGCACTTTCTTCGACGGCATTTTCGGTGGCGGCTGTCAATTGGATGTGGTGGCTTTCAATATCCAGGAAATTCAGTTTCCGCTGGCGGATTACCTTTAGGGCCGTATTGACCGCAATTTTTTTCATCCAGGCTTCGATGCTGCCTTTGTCCGGATCGAAGCGGGAGATGTTTTTGAAGATTAGGAGGAAGCTTTCTTGCAAAATGTCCGATGCCCCAAAATCTGGATATTCGTATCTGCGACAGACCGTCATGATCTTGGGGGCATATCTTTGGAAAAGCAATTCTTGACAGCTTGCGTCTCCTTTGCGACATCCCGCAAGGATTTGGTCCAGGCTCTTCTCTCTATTTTTGAATAAGCGCAAGCTGACGATTTTCATTTAGATTCGAATTGGAAAAAAGAGCTCCACTTTTCCACGAGAAGCAAAGCTCTTCTTTTACAAGAATAGATAATCAGTATTAATTATATAAAGTAGCAGTAAAGGTACCTGAAATAGTTACGGTGTTGCCACTGTCGTCGATCATGTCACCTGAAACGACCACATCAGCTGTTGTTGCTGTGATGTTGCTGATCGTGTAGCTGACCCCAGAAGCGTCGTACTGTGTCATAAAGGAGACTAGGTCTGGCATTGTGTTGGGGTCAGAGCCTGCCGCTACCCAAGCGTCGAAGGCGTCGATGCCGGCCTGTGAAATGGTGCTGGCCATACCGACTTCATCGTTGTAGGTGGTCTCTTGAAGCTCTAGTTCTGTTCCGGCAGGTCCCCAGGCGCTGGCGAAGACTGCACCGGTGGCGCCCAAGTCGGCAGATTCTAAAGATAAGCTGTAGTTGTTGACTTCGTTGGTGGTTGTATCGATGATGAAAGTTGCCAGGGCCACTTCTCCGAGCGTGATGGTTGATCCTCTCAGGGTGATTTTACCATTGGATGATTCATCGATGACCTCTACATCCGGGACGTTGTCCTCTACGGTGGTCAAGTTCTCCTTGCTACAAGAAGCCAACATCAAAGAAAAGATGGCCAATACGGTTAGAAATTTTATAGTTTGCATTTTATTGATTTTAGATTTTAAGTTAAAAATTCTTTACGAGTGACGGTGTTGAACGGCTTTCTGAAATTCCGTCGAGCCATTTGATTGTCATGACACAAACTATATCCACCTTTTGGCGAAAGGTTGCCTGGAAAGTGAAAAAATATTTTTGATGGACGACTTCTACAATGCGTCGCTCATCCAAATCAGCTATGTGGGATTTGGTACAGGTAGCATTCAGCCATTGGGATTTTGATCCTTGGGCCACTCCCGAGCCAGCAAAGCATAGATGAGGTCATCCGTCCACTCACCCTTGAAGAAGTAGCTTTCGATGTGGTGGGCTTCCTTTCTGAATCCGAGCCTTTCCATCAGCCGGATGGATTTTGTGTTGTTTGGATCAATCGATGCCGTAATTCGGTGTTTCTTCAGGATGGAAAACAGATGATCGATGATGGCCTTTAAAGCTTCGGTGGCATAACCTTGGGATTGAAATTTTTTATCTAGGGTGCAACCGATTTCGGCCTGTTGGCCTTGCTCGTCTATGAAGTGTAGACCGATGTCTCCCAGTATTTCATGGCTTATTTTGTGGGTCAAGACCAGTTGAAACCAAGTCTTTGGCAGATTGAATTGCGTTGGATTGCGCTTGATGAAGGCTGTTACCTCTGCCAGGCTTTGGGGAACCCAGCTTTGGTATTTGTTGGCAATGGCATCGGAGCGATACGCGAATACGGCCTTGGCATCTTCGAGTTGAATGGGGCGTATGTGGAGGCGCTGGGTTTTAAGGAGCATATCGTTTTTGCATAAGGGTTGTTCAAACTTAGCGAATACTTTTTATCCATTCAGCAATTTTTCGCGAAACGATTTTCCCGGAATCTTTAAATAGGTGGTTGCCGTCGACGTATTGATACTGGTTGTTGGAGGCAGTCATGTCGAAATAGCCTTCCGTCATGGGGGCCAATTCTTCCATTTTGCTGGTGAAATCGGCCATCAATTCATTTTCGATTGCCATTATGTCGGGATGGATCGGCATTCGGACCAGGTAGACTTTTCCGTGCTGGTTTAGGAATTCGATGGTTTGTTGGAGGTAGTCGAAACGCAAAGAGGAGTACTTGTAGTAGGGGAGGAGGTTTTTTCGATAATCTTCGACCTTGGCATTGGTTCTGGCCATTGTTTTCAGTGAGTCCATGCTGACAGAAACTTCCAACCAGCCGTTGTCGTGTAAAAAAGTTGCAGATTTTGGTTGGAGGAAGATTTTGTAATATTCGCCACTCAGGTTGCGAATCAGGTAGATGAAATTGGGCTTGTGGTTTACAAACGGGGTTTTACCAACGCAGAGGTCCAATTCTCTGAACTGTTCCGCATCGTTTGGTTTTTCCAACTTCGAAGAAATGCTCCAAGGATCGACCGTCACAATGAACAGTCCATTGGAGGTTGTTTCTTTCAGTTTTTGTTTGATGCTGTTTAGGTAGGTCTCGCCATAGGGACTGTGGGCAACTGTGAAGGCATAATTGTAAGCTTTGATGTTTAGGATGCTGTCGAAGACAGAAGGTTGTAATCCCTGGGCAGCCCTTGAGGTGCCGATCATCAAATGCGTTTGTTTTGGGCTGGTAAATCGGATGTAGAAGGGGTCGGTATGACCATCTGCTTGCGACAGAATTAAGAGGAAAAGCAGGAGTGCTGCAAAGCAAAATATGGCGGTCTTTAGGAGTAGCTTTTTCATGGGGTATTAAAATTGAAAATAGATGAATTCCTGTTTTGAGCCACTGAACAAGAGCACCAGTAGAGCAAGTGAAAGATAGAAAGTCCAACGATAATGGGCGCGCCATTTTAAGCCAATTTTTTCAATGGCATATTGCCCTTCTCTGCCCAGCCATTCGATCATTATGAAAATTCCGATAAGGGCAATGGTCATCAGTGCTTTCCATCTGGCGGGGAAGTCGGGCGTTGTCAACAGAGAGCTTGAACATATTTCAGCGATGTAATCGAAGGCATGGGCCATATTCTCTGCCCTAAAAAATATCCAGGCGAAAACACTCAAAGCAAAGGTGAGTAAGATGGAAAACAATTCTTTGATACTCGGCAGCAATCTCCCCTTGGCTACCACATCCAAATGGTTGCGGTTTCTTTTGGTGAGCAGCAGTGGTAGGAAGTAGACAGCATTCAGTGTACCCCATACGATGAAGGTCCAATTGGCGCCGTGCCAAAAGCCGCTGACGATGAAGATGGCAAAGGTATTTCTGACCCGCATCCAGGTGCCTCCGCGACTACCTCCAAGCGGAATGTAGAGGTAATCCCTAAACCAAGTGGACAGAGAGATGTGCCAACGTCTCCAAAATTCTGCCATATCTCTTGAAAAGTAGGGGAAGTTGAAATTCTGCATCAGGTTAAATCCGAATAGGCGCGACGTGCCGATGGCAATGTCTGAATAGCCAGAGAAATCACCGTAAATTTGGAAGGTGAAAAAAAGCGCCCCCAGTGCCAGTGTGCTACCAGAATAATCTGCTGAGTTGTTGAAAAAATCGTTGGCGAATACCGCACAGTTGTCGGCAATGACTATTTTTTTGAATAGCCCCCAGAGGATTTGTCGCAGGCCATCGACAGCCTTTGTGTAGTTGAAGCTTCGCTTGCTGTAAAATTGTGGCAGCAGTTGGGTAGCCCGTTCGATGGGACCGGCGACCAATTGAGGGAAAAAGCTGACGAAAGCCGAAAAGGCGATGAAGTCTTCTGTCGCTTCCAGTTTCTTTTTGTAAACGTCGATGGTGTAGCTCAAGGTTTGGAAGGTGTAAAAGCTGATCCCTACTGGTAGGATGATGTTCAAGGAGTTGACCTGTATTTCTGCGCCGAAGAAGGAGAAGGCCGAGACGAAGTTGTCGAGGAAGAAGTTGTAATATTTGAAGAAGCCCAGGAAGCCCAGATTGACGAAAATGCTTGTGTAGAGCAGTGCCTTTCGCCTGCCTGGCTTGTCTTCGGTCTTTAGCTTTTTGCCAACGGAAAAATCGACCAGGGTGCTGAAGAGAATCAATCCCAAAAAACGCCAATCCCACCAACCGTAAAAAACATAGCTGGCGGCAACGATCAATAAATTTTGTGCCTTTAGAGAATTGTTGACCACATACCAATAGAGCAGGAAAACGATTGGTAGAAAGAGGGCAAAATCTATCGAGTTAAAAAGCATTTTTCGTTTCGTTTAATTTTCTCCATTACCAGTAACTTGTTTTACCTTTTCAAAATGCCCAGGTATTGCTTCCAAGGGCCTACTTCTGTACTGTATTGCTTCGCCATCACCCTGGCAATTTGTGCGATATGCCCCAGATCGTGAACCACCCAGGTAGACAGCAATTCTTTCAAATTGGCTTCGCCCAGTTCAGGATGGATTCCTTTTCTTTGGAGTGTAGCGGCATCCATGTTGAAAGCGCGTAGTTCTTTGATGTTTTCCGCCCTCAAAGTTCTAAATTCTTCCAGTAATGTTGCCATGTCTTTTTCTTCTGCCAGGTTCATCTGAGCAAATCGGTCGAAAGGTACGAAGGTTTTGTCTTCGGCCTCTGACAAAATGATCTTGGCCCTCGGTATCCAATCTGTCTTTTCGCCATGGATCAAATGGCCGACAATGTCGTAGGGGCTCCAAGTATCTATCCCTTCATTGCTTTTCAACCAGTCTTCCGATAGACCGGTTAACATGGAGTCTAGGGTGTCGGGTGTTCTGCTTAAAATCTCGATGGACTTATGAATATCAAAATTCATGTCGATTCAAGTACTTTGTTACGATACGTAGCGATGGAACGATCATCCGGTTGTAGAAGGTATGATACTTTCTGCGGTGGTCCCTTTTCAGCGCAAATTAAAAATATTTTTGCTGAGATTGAATTCCAGGTACTTGTGATTGTTTCCGATGAGTAGATCTATCTTTTCGCCACCGATGACCAAGTTGAGATTGTCGTTGTAATCACCAATTTTGAGGGTTAGATTGTTTTGATTTTCTAGGAATACTTGAAATCAAAATTCTTTTTCGTACATCTCAATTGATTCGATAGACCAACTCATAATCGTGCGCCCCTACCAAAATCGGTACACTAGCCCATTGGCTGTTTTTGGCTTTTCCTTTTTGGACGGCGGCTTTGACCAACTGTTGCAGCCTCAAGATGATCGCATAGTCACAGGTATCTGCTGCGTCCCCATGGTCGTCGTATTGGTACATTCCATTTTCGTGATGTGTTTGATAGATTGTCTGGATGTCTTCCAATCCCTTAATCGTAAAAGTTTGCAAAAAGGCATTTTCATCGCTCCAATCCGCCAACCATTCCAAATCATCCATTGTACCGATCAAGTCAAAACCAAATAAATCTAGATACCACAAATCGTAATTGGTGGAAAAGCCGTTTATTTCCAGGTAGACAGCTTCCAAGTGGATCTCACTTGTAAGTTTAGAAATGCAAGACACCAAACAAGTTTCCATTGCTTCCACTTGATGTAATAAGTCTTTGCCAATCATCTTGGGGAAGTCTGTGGATTGGTATTTAGCCAAGTCTTGTTCGATCAATTGGATGGCTTTTTCTAATTGGCCATTGCGCACCAGTGTTGGTAGTTGTTCTTCCAGGTTCATATGTCTTTTGATGGTTTAATTTACTTTGTGGTTTCCTTTTCCAAACTGGATGGGCAGGCAGATAGCATCTAGTAGCTATTCTTTAGCAATCCAATTGGTTTGTTAACTTTAGTTTTTACTTAATATTTGTTCGACAGATTGATTTAAAGCCTTTAGGTCAGCAAGTTCTTTGAGGTAGGGGTCTATTCGCAGGTCTCCCATGTTTTGTATTCTGTAGTCGGGGAGGTACTGTCCAAAGCAGAGCGATACAATGGTGTCCACGATTCGTTCCTTGAGTGGATGCGGCACCGCATACTGCGAAATGATGGCCTCTTCTATGCCAATGTGAATGATTTCATGGATAATGGTATTGGCCGGGTTGTCGTAGTTTTTGAATCGTCCATCGGTCGTCGTGTAAATCAATATTGAACCTTCATCTGGATTGTAGCTGCCACCGGGTCCATACAAAGTCAGATTGACGGAATAGGTTTTAAATTCTTTGAAATGCCAATCAAAACGCGACTTATCTATTTGGTTGATCATCTTGTTGATCAATGCCAGCTCGTTTTCTATTTTTTTGTACCCTTGTTGGTAATCTGCTTTGTTGTAAATGCTGTCCTTGACAAATTGCTCTAGGTTTTCGTAATCTCCATTGTTTAAACTGCCTGATTTAGCTTTTTGTTTTAGTGTGTCCATCAGTTGGCCACTAGGCAGGCTGACTTGGTAGTTGTGTTCTTCAAAGAACCGGATGTCCTGAACGGTTCGCCAAATGTAGGCTGCCTCTGTCTCGGCAGTGGGAATATTGATCCTAATCCTATTTTGACTATTTGACTGACAACTGACTAGGAGTGACAGTAATGCTAGTATGCAGTATCGGAGATTCATTTTATTTGTGATTTTAGGTAGCTTTTACAGTTTCCGAAAAACCGAGGGCTAGGCACTCCCAGAACGTTCGACCAGCCATGAATGCTGTGTGCCATTGTTGACATCTACCCTTATTTGTAAGTACACAGAAAGTAGGCCATTCGCCTTGTAATATATTTGCTTGTCTCGTTCGGCGGGCATCGCCGTTTGGATCATTTAATTTAAGCTTAGGAACTTTAAAAGCTTTTCGTTAAAGGATTCTTCATTTTCCAGATTGAGTAAGTGGGCTGCCTTATAAATTTCAAAGAGCTCAGAATTATTTATTTCTTCCTTGAGTTTTTGTGCATTCTCTTTGATGTAATCGAAATCCAGCGCGCCATACAAAATTAGGGTTTCCACCTCCAAATCATCAACTTTATTCAGCGGTGCCAATTCTTTGAATTTGGGAACCCTCAAGTGATTGCCACTTTCTATAAATTTCTTCAATTGATCTTCTACGTACTTATCGATTTTTGTTTCGATACTTCTCTGCTCCTTTCCAATGGCGTTCATCTTTTTTAGTTCCATCAGCATCCCTTCTTGATCATTTGCTTGAATTGCCTTGACGTAAGTGCCGATCTGCTGTAGGAATTCTTTGTTTTTCTCCTGGAATCCTATCAAGCCAGGAGATGACAGCACAAGTTTTTCCAGTCGGTCAGGATAAGCCAGTGCAAAGTCAAGCGCAACAATGGCACCGAGCGAGCAGCCCACCAGATTTATTTTTGAGTCGATTTTCTCTTCCTCTAAAATTGAGATCAAGTCGTCAATTTCATAATCAAGGTTTCTACTGTTTTTGGACTGTCCATGTCCTCTGAGGTCATAGGCAATGACTTTTGCGTATTTACTAAAGGTCTTCATTTGGCCTTTCCACATATTCTTATCCAGACCACCTGCATGAATAAAGACAATCGTTTCCCCTTTCCCTTTGACGGAGTAAGAGATCAAGTCCTCTTTACTTTTGTAAATCTGTTTGTCCACAATTTTCTTTTGGGTTTGACAGCTGAGAAGGATCATTGCCATCAATAGGAGGCATTTGTTTTTCATTTTTTTCTTTTTTGGGGGTTAGGTTGCCATTGGTTTGGGTTATGCTTTTATGTGTTGTTGCCAGCAGCTTCGAATAGTTGACATGCTGGAGTAACTTGAATTATTTGATGGCCCAAATTGTTGCCACAAGTCTTTCTTTGACCTTCGTTCTTTTTTCCAGCTTTTCTCTCACAGCCTCTTCTTTGATGAGGTGTAAATCAGGAATTATGTACCTGCTAATCAGCTTGCCATTTGTTCCTATGATCCCAGTCCATTGGGTATTGGATTGGGTGATGTTTATTTGTGGTAATGCTCTTTTGGGTATTTGCCTGTAAATGGGTGTAATTTGATTGAATACATGACCATTGAGAATGCTGATAAAGTTTGCGTCTACCCAATGCTCTATATCCGGATGACCGTCGTCGTCGAAATCTAACTGCCACCCAATTCTGATTTCTTTTCCTTTCTTTATTTCGCTTATGAGACTGTCTATGGCTCCTTCTGTCACCTGTCCAGTAAAATCAGTCCTTAGCAAGATTTTGTTTGTTTGGGCAATCAGTGCGTTTATGTTGATCACGCTTACTACTATTAACGTATAGATTGACTTTTTGCTCATTCTGAATACTGATTTATATTGTTTTTTTTACTCTGTTGATAGCTGCTAAATTTCTGTGCTGACAGGTGTGTATGGTAGTGGTGTGTGTTGTTTGTTATCAACTTTTTCTCTATCATTCAAAAACTCACCTTCCTCAAAATACTCTAAGTTGTTTAATTTGCTAAGCTTTTCTGCTCTGCTCCATTCCTTAGATTTTCCGGTAACAGAATATTTTAAGTTGACGGATGGATTTATATTCTCTTTTGAAATTTCGAATGCTTTTAGCAGTGAGTTTAACCTTTTCAATCTAATTTTTGCTGGTTTGCTATTTTTGCTGTGATGGAAACACCAGAAAGTTTTGTATTCTAAGTATTTTTCCAAAAAGTCTTTTGCTGTCATATGATTTGTTGTTTGCTTGATGGAGTCCTACAGCTATAGTTGACATGATCTGCCTTTTGGTAGTCAGGGCCGACCTAGCTTTTATTATCTTTTATGGGTATTTCGTTTATCTTGATGTTCAATAGCTATTCATATTCAAATACCCCATAATTTTTTTCAGTAATTTATCATTAACTCTTTCTATCTCAAAGTGTTCTGGTGTTAATTCTCTACCGAGCCATTCATACATATCTTCATAAGATTCATGTTTTTTGTTTTTCATTATCTGTACCAACTCCATATACCCCCAAATTCCTCCACAATCTTCTGGTGGACAGGCTCTTTTTCCTTTTATGCATCTGGGATAACTTACTTTTTCACCTTTTTTCTTAATTTTTTCGAGCTTAATTTGATGTAGCCAAGAATCACCAAAATCGTATTCATACCTTATGTTTTGCCCTTCTTCGACTAAAATATCCTTTACTTTAATTCCAGTATAATCATTTCCAAATTCGTCCCATTCACTTGGAGGGTTGTAAAATTCACCATCTACTATAAAGTGGTGTAGATGTCCATTCATCCACCCCATTGATGTCTGAATTATTTTATGAAAATCTGATAGAGTTGTCTCAGGATTCATCTCTATTCGTCTCCATATTGGAGGCTTAGAGCCTTCAAGTAATATTTTAATTTGATATACAATTTGAGCCATTTGCTTTATTTTTGATTTTATTAATATTCTTAATTGCTGTAGTAATTTATGATGATATTCCCCTCTTTTTAAATTCTGCCATTTTTTTAGCAGCTAGAAACATGAAATGGTAGTAGTTGTCAGCTTCTAGTCCATTTCGGTCAGTAAAACCAAAGCAAAAATGTATTCCCATATGTGGATTTCCTTCTTCAACTGGAATAAATCCAAAGTGTTCTTTAGAGATAGTACCCTCGAAAATGTGGACTGTCTTATTCTTGTTAAGTTCACATTTATGGCAACTACTTTTATAGTATTCCAAAGTATGATCTCCAGGTTTTCTAAATTCTGTAAAAATGTCTCTCAATACAGCAAGGGAAACGTATTTATCTGTCTGAAGCTTTTCCTCATCATACTCATTTTCATTTCTTGCCTGATGTTTTTCACATTATTCCCAGGTACTATGTTATTTTGTGGGTTGTCACATGTCACATGCACAAGATTACCATAAAAATAAGTA
>JBCCSZ010000149.1:0-18014 GCA_039199225.1 Bacteroidota bacterium
GCCGTCTTCTTAGCCATTCTGGAACCTGGCGATAAGATTTTGGGCTTCGATCTGTCCCATGGCGGGCATCTCTCGCATGGTTCTCCTGTCAATTTCTCCGGCAAACACTTTAAGCCAAGTTTTTACGGTGTAGAAGAAGATACGGGCTTGATTGATATGGATAAGGTGGAAGCCATTGCCTTGAAAGAGCAGCCCAAATTGATCATTTGTGGCGCTTCGGCGTACTCTCGCGATTGGGACTATGCTCGTTTTAGAGCTATTGCTGATAAAGTAGGAGCCTTACTGCTCGCCGATATTGCTCACCCATCCGGCTTGGTGGCTGCCAGATTGCTCAACGATCCTATGCCACATTGCCACATCGTCACTTCTACCACTCACAAGACCTTGCGTGGACCGCGCGGTGGTATCATTATGATGGGCGAAAACTTCGACAATCCGTGGGGGCGCAAAACAAGGAAAGGCAACCCCATAAAAATGTCCGCCATACTCAATAGTGGTGTTTTTCCAGGTATGCAAGGAGGTCCTTTGGAGCATGTGATTGCTGCCAAAGCCGTAGCATTCCACGAAGCCCTTCAGCCCTCTTTCAAAGCCTATGGCCAGCAGGTAATTCGCAATGCTAAAGTCATGGCAGATGCATTGGTAGCCCGCGGCTACAAGGTCATTTCCGGTGGCACAGACAACCACCTGATGCTGATTGATCTGCGTTCCAAAGGCGTTACGGGCAAAGAGGCGGAAAAAGCACTTGTAAAGGCAGACTTGACAGTCAACAAAAATATGGTACCATTCGATACCCAATCCCCTTTTGTCACCTCGGGTATACGCATCGGCTCAGCAGCTATTACCACTCGTGGATTTCAGGAGGAAGATTGCCTGAAGGTCATCGACTGGATCGATGCGATCATCACCAATATCGACAACGAAACCATCATCGGACAAACCAGACAGGAAATCAACCAGTACATGAGTAATTTCCCAATGTACGTCAGTGCAGCCAGCGCTGTCTAGTGGATGTTATTTGCCAATAAGCCCTCTTATGGCCCACTACCCTTTTCAGTTGCCATACTTGCAAAACTTTGTTGAGTTTGTATACTTCAGCAACGTTTTCTTGCCACATGAGTTGGCTTCTATTCGCAAGCTTTGGCAGGATCGACAAAGCGAGAAGGCTGCTCTGGAAGGTGGAGCGGCCTTCAATGATGCGCTGCGCCAATCCTCTGTTATAGGAATAGACCCCGGGCCAGAACACGACTGGATATTCGAACGCATGACTGCTGCCATCTTGCAGTGCAACAGCCAGTTTTACCACTTTGATGTCCACGGCATTTACGAGCCCCTGCAATTGGCCCAATACGGAGCCGGCGACTTTTTTGACTGGCACCTCGATTTTGGTACCGGCCCCTCCTCCAACCGCAAATTGAGTCTGACCGTACAATTATCCGATCCATCCACTTATGAGGGTGGCGATCTGGAATTTCAGATCAACAACAAGACCGTTAAGGCTCCCAGAGAAATGGGTACAGTCGTAATCTTTCCTTCGTTCATCATGCATCGGGTTACGCCCATCACCAAAGGCAAGCGCCAATCCATTGTTGGTTGGGTGTCGGGACCTCCTTATCGCTAACCTGCCATTGATTTTCAACAGCCTGGCCATCCATCTGTTACATCAAAAGATGTTTCAATCAAAATCTAGGCAAGTGAAAAAATTTCTATACTCAAGTCTGTTGCTGATTCTGGCGTCCAATCTTTGTGCACAAGATTGGGAGCGGCGACATCAATTTGCTAAATCTTATTTTGGCATCAGCAACTTTATAGTCCCAAGCCTTTCCAATAGAAGCCTTTTAAACGAACAAGGAGAAGTTCAGTCCTTTGAACGCAGCGGCTTTTTGACACCTTCCATCAATCTGGGAGCCACCCACTTTTGGGGTCATGCCGACTTTTTTATTTCCATCAGCACCATAGATATAAAGTTTGGGGAAGACGAGATTGACAACAGCATCCGCCTAGGGACCTTTACAGGGCTGAGGATATATCCCTTTCCAACCAAAGAACAGACCATTAGACCCTATGTAGGTTATAGATTTTCGCCCTTTAGGTACAAGCAAAAAGATGGGACCAATCAATCGTTCAAGTTTACACGAGTCAAATCAGTTTTTGATATTGGTCTAGGCATTCAGCTCAAAAAGCTGTATCTAACCTTAGACTATGGCAGAGTAGTGAACAGCTCATTTACAAACTACCTTTCCAAGACGGTCACAGCTCGTGACCATTTCCCAGAACACCTTTTCCAAATAGGCTTCAATTTCGCCATCGAAACAACAGCGCCAGCCAATACTGACCTCAATAAAGCAGCCAATCGCTCCTTTTCAGCCTCCAACAGAAACGGCTTTTTTGTAGGCGCAGGTTTTTCTGCAGCTTTTCCGACCACCTCGTCGAGCTACGTAACCGAGCTATATCCATACTTAGACGATAAATCCTTCCCGACCGTATTCCCTGACCTCGTGGTAGGCTATCATTTTTCAAAAATCGACTTGGTCACCTCCTTGTCTTATCGACCCATGAAGCAAGAACGGAGTGCTTTTGGCTTTCGCCAGCAAATAAGCCGAAATAGCATCATCGCAGAAGTGTACAAATTTGTCGGAGATTACCACGGATTTGCCCCTTACGTTGGCATGGGCTTGGGCTATGAAAATCTGCAATTTTCAGAAGCAGAGCAGGATGTAACAATCGATGAATTTTCAGAAAATAAGCTTTCACCAGCCATTTTGTTTGGTTGGGACATCCGCCCCAGCGAAAAAGGAGACTGGTGGGTATTGAGAACGAATCTGAGGTATTACCCTTTTCTGGAGATCGAACAGCAATCCAAGAAACTTAGCCTAAAGCACCTAGAATTCAACTTCATTCAATTTGTGTGGTACCCGCAACGTTTGAGGGCATACAAAAGACTGCAATTGTAGACCAACAACCAAAGAAGACCTTCTCCTGCAACCAATAAGGTATCCAGCTGTTGAAATTATGGCTAGACAGGTATTGAGTTACTGGCCTTTCTACTCATTCGAAAAGTTCAAACATGGATATACGCCTCGTCAAGGGAGAAGACATCGATAAGACCAAGTGGAACAGCTGTGTGCATTATGCTACCAACGGTAATATCTTTGGCTATGAATGGTATTTGAGAAATACTGCAAAGGAATGGGATGCCTTAGTGGAAAACGACTATGAATCCGTCATGCCACTGATCCATCGACAAGATAAACGCGGTCGCCAATCTCTGTATCTCCCACCGCTGGTTCGCTCTGCAGGTATTTATTCCGTTAATGTCTTATCGCCATTCCGTATAAAAGCCTTTTTGGATGCGATCCCTACCAGTTATGAAGACCGCCTCATTGCACTCAACACCGGAACGCATCCACCATCAGACATTGATTTTACGCCCAATCAAATTACCAATAGCATTCTAGTACTTGGCTCCAATTACGAGAAAATATCTGGACAATACAGCGAAGCCTTCAACGGCCTGCTCAAGAGGGCTAGCGACCACCGTCTGGTCACCTCCTCTAGTGTTAAGCCTGAAAAGCTAGCCGATTTTTATCGTCTGCAAACCAAACAATACCAGGGATTGGACCAACGCTACCATGCCGGCCTGCGCATCATGTACAATGCGCTTCATAGGGGTTGGGGATTTGCTACGGGGGTGGAAGACGGTAAAGGCAATCTATTGGCAACTAGTTTTTTCATCCACAGCCATGGACGACTGATGAGTCTATTTCCCAGTCAATCGCCAGAAGGTGCTGAAAAAGGTGCGCTGGCATTGCTCTGCGACCTATTGATTCGTGGCAACGCCAGTCGGTCCGTTTTGATCGACTTCAACACCCCTGGTAGCGATTGGCCAGAAGAAATTTTGGAAGGTATGGATGCGCACTTAATAAATTATACCGTCTTGGAGAAAAAGCGCATTCGCAAGTGGTATGAAGTATTTTAGACGCTAAAAATCCATACACTTTAAAATAATTACGATATCAAATCACTTCAAAAAACACATTTTTATTTTCACACTAAGTAATATGTAAAGTATTACTAATCAATACTATACCCGCCACTAAATACATTTAAAAAACCATCAACTAAAAATAGTCCTCAAATTTTTATGGAATTTCGGGGGGTGCCGTGTCCTATTATAGTCAAAAGTCGAACAATGGGCTGGCGCGTTGTCCCATCCGACCGATCGGTATTCCTACTTTTGGGCGCATTTGCCCAGGTTTGGGTTGGCGGAGCTTTGCTTAGGTATGGCTCCAAAAAGGAGGTGGCTTTAGGGGTCACCTAGAGGGCGGGCTCCCACCCTCCGAAGACCATCCATCCAACCCTAAAACAATAAACACACGCAGCACTCTTTCTTTCCTCCCCCAAATGCAGTATTTTTGACCATGGACATCCCACAAATCAAATCCAAGCTCAAAGAACGCCTGGCTCTTGGCATCAACTACGGCTTAAAAGCTGCCGAAGAGTTCATCACGCCTGCCTCGCCCTTACGAAATGACCTCATCCAGCTCAAAAGTCAGTACAACGACCTCAACATCGTCGTCAACCAGGGTACATTGGGCTACGAACAAATCGAATTGGGGTTGAATAAAATCCGACGTGCTCTACTCTCCCTCATCGACCGCATCGAAGCTGGTGACTCCACCCACAAGGAACAACTGCCCAAACTGCAGAACAATGCTCTTCAGCACCGCAAGCAAAATTTCTTTGAAATTCTTCGAATCCATTTTGAAAATACTCAAAACATCAAGGTCACTTTGGCCAGTTACTCAGAGCAGCCAGAAGAACAAAACGGACGGGAAGCCATCGCTTTTTTATACAAAGAGATTTTTCGCTACACCTTTCGCAAAGAGCATCAATCCAACGCCAAGGCCGACATTCAGGCATATAGCAAGAATTTTTTCCAACGCCGCTACCCCATGCTGGAAGTGTACATGAAAACCGTTGGCTTCATCATTCGGTACATCCTCGATGAGGAAATGGAGCAAACTTTCTACATTGGTGTACTCCAGTCTGTACTCAGCAAAGTAGAGATGGGCTTAATTGCTTATTATGGGATCAGTGGAATCGAGGAGGATTACTTATCCCTGCTCAGCCGGTCGAAGTTGTTGGACAGCATGAAGCCAGAGGATTTTGTGCTGCCAACTCATGCCGCACTACTTTCCCTTCCCTTGCAGCAGGACCAATAGGGTATAGAAAAGGATTTTGAAGTCGAGGGCCAAGGACATGTTTTCGATGTATAAAATATCGAACTTAAGACGCTGCAGCATCTCCCCTACATTGGAGGCATAACCATACTTTACTTGTCCCCAGGAGGTAATGCCCGGACGAACCTTGAGTAGGTGCTTATAGTGAGGTGCCTGGGCTACGATTTGATCGATGTAAAATTTGCGCTCCGGCCGCGGACCGACCAGCGACATATCGCCCTTGAGGACATTCCAAAACTGTGGCAGCTCATCCAAACGCCATTTGCGCATGACACGCCCCCAATCCGTAATGCGAGGATCGGTATCCGACGACAACTGAGGGCCATTGGCTTCTGCATCAACAAACATCGAACGAAACTTGTAGATGAAAAAGGGATTGCCATTTATGCCGATGCGTTCCTGCTTAAAAAAGATGGGACCGTTGGAGGACAGTCGCACCCGTATCATCACATAAATCAAAAAGGGCGATAACAAAATCAGCAGGATGGTACTTGTTACAACATCGATGATGCGCTTGACCAAACGCTGCCAATTCGGCATCAAGTCCTGTCGAATCTCTATCAAAACGGCTCCAAAAACCTGATTCATCTTCACAGTTCCCAGCATGATGTCGTACATGTCTGGGATAACTTTGATCAAGACTTGATCGAAGTCAAATAAGATATTGAGGATCTCCCGTAGGCGATTGTGCTCGGAAGTTTCTATGGCAATGATGACTTCTTCTATTTCGTGTTCGGCAACAATGCTCGACAGACGCTGCACCTTGCCCAACTCTGGCAGCAGAATCGACAACTCACTGACCGGATGGCCATTGACTCGAACGAAGCCCACAAAGTGATTGCCAATCTTTTTCTTCCTGCTGCTCACCTCCCGATAAAGTTCCAGCGCCTTTTGATTGCCACCTATGATGAGGGTATTGTAGGCGATCTCTCCCGATTTCAGCTTTCGGCTGGCTAAGGTGAGTATGAGCATGCGCGTGAAAGCTGTAAAGAGAAAATGGTGGCTGAACAGGAAGAAGAAGGAACCGTAATAGGTTCGGTAATCTTTGACAAAGTCATCCAGAACTAGGGTGAAAAAAAGGATGAGAACACCTAAAAAAGATAGGAAAAAGGTGCGCGCCAGGGTTGCCATTCGAGAAAGGCGGTAAATGTCTCGGTACTTATCAAAGATGGCATACAGCAGCACCCAACACGTTGGAATGACAACAATCCCATACCAGAAGTTGCGATCTTCCAAGACCTGCCAGTTGATTTCAACCCCTTCGATCTCTTTGCGGTAGAGAAAGAAACAAGCCCAAGCCAACATAGCCATCAGGAAGTCGGCCATGCGATAAATTAGTGTGTGGGTTCTCCGTTGTCGTTTCATGTACGGGCAGTCAACTTTCTGTTCGGGTCAAATGTCTTTTTCTCGCTTTGGTAGAATAAAGGCCCTTGCTAAAAGTGAACAATCTTCATGTTATCTAGAAAAATATCGGCTTCTTCACGACTCAGTTCGCCATTCTCAAACGGGATGCCTGTACGAACCATCACTTGGTAAGCATCCACATCCCCTTGTACTTCCATGTCTCTGAAGGCTTGCGTGAAATTTAGGTAGATTTTGTTCCAACTAGACTTTGCATTGATGATCCGGGTAAATTCCGATTGAAAATTGATCTGTGATGCTTGATCCAGACCAATCAAGGAAATGGCCATTGCCACATCCGATTTGTAGTTCAACTCCATATAGGCTGTTGCATTTTGCCGCGGAAAATCAGTTCGAGGAGCAGTTCCTGCAACAATGAAGGAGTCCTGGCGAGTCAGCTGAATCCAACCAGAACGTTGGCCTTCAAATACCTCAGTCGAAGTGGTTCGAACGATCGTAGCGGGATTTTCGTCCAAGTCGGCATTCAATGCATTTCCACCTGTTTCAAAATCCTCCACAATGGGTAGAATGACATTGTCATCGTAAGTTGTGGAAGGTCGGATGGTGAAAGTCTCATTGGGTTGAAAGTCCAATGTAGTCTCGTATATTTGATACAAGGTATATATGTCTGGGGTTGAAGAGTTTCCATTGTCTTTGATCCCAGGAAATATCGTAATTTTTGTTTCTCCTTCACTGATGATCGGGATGGTGGTGGGCAGGGTGAAGGTCCCGTGGTACGTATCATTGATGTATACCCAGGCATCTGTTATCTGATGGCTATCGGTTCCACGTCCAAAACCCGCTGTAAAGCTAAAGGGCTGAATATCCAGATAGGCCGGAATGGGTTCATCCGGATTGATGATATCACAGGCCGTCCACAGTAAGGTCATTGATAAAAATAGAATAAATCTTTGCTTCATCGATATCATTATTTTCTTTCAAAATTGAATAAAAGAAAATCGGGCAAGGCAAAATTAACGAATAACTGCCTGTAGCAGG
The DNA here is from genome assembly GCA_039199225.1 of Bacteroidota bacterium. Taxonomy (GTDB): domain Bacteria; phylum Bacteroidota; class Bacteroidia; order Chitinophagales; family Saprospiraceae; genus JBCCSZ01. Next base: position 7,641 of record JBCCSZ010000149.1, read on the forward strand.
GGAATATTATCGGTAATTATGAAATCTGGTGATTTTTCTGCTGCCTCCACTGCCGCTTTTCGTATTCTTACATCCCACAAAACAAGCTTGAGTCCCCGATCATGCCACTCAATTATTTGCTCTCGACTCACCCTGTCATAATTGAAACCCAAACCATAAAGGTTGTAGTTTGCCAGCAAAGCCTCAATATTGTCGCCTGGCTGCCCCCTATAAATTATTTTGATCCCAGGAGCCAACTTGGACAGAGACGCCATCAGTAAGGAATTACTGGTCTCAATAAGGACTTTTGCTTCATCATTGTAACGTAAGACAAGCCTATTTAGCGCCCTCGCCATTCTCGAAAAGTAAAGGGCTGGTGCTTCTTCCAATGGGCAATTGAACGGGTCTTTGATGTCTAAATAAAGAAAGGGCCGCTGCTTTCGCTGCGCAAATCGATCGATGATTTCCTGTAGAGGAATCAAACGTTCATTTTCGCCAACGTTCACCCCATTGACATTGCGATAGCGACATGCTTTCAGTGCCTCCGATGACTTGAGGTATACACATCCCTGACAATTGGTTTGGGTAGCTAAAGTACCGTCGTGGTACAACCACAAAGTGCTGTCTTCGCTCATCTGCACATCCATCTCGACACCATCGGCATTCCAGCCCTCTATGGCTTTCAGGATGCTTTCCCTAGAGTTGATGGGCGGTCGGTTGGATGTAGCTGGAAAGCCAGTGCCTGCATGTCCCAAAATCTGAATGCGCGTGCCATCCAAAGTCTTCGCCAGTTCTGGCTCTACCTTTTGACAGCCCCAGACCAATAGCAACAGCAAGCTACTATGCACTGCCCAAAAGAGTCGATTACTCCCTGCTATGTTGGTTTGAAAGGACCTCATTTTCCAAAAAAATAATGGACAAACAATTGAATTTGGCTGCTGTAGCCTGTAAAGCTATTTTGTTTTTGTTCCAACAAATCCGTTAGTCGTTCCAGGTAAAAACCACCACCAAAGGTACTGCCGACACTCCAATGCCTCCCCAGCGAATACTCCAAACCATAGGACACATGCCATTCGTGTATGCTGTTGAGAAAATCGCCGCCGAGGTTCGCCGGATCATAGGGCGCTGAAAAGACGGCTTTGTAATCAGCCTGCACAAAGGAGGTCAATCGTTTCGAATGTAGCACATTCCGCCTGTAACCCACCACAAGCCCCCAAGGTCCTTCCAATGGCAGGTAGCTGTTGGTCAACAACAACCTCGGTCCGATGTAAAATACATTTTGCCTGCTTTCGCACCAAACAAAACGGACGCTCAAATCGATGCCCGACCAAGATAGGCTACTGCCAATGGCTGCCGCCCATTTGGGATTGGTCTTTTCCACCTGTGCCAAGCTCTGATGACCAACCAACCAGCATAAGCACAAACACAGAAGGATGGACTTCATGACAGAGAAGTTTCTCGAAGTCTTCTATTTACTTCCTCCAATATTCGATGAGCAACATCCAATGCCTTGTAGCCATCTTCCAAGCCGATGGCCGTCGGTTGATCTGCCACAATGCTTTCGGCCAGCTTTTGTAATTCTAACTGAATGGCATTGACCGCCTGCACCGGAGGCATGGAAATGTCTAGGTATTTGATACCGTTGGAGGTGTGCAACTCCATCTGGCTGTCTTCGCTTTGGGGGCTATCGTGTAGTCGGATGAGCTGGGCTTGCTTATTCATAAAATCAAGACTGATGTAAGCATCGCGCTGGAAGAGGCGCAACTTGCGCATTTGCTTGATGGACATGCGGCTGGCCGTCAGGTTTGCCACACAGCCATTTTCAAATTCCAAGCGAGCATTGCATATATCGGGCTGATCGCTGACTACTGCTACCCCACTGGCACTGATGTAGCGAATGGGGGATTTGACCAAGTGCAAAACAATGTCTAAATCGTGGATCATCAAATCGAGTACAACCGAAACGTCCGTCCCCCGCGGATTGAAAACGGCCAGGCGGTGCGCTTCGATGAACATTGGATCGACCTCCTCATTTTCAAGGGCTTGCATGGCGGGATTGAAGCGTTCGACATGCCCTACTTGTATTTTTAGTTTCGGCGATTGCCGAGCCAACTCCAACAGCTGGACAGCCTGGGCGCGGGTATCCGTCAGCGGTTTTTCGATGAATAAATGCTTTCCCTTGGCAATCGCAGCCTTTGCCAATTCAAAATGGGTGAGGGTCGGCGTGACAATATCTACAACATCCACAGCCTCTAGGAGTGCCTCTGCACTCTCAAAGCAATGGAGGCCATACTGCTCTGTAATCGCCCGAGCTTTTGCGACATCTGGATCGTAAAAGCCGACCAAGTCGTAATGAGGCAATTCTCGGATGCATTTGACATGAATTTTGCCTAAATGCCCTACCCCAAGCACACCAATTTTAAGCATTTTCCTGATTTTTTGGCAAAGGTAAGCAATAGAGCCGAGCCCACCGCCTCATGCTAAAGATGCCGCCTTGGAACGAAGCAAATTTGCTATTTTTGAGCAAAGTCTGAAAATGCGCTACCATGATCGAACGCTTTATCGAATACCTCAGTAATTACCAAAAGCTGACGGAGGAGGAAGAGGGAATCATCCGGCAATGCCTGCTTGTGAATACCTACAAAAAAGGAGAGCAACTGCTGACAGAGGGAAACATTTCCAAGGCATTCTACTTCAATCTCCAAGGTTGCGTTCGATTGTATTATGTAGTGGATGGCGAAGAAAAGACAACTTTCTTTTATACTGAAGGACAGTTCATCAGCTCTTTTGAAAGCTTTGTACACCAAAAACCTGCAAAGCATAATCTGGAGTGCATAGAAGACTGTACCCTGGTTGTCATCAGCCAGGAAAGTACTTCCCAGTTGCTGAACTTCTCCCAAAAGTTTGACATGCTGGCTCGGATCATTATGGAAGAAGAACTGATAACTTACCAAAACATCCTGACCCTTTTCATAACGATGAATCCGGAACAACGCTATCTAGCCTTTCGGGAAAACCATCCGGAGCTCATCAGACGCATCCCTCAATACCTAATTGCCTCCTTTTTGGGCGTCAGCGCCGAGTCCTTGAGCCGCATCAAGAGACGCACACTGAAAAAAAGCCGTAAGTAATGGTAATTTCTTACCGAAAGTCAAGGAAAAGAAGCCCCTTCCCAACATAAATTGGCGATAAAAAAGATGAAAAAAGTATGGCTTTTTTGTTCGGTAGCAGGCTTTGTGCTGCCCAATATCTTCGTTGCAAAGGTATCGATGGAAACAGGCAATTGGCTGTTGTGGAGAAACCCCATTGTTTCCATCCAGCAAATGTTTGCCAACGACATTGCCGCCACCTTTTCTACGGACTTAATTGTCGTTGTCTTGATTTTCTTTCTATGGTCGTACCTGGAAGCTCAAAGGCACAACATCCAGCGACTTTGGCTCATTTGGTTATTGACAGCCATGTTCGGCCTAGCCTTTAGCTTTCCCCTGTTCTTATACCTTTGGGAATCGAAAATCCCCTCATCACAGAAGGATTAGAAGGAAGCGCTTATTCGCAGCCTAGATCGTTTTTGGAGAATGGATCGTTGTTCGGGAAACAGTTGCCGGAGAGTATCTCTTTTGGCATGTAATCCTGAATGGTTTCATCGTACAATCCGTTTTCGAGAAACTCTACCAAATCGTCGATCTCCTCTTCCGTCATATTCAAAGGCTTGAATTGTCTGGCGATTTGATCATCGGGGACATTGGTATTTTCCGATAGGCCGACGTTGAAGTATTCTACCACCTCGCGCAAAGACTCTTTGCTACTACCGTGGAAGTAAAATCCGGCCCGTTTCAGGTTGTATAGTTGAGGTACTTTGAATTTGTACAAATCTTCTTGCTTGCCTGTGAAGCCACCCCGTCCAAGGTTTCTGCGGTCGTTGATGTCGGTTTGAAAGGCACCTGCCTCATAGAGGTCTTTCACGCCAATGGCATAAAACTGAGATGGATTATTCAGAGACTTACCATTGTGGCACTGATAGCAATTGGCCTTGGTAAAAAAGAGTAAAGCCCCTCTTTTCTGCTGATCGGACATGGCATTTTCATTTCCTTCCAACCACTTTTGGAAAGGTGCTTCTGTTGACAACAGCGTTCGTAGGTAGGCAGAGATGGCAAAACTTCCGGTAACGTCTGAATAGCGTTCTTCTTCATCGAATTCAGGGAAGCATTCGTCAAAGTGTTCTGTGTACCCATAAAGGTCTGCAACAGCTTTGTCAACGATCATTCGATGAACGTGCAAGCCTTCAATATTTTGACTTTCTAAGCCAGCAAAGCCCAGCTTATTAATTTTTGTTGCCTCATTATTGTCCCATACATCCTCGGTACCCTCATTGGCCCCATCAGAACCAAATTGGCCATTCCAGCTGGTGTTCACAACCGTCGCCACATTTATCAAGCTGATCGGACGAGCGCCTTGGACGTCCAACTCTGACTCATCGTATATATTCACCATGGTACGGCTCTCACCATTCAATCCGAAGCCAATGCCGCCATCTGCAATTCCTTGCTTGGAACCAGGAACAAAACCTGCAGAAGGAATGTGGCAAGTTCCGCAAGAGAAGGATTCCTTCCCAAAATCGTGCATGGGAGAAAGCGCCAGCCCCGTCTCAAAGAAAAGCATCTGCCCCAAATGCACCTTTTCGGCATTTAAGGGATTGTGTGGGTCTTGAGGAATGTTATCGTAATCGTCTCTATCAGGCAAGACAAAGTGTTCGAGACTTCCGTCAGGCGCAGCATCTTGGATGGCCGCTCTGAGCCGATGATCCAGTGGATTATCAAGCTTGTCTTCCCGACAAGCACTAAACAAAACCGTGAATACCATCAGAATGTAAAAAATTCGCTCCATACTAGTACAGGTTGTTCATAGGGATTCTTCAAAATAGAATGTAGGAAATTAGAGAGCTGCTTTAAAACCGGGGCGTTTTTTTACCTAAGAGCTACAAAATTAACAAGGATCATCCATAAAAACAATACTAAATATTTGGTATTTTTCTTATTAATGTTTTTTACCAGTCAAACACTCATTTATACTTAAGCAATTAATTGCCAGTGTAATACACTTTAACAATGTACACTGCGCCCTAAAACAATACAATTGTAGATTCTCGTTTACGTTGAGGCACAAAAATGGCCTCTCCGATAGGAAGAAGCCAAAATGAATAAAGGATTTATATGAATTGTATTTTTTTTGTTATTATCTCTTTTGTTCTACGAAGCGTTTCAGCCCATCTTCCAATAAACGACGCCATCTGACTTCCAGCAACATGGGCAAATCGGGGCTGATGTCACCAAACACATCATCGCTCAGCCGCAAGCGGGTCGCCTTTTCAACTGCCCGCAGTTCGATGCGAAGAAAGGAAATGGCCGGCCCACCGAAAGCCGGCGTCAGAAGTCCTTTGAGCTGGATAGAATGAGGTATGTCGATCCCTACAACATTGGCCCATACGAAGCCCTCTCCTTCTCCGGTGTTCTCATACATCAAGCCACCAAGTTTTGTTTCTATTAGAATTTCTTTTGTTTTGAGATTGGTAAAAAACTCTTCCAGCCACCAATCCGACGTTTGTTCAGTTAGTGCTTTCCACACCTTGACCGGACTTGCATCGATTTGCAAATCCACATTGACGGTTATCGATTGGAGTTGCTTTTCCAAATTACCCATAGTTTCGATTGTACGCCCAGCAAAATATTGCAATTTTACCAGGTTACTCACCCACTTGTCATAGGTATCCCGAAAAGGTTTAACATTGATGTAATTCCAGCGAAACTTCCCTTCCTTACGTGATGTGATTAGGTTGGCCTTCTCCAGGACAGTCAAGTGTTTCATGATCGCAAAGCGTGAGAGGTGCGCAAACTGACTACTTATTTCGCCTGTTGTCTGTGGAGCTTTTTTCAGCAAATCCAGTATCGTCCTCCGTGTTGGATCGGATAATGCCTTCCAAATCATATATAGTGTTTCTACATGTTACTATAAAGTAACATAACAAAAGTAATAATATTCTACTAGCTGCAAAAATCAGGACAATTTATTTTTCCACATTGCACCAAAAAGCTGAATTCCTTGTATTTATTGGGATTTCAAGCCGAAATTAAGTCTTGGAACGAAGGCTTCAATGGCCAATTTCTTATCTTGCGGACTTCCAAAAAATTTGATCCTCTACTATGAATACAACCCGACTTTCCATCAGTCCCAACGGCCCTACCCTCTCTAGAATCATTGCAGGTGTATGGAAGTGGGGCATCTGGGGACATCAGCTCGATGCTCAGCAAACCTTGGCACTCGTCGAGACAGCCATTGAAGTGGGTATCACTACTTTTGATCACGCAGACATTTATGGCGGATACACCAATGAGGGCGACTTCGGCAAGGCCCTGAAGCTGAAACCCTCTCTTCGCCAAAAAATGGAGCTGGTCACCAAGTGCGGCATTAAACTGTTGGCTGACAATCGTCCTCAGCATAAAATCAAATCCTACGATACCAGCCGCGAACACATTCTTTGGTCGGTGGAAAACTCTCTAAGGGAATTACAAACCGATTACATCGACTTGCTATTGATCCACCGTCCAAGTCCTTTGATGGACCCTGATGAAATAGCAGAGGCGGTGACACAGCTCAAAGATCAAGGCAAAATCCGCCATTTTGGTGTTTCCAATTTTACACCCAGCCAATTTGCCATGCTCCACAGCCGCACGCCACTGGTCACCAACCAGGTGGAAGCCTCTGTGCTTCATCGAACGCCCTTTTTGGACGGTACTTTCGATCAGGCCATACAAGCATCTTGCTGCCCCATGATCTGGTCACCATTGGGAAGTGGCAAAATGTTTACCGATACAGAGGATGAGCAAGTTGGTCGAATCCGGAAAGTACTGGAACGAATCGGGACAGAAAAAGGTGGCTATGGCATTGATCAAATGTTGCTCGCCTGGTTGCTTCGTCACCCAGCCAAACTCTGCCCAATACTGGGTACGGCCAGGCCAGAAAGGGTGCGCGCAGCGGCAAAAGCTTTAGAAATCTCCTTGAGCCGCGAAGAATGGTTTGAAATCTGGGAAGCAGCTGCCGGGGAAGAAGTTCCCTGAGGTGTTTTCTCCAAAAAAATAAAACCAAATGCTTTCCTGTCAAAAACAACTGTTTGATATTCCAGCGCATGTTTGCTATTTGAATACGGCCTACATGTCGCCCCAACTGAAAGCCGTAGAAGAGGCTGGCCAAAGGGGCTTAGCGCGAAAGAACCGACCTTTTGATATTTTACCAAGAGACTTTTTCGAGCCTGCCCAACAACTGAAGCAACAATTTGCCAACTTCATAGGTGTAGCGGACAGTCAACGCATTGCTGTAGTGCCTTCGGTGTCGTACGGCATGGCCAATGTGGCCAATAACTTGAACCTTCGTGCCGGAGATGAAATCGTATTGGTGGCAGATCAATTTCCGAGCAATGTATTCAGCTGGGAAAGGGCTGCCAAAAAAGCAGGGGCCTATATCCGAACAGTGAGAGCGCCAATGGACAAGGCAGACAGAGGCCGAAAGTGGAATCAGGCTATACTGGATGCTATTGGGGAAAAGACTGCCTTGGTGGCCCTGCCGCACATTCATTGGTCGCAGGGCATTGTTTTCGATCTGGCCGCCATCCGCGAGAAAACCTGGAAATACCATGCCCTACTGGTCGTTGACGGCACCCAGTCCGTCGGGGCCTATCCTTTTTCCAACGTAGACTTTCAACTTGATACATTGGTATGCGCCACTTACAAATGGCTGCTCGGTCCTTATTCCTTTGGACTAGCTTATTACGGCCCTGCATTTGACGAAGGTAAGCCCATTGAAGAAAGCTGGATCAATCGGCTGAACAGCGAAGATTTCTCCTCCTTGACACAATACCAAGAGCAGTACAAGCGGGCCGCCAACCGCTATTGCGTTGGAGAATACAGCAACTTCATCATGGTCCCGATGGCAATCAAAGCCCTGGAATTCCTCTCAGAATGGGATGCAGCAGCTATCCAGGCATATTGCTCAAACATCCAGGCAAAGGCTATTGAGTCACTCTTGGCTGAGGGATTTCACATAGCGGAGGCCGCTCAACGCTGCGCTCATTTGATTGGCATTGAACTACCAGCACACCTAGATCACCAGCAGCTCAAGCAGCGCTTGAAACAAGAGAATATTCTGGTATCTCTAAGAGGAAATTTCATGCGTGTAGCCCCCTATCTATTCAATGAGGTGTCGGACTTTGAAAAACTATTAGCTGTTTTGAAATAAATATCAGGTGGGTCTGACGAACTGCGCCCGCTTTTGCTCCACGACCTCCCGAAAATGGCAGCCCTCCAGGTGATCGTTTACCATCCCCATGGCCTGCATAAAGGCGTAAGCCGTCGTTGGTCCAACAAAAGACCATCCCAGCTTTTTTAGGTCCTTGCTCAATGCCGTCGACTCAGGGGTTTTGGACAGCTTACTCAGCGTTTCGTAATCACATACGGCCGGGCGATGCTCGGGAGTTGGTTCGTATTTCCAGAAGAAAGCTCCCAGGGAACCATGTGTCTTTACCATCTCTTTGGCCCGCTTGGCATTGTTGATGGTAGATTCAATTTTCTTGCGATGCCTTACGATGCCCGCATCTTGTAGCAGACGCTCTACATCTTTTTGGGTGAAGCGCGCAACTTTCTCAAAATTGAAATCCTTGAATGCCTTCCGAAAATTTTCTCGCTTTCGGAGAATGGTCAGCCAACTCAAACCAGACTGAAAACCCTCCAAGCAGATTTTTTCAAAGAGTTTAAAATCATCCGCAACAGGATGGCCCCACTCATGATCGTGGTAGTGGATGTAATCTTCATGTTCACCCGCCCACCAACAGCGGGTCAGGTTATCGGGATAAGATTTGAGACCGGGAGTCATATTTTCTACAACTTATTTTGGCTGAACTTAAAAAATCTATTACATCAATCTTCAGGCTTACGATTTAAATGGAAAAGCTTTCATTCAAATACATCAGCTCCCTTTATTTTAAGAACGGCTTCTCTACGCTTGAATGCGCTCTGGACAAGTGTACACATTGAAGCGGCCATTCCGGACAAAGCCAACCAGTGTTACGCCTGCAGACTGGGCCAAGCCTACCGCCAAACTAGAAGGCGCTCCCACCGCCGAGATGATGGGAATACCCGCCATCAGCGCCTTTTGTACCAACTCAAAACTGATGCGCCCACTTAATTGCAAGATGGATTGACTCAAGGGCAATTGATTCTCCCAAAGTGCTGCCCCCACCAATTTATCTACGGCATTGTGGCGGCCGACGTCCTCTCTCAGCAACTGTAGGTTTCCTTCTGCATCAAACAAGCCTGCAGCATGCAAACCACCTGTTTGCTCAAAAACTTCTTGGGCCTTGCGAAGGACGGCGGGAAGTTGTCGAATGGTCTTTGCAGTCGCCACAGGCTCACCAGCCGGAATGGGTGGATAAGAAACGGCATGGACTGCATCAATTGAGGCTTTTCCACAGATGCCACAGCTGGAAGAAGTAAAAAAATGTCTTTCCAAACGCCCCATATCAATATTTACAGAGGGGTGTAATTTTACCAAAAGCTGGTTTTGTTCCGCTGGCGGTAAGAAGGCAGGACCTGTCTCGGTAGCAAGAACTTGGGTAGCGTTTTGGATAATACCTTCGGTCCGCAGAAAACCGAGTGCCAAGTCACGGTCGTTCCCTGGCGTTCGCATCGTAATCGCTATTGCCTGCTCTTTTCTGTCCGATTCCGCACCATACAGCAGCCGTATTTCCAGCGGCTCTTCCACTGCCAAAACATCTTGAACAGACGTTTCTACTTCCTCATTGTATTTCACAATGGAGACACGAACGGTTGATGCCATATCGATAAGAATTTTGTAGGAGTCCTAGGACGCTGCCTCTTGTGTAATGTAAGCATTGAGAGAATCAGCAATCTTTCTGTCGTTGGACAGTCGCGGTACCTTATTTTGTCCACCCAATTTACCCTGCTGCTTCATGTATTCTCGAAACGCTCCTTTTTGCATAGAGCGCATACGCAGTGGCTGAAGAATGCCTCCACTGATTAAGTCTTTGTAGTATATATTTTGCTCTACCACCTCCTTATCTACCTTCAGTGCAAAGCGTTCGATGTCTGCAGGCTGGTTGTCAAATTCAACAAACCACTCGTGGTAAGGCAGCTCACCATCTTCCGGATTGACACAGGGAGCAACTGTAAATTCAACAATTCGCACATTTTCATCTCTTGCCACATTCATCAAAGCATTTTCTACTTCCTTACCAATCACATGCTCGCCAAAGGCGGAAATAAAGTGCTTGATCCGCCCAGTTACCAAAAGCCGATAAGGTTTGGTAGAGGTAAATTGTACCGTATCGCC
>JBCCSZ010000150.1:0-17990 GCA_039199225.1 Bacteroidota bacterium
CAACCACCTCTTAAATTAATTTTCCTTCTTTGCTGTATTCGCGGTAGATGGCTTGTTGTAGGAGCTTGAGGGTGGCGCTGTGGCTGTCGAGGTCGAGGAGTTGCAGGCAGACGAATTGAACGATGTTCATGATGTTGGCGCCGCTGAGTTCGAATTGGGTGGCCAGTTGGTGGAAGTCTAGGGTGCTGACATCCACTTGGGGAGGAAAGGCATTTTGCCAGAGGCGCAGCCGTTCGGGGGCCTTGGGCATGCCGAAGTAGATCATGGATTGGAAACGGCGGGTGAAGGCATCGTCTAGATTGTCTTTGAAATTGGAAGCGAGAATGGTTAGACCATTGAAGTTTTCGATGCGCTGCAGGAGGTAGGATACTTCCTGGTTGGCGTACTTGTCGTGGGCATCGCGGATTTCGGTTCGCTTGCCAAAGAGAGCATCGGACTCGTCGAAGAAGAGGATCCAGTTTTTGTTTTCGGCTCGATCGAAAAGGTTGGAGAGGTTTTTTTCTGTTTCACCGATGTATTTGGAAACGACCATCGATAGATCGACGCGGAAGACATCTTTGCCGGTTGCTTTGCCAATGAGGCCAGCTGTCAGGGTTTTTCCGGTGCCGGGAGGGCCGTGGAACAGCGCTCGGTAGCCAGGACGAAGCTTGCCAGCCATTTGCCAGTCTTGCATCAGGGTATCGTTGTGCCTGACCCAGCGCTGTAGTTCCTGGATTTGGCGCAAGGTAGAGGTTGGGAGTACGAGATCGTCCCACTCTAGGGTCGTGGTGATGTATTGGGCTGGGAAATTGGTACTTAGCTGAGGGCGCAGTTGGCGGCCGGTTTTCAACAATTCGATGTACTCGGCATTCATCATCAGTCGACCACTGAGCCGCGGCTCTCCTGCTTTGACCTCTTCCAAGGCCAACACCTGCATTTTGAATAAACGTTCTTGATCGGAAAAAAAGGCTTCGCTTTGTAGACGACGATCCAGATGATGGCCGGCCAGTAGGAACAAGGCGGTCTCACCTGTGGGGATGAAATTGCGGCTCTTCTCGCTTCGCTGTCCACCAATCTCGGGAAAGGTTCCCTCCTCTTTTAGGTAATCGGCAAATAGTTGATCCAGCAAGCCGGGTTGGATGTGCGGCGCAAAGGCCAACATCAGCAGGAAGCGCTCCTGGCCGGAGAGTTGGTGCTGGCGGACAAAGCGGGTATAGGGATTGCTACCGTCTTCTTCTAGGGCTGGTGGCGGAAGGTAGGCGGTTCCTTTGTTTTCCTTGCCGGTGTCGGTAAAGAATTCGAGGCGGGTCTGGACGACTTTGCGTAGCCAGTGGAGTTCGCGAGCGAGGGGGAGGAAAGAAATAGTCGTTGTATCCGGCATTTTTACAAATATTCATTTACATCTAATATCCGATAGCCAACTAGATCAGAGGCCAATAGCTTTTCTTCTAGGGAAGGAGAAATGAAAAGCTCTACCGGAAATTGGTCTGTATAGAAAATCTCTCTTTCACCAATGGGTTGCTCTCGAAGAACAACTTTCATAAATTCATCAATTGCCTTACTTCCGTCCGGTGCAGGTTCGTCAAATAAGGTATATTCAGAATTATCCCAATCAAAACAATCAATGACCTCCAATACGTTCATCACCCAAAAGTTACCCTTACCACCATAATTTTGCATATCAACTGGCAAAAACTCGATATTGGAATGCTCGATATTAGCTTCAAAAAAAACTTTTGCTTTTTCAGAGATCACCAGTAGCACAGTATCACCGACAAGAAAATCTGTTGATTTACCTCTTTTATTTTTGATGTGTACAACAGGAGCTTCCTCTTCAGATAATGACTGATCACTGTACTGCTTTTTCCTGAATGATTCTGTAATCTCAAACTTTTTGATTAACAGACTTCCCTCATGAGATCGGGAGAGTAATCTTTTAGGCATCATATGCTTTGGATATTGTTTAGTAGGTGACTTGGTATTTAAACTATTTTTCTAGGATTTCATAATTGTTTACCAATAATTTTACGCCACCAGCATATTTTAGAAAGTAACGTCGTTTATAGCGCCACCACTTTTTTGAATCTGCTTTTTAGCCTTTCCAATCTGTGTCATAACTCGTTTATATGCTTGAGCGTCCGTTAATTTACCAGCAGAATGTAAGGCTTCTATGCCAGAAATTCTTCCATCCATAATATTTGTATAATCCGGATGAGATCCTTTGTGAAAAGCACTTTTGCCAAAAGTCTTTTTCAAGGCTGGATTTTTTTTGATTGCGGCAGCGAGCGCTGCCTTGTCTGGAGGCATCATAATTCCATTTATGGCACCATCGTCAAAGTCAAATTTGATCTTCTTGAAAAATGCATCAAACTTTTTCGCTACTTGTCGGGGTACAATATGATGCGCTTGGAAATTTAAAGGTTGCGGACCAATAATGCCGCCTCTTAAGTTAGCAGTACTTTCTCTTGCCTGGATAACAGCTTTACGAGCGGTTGAATCAACCTCCCCTTTCAAAGACCGGAACTGACGAATATTTTGAGCCTTTGACCTACTTGTGGACGTCAACTCATTTACAAATGAACTTGCCTTACTGTTCACCCCTACCACAACACCTTGCTTACGACCATTGACATAAACCATATCACCTAGTCTGGAGGTGTCTGTGCTACCATCCATTCTTTTTAGCTTATCTTGATCTATCTCCTCGACTTTACCATTTGCCAACAACACCCACGGATTCATCTGCCCCAACAATCGCCACTTGCGATTCTTCACCTCCAACTTGAACTTCTTGAAGCGGAATTTCTTCGATAGGCGCTTGCCCAAATCGTCCAACTTTTTGGCACCCTTGCTGAATCCATTCTTAACACCCTTGACTACTGCCTTACCATTCTTCAAGGTCGCCTTCGCCCCATTCTTAGCCACCTTACCCAGCTCTTTGGCCGCCTTGACGTTGGTCTTCACATAATTCTTCGCAGCCGACTTTGCAGCCGACTTACCCGCCTTCACGACCCCTTTGACGCCTCCCTTCGCCGCTGCTTTTGCACCGGCTTTCACCGCCTTCACCGCCGCCTTGCCGCCAAACAGGAGTGCAAAGACCAACTCGATGGCACCCGCCGCCAGCCCGCGAGCCAGGTGCTTGGCGCCCTCTGCAATCTGTCCAGGAAAAGCAGAACCCAGGTATTTACCAAAGTAGGTACTAATTTTAAAGATGGCCTCGGCAGCAAAGTAGACACTCACGATTTGCATCAACAGCGGCAGAGCAGCCATGATGGCACCACCTGTGATGATGTTGGCCAGAATGACGCCGGTGATCCCTAAGACGAGGGCCGCAATGATGGCCACCTTATTTTCGGAGAACCACTTCTTGACGCCTTGCCACATTTGATCCAGTAGGTAGCCAGCCCGTTCGGATGGACCACTGAAAGGACCCACCAGGCCATCGCCGCCTTCTTGTGTCGTCGGCTGTGGCGCAGGAGCCGCTTGGTTGGTCCCGGAAGCAACCGGATCGTTGGCCGGAGTGGGCGCACCACCGCCCATCATATCTTGCTTGACCGCATCCATAGAATGCTCTTGGTCATTGCTCGCCCCAAATTCGATGACCCCATCGCCACTGGCCGCCAACTGGGACATGAGCTCCGGAGAGAACTCCTCATTTGCAGCCACGCCGTCTACCTGTATGTCGCCATCGGCATAGGTGCTTTTGCTCAGGAAGGCCGCATCGGCATCGCTGATTTCGCCATGCTCCTTAGCTTGGGCAATTTGATCGGTGGCCGGAGCCGTTTGCGGCGGGCGCTCGTTGGGCAGCGGTTTGGTCACGTCTTGCCCCAACAGTTCTTCAGACATCTGACCGAAGAAGTGGTCGGGCGATTGACCGGCGGCACTGACCAGGTTGGCGATCCCTTCTAATATCTTGATGATACCGACTGCGATGAATTTCAACGCATCGAGCATCAGATTGTAAAAGGCTTGGTAGGCAGCCAGAATGGCGTCGAGTACGGCTCCAATGGCATCGAGCAGGGCATTGGCAATTTTCTTGAGTCCTTCCGCCAGTTTGTTGACGATGTTGACCGCAGCATCCACCGCCTTGTCGATCAAGCCGTTGATCCGATTGGCGATCTCCGGGAAGGCAGCCAGGGCCACACTCACAAAAGCCTTCAGGGCTTCTCCAAAGGCTTTGATGAATCCAACGATGGCTGTTCGTGCCAATTCGATCAGGCCATTGACCGCTTTCTTGGCCAATTCGATGATTCCTTTTACCAAAGAACGCAAACCATCGAAGAGTGTGTTGAGGGCCGACTTGAGGGCATCGAAAAAGTCAGAAATGGCGCTGGCCACTCGATCCCAAAAACTGCGCTTTTTATTTTTCTCTTCTGCCTCTTTCTTCTTGCGACGAGCCTCTTCTTCTGTTTTCTTCTTTTCCGCCTCTGCATCCTTTTCCGCCTGGTTCAACTTCTTCTCTACTTTGGTATCCGTTTCCTGCACCTTGGAGTCGATCTGGCCGTCGATTTCTTTTTTCTTAGCAGCAGACTTTCCAGCGTACTCCGTTTTGACTGCCTCGTTTTCCTTTTTCCAATTTTCGCGATGCTGACCGACCTCCCCCTTGGCTTTGTTTTGCTCGGCTTCCTGCTCGGCCTTGACACGGGCTGTTTCTTCGTCGATCTTTTGCTGACCATCCAGCTTTTCCTTTTCCGAATCTTGCTCCATCTTTTCCCGCTCCGCCTCGTGTTTGGTCATCTCGACTTGTATCTGACCGTCCATATGCTCCTGGGCCTGTAGGTCAAAGGCCGTATACACTTCGGCCGAGGTGCCGGGTACATCTCCCAGCTCTGTGTTGACAGCGGCAGGGGGTGCGCTCAGCTCAATTTGCGGGCTGAGCATTTCGCGTTCCATTTCTGGATAGATGTCTTGCTCTCCAAAATCTTTTGTTACTTCCGTATCGGCCTTTGTCTGTTCCTCATTGATTTTGGTATCGGACTGCTCTTGGTTTTGTTGGTTTTGCTCGGGGTTGGCCTCTCCGCTCAGCTCAATATTTGGTCGCTCGCCAGCAGAAGTATTGATACTGGAGTCGGTGGTTTTCAAGTTTTTGACCCCTTGCTTGATGGCTGATTCAAAGAAAGATTTGTCTTCTCCAGCGGGTGGACGGGGCGTTGGGACATTGGCGATGTTGGCCTTAGCCGTTGTTTGGGGGTGGGTCAGCTCGATCTGCTGTTTTTCTTTGCTGCCTTTGACACCGAGGTCCGGAGCTTGTTCCTTTTTGAGGGTAGTTTTTTCCTTTTTTGAAGGTGCTTCGCCCTTGACCGGCAGCCCCGTCGGTTGCTCGATTTCGGGTAGGTCCTCCTTAAGGTCTGTCTTTTCTTTTTGTTGAATATTGGCAGCCAGCGGCCCGGCTTGTTTCATACCTTGGGCAAAGCCGGTAGGTTTGAGGGTACTTAGGGAATTCACTAGGCCGTCGGAGCTGGTTGCATCCAGCGTGGGCTCTGGTGGAGTTGCTTCCTCTATGCTGGCACCACCGCCACCGCCGCCTTCCTTCGGAGGCTTTTTATCTTTGGCACCACCCTCAGCCTTGGCATCTTTGGCTTTGGGCTTTTCTTGCTTGCCATCGGCCGCCCCTTTCTCTGCTTTGGGTGGCTCTTCTTTTGGAGGTTCTTTTCCTTCCTCTTTTTCTTTAGCAGCTGCTGCAGCTTTTGGCGCCGGAGCAGGCTCCGTTGGAGGCTCCTCTTTCGTTTCCTTGCTGAGCTCGGTCGGAGCATCTGCTTTTTTATCTTCGGTATTTTCTGTACTTGGTTCTGCTATTGTTTCTGTCTTGGCAGCTATCGGTTTTTCAGCCGTATTTTCCGTAGTCGGTGCAGCCGATTGTTTTACATCTGGGCTTTGATTTTCTGTTGTACTTTCTTTTGATAAAGAGTCAGATGGAGAACTTTTCTTTGTTGCTTCGTCTTCCTTTGTATTCTTCTTGGGTTCTTCCCCTTTGGTAGCGGTTGCCGATGCATTGGAGGCATTGCGCTTTTTTCTTTTGAATGGATTGAAGGAAGAGGCACTTTTGCTGAGTAGGTGGCCTATTTTTTTGAGTCTACTTTTCTTTTCGCCGTCTTTCTTCTCGGGCTTTTTTTGTTCGTCGGTTTTGGAGGCAGTATCCTCTTTTTTATTGTTGGGCGCTTGTTTATTGGACACAGGTTTGCGTCTTCCCTTTTTGGAGAAGAACGGCTGGGAGGATTTGGTACCACTCCCCTTCTGCTTGCTATTTTTTTTAGTTGAGATCATATCACCATTCCACTTGAATCATTTTTTCCATCCACGATAATTTTATCATCTTAAACGACCAAGGTAGATGATCCAGTAGTAAATCAAACGATTGGCGGCTGACGGTGAGCTTCCAATGGTTTTCCTTTTCTTCCAGCTTGCCTTCTCTCTGTAAAAAGCTTTGCTGCAAGCCTGCCACACTCGTTCCTTTTAATTGAGGCCAATTGCGAACAACTGCTGACAACAGCTGCTCACTCTGTTCCTTGATGTCATCTGTCAGCACCAACTCGCACCCTAAGCTTTCGTACAAGGGCTTTCCACACAATAGTTTGTTGAGTGGCAGCAAGTGCTCTTGCCAACAATGGCCACCGTCTTTTAAATATTGCAAAATCAGTATGGCTTTTTCTCGGGCCGATTCGTCTTTAAAGTCGCCTTGCTCCAAGAGTTGGAGGCTTTCAAAAAAGCGACTGATGTAAGGCCAAAGCAATACCAAACCGGCATTATCGATGTAGTAGGCATCTAATTTTTCGACTGGCGGGGAAGCTTCCAAAGACGATAAATCGGATGGATTCAACTTATTCAAAAAGGCCCCACTTTTTGGCTCTTGCAATGATTTTTTTGGTAGATCAACGGCAGATAAATACTCTTTGTCAATGGCCCGTTCAATTTGCTTTCGGAGATTGGTTTTCGCCTCTGTATTCAGTTGAACAAACTGTAGGGCTTTCAATAATTGCAAAGCAATATCTGTACGATTATTTTTTGTAATTTTCGCTGTTTCCTGAATCAAGCGAGTGACAAAAGTCTGCTCGTCGATGCTTACTTGTTCACCACTCGGTGGCACTACCGACAGCCAACTGAGGCGAATGATTCGCTGCAATACTTTTTGCGACTTTTCTGCCAAGCCTCCCTTTTGCAACAACTCCAACCAATGATTTAGTTGTCCGGACAAACCAGTAAAGACAGCTAATTTCTTTTCCATTTTTTCAAAAAAGGTATCCGAAAACTGTAAGCTCAATCGTTCTAAGGAACTTGGTTCCAAATGCATTTTCTGGAGAGTAGCCAAAAGCTTAGCAGCAGGTACTTCCAATAATTTCTCCTCGAACTTTTGAAAATTGGAAGCGTCAAACCACCATGGAAAATGACCAGAGCGGCAAAAATGCAGGAACGCCTCCAACAGTTGACCTTTGGCACTTTTGGGGCCAGCACCTACCCCCTCATCGCTGTCTTTTACCCACCAATCCACGGGTAGCTGAGAACGGATTTCCTGCTCGATGTTCTTGACTAATAAGTCTGCAAACTGCTCTTTCCAATCACTCTTTGACAAAGGTGGAAGCTCTATTTCCAGCTTATCGATTCGCAGATGCCGATCCGGAGCCAGGCGGTCGAATACATCAGAGAGAGCTGGCAGCACTTTTTGCTGAAAAATATTTCTCAACTGCCCACTCAATTCATGGTGATCCTGTTCTCGGTCGATGCCAAGTTGAAGAATTTGCTTTTGGATGATATGTCTTAAAGCTTTTTGCATATCAGGCAGTTCGGATTACATCCAGGGCTTGAATCAATGTATCTAGGGCATTGCGAATATCGGTTTGCCAGGCATCAAAAGCCGCTTGATTGCTGGGTGCTACTTGTGCGCCCAAATCCAACCAGGCGTGGTAAGCAGCCTCAAAATTGTCAAACTGCCCTTGGTCTTCTACCCAATAAATTTCAGCCATATTGTGGGCCGGCGTTTCCAGGTACACGATGCGCTCGGCATAAGATCGAAATAAAAGGTTGTCAAAGGGCGGCAAGAAAGCTGGGAAAACAATGCTGCATCCAAAAGAATAGGGGTCCTTGATGCCCGTGAGTTTAACCTGCTTGGTCGCCATCAGAGGGTCACTCGTACTTTTGGGGCGAAGCAGTACATGTTCGATGTAGTGAAAGCGTTCCGCATTGCCCATTTGAGCCAAGACCTCATTGATGGCTACTGTCCGCTCTGGCTCGGTATTGAAATACTGTATTCGGCGGGCCAGGACGTCTCCACCATTGTCGATGATGTTGAAATAAAACTGCCCACCGATGGTTATTTTCAATTCATAGTTGGCAATATCAGCGGCCAGCGTTCGAACTGTCCGGATGTGCTCATGCATCAAATCCAACTCGTGCGACTTGTAGTTCTGGGAGCTGCTCAAGAGGATGTCTCCCATGCTGTTGCGAATGCGAAAACGAAATTCATCGATGCCATCTGCGTCTGCTTCCGGATAAATTTCGACATTGTCTTTCAGGCCCAGCAGCTTCGTCAGCCGAAGGCGATAGCCACTTTGGTTGTAGGCCACCCAAGCAGCTGGCGTACCATCATCGGCCCGGTGGCAATAATTAAATGCACGGCCTCGGTCGCGACTGATCAACGGAACGCTCTCCAACAGGCCGATCTTACAATCAATTAATTCCTTTTCAATATTATTTTGATTGACAAAATATCTCAGGGCAGAATAGTCGGTGAAGTCTTCGCCAAAGCGGGCCAATAGAAAATCCAAAAAGCGATTGCGCCGATCCAAATACACCTTCGGTTTTTCAATCCACTGCTGAATCTTTTTAACGTAGTAGTTATTGAGATTATCTTTGAAAGTGGTCCAATCCGCCTCTATCAGTTTATATTTGTCGATGTCGTTTGGATGGTCGTCGACGAAGTCCTTCAGCAGTAAATAAGCATCCGGCACATTGTACAGGGATTGTGCAAAATAGGTTTGCTCTACCCGCCGATCAATGGAAAATAATTCCTTCAAATGTCCCAACTGGGCTTGGTAGTTGGCTAGAAATTGTTCAAAGAAGAGTAGATAGGCTTTGAGCTGACGGGCTTTGGCCCTGCGCGATTTCGGAACGGTTGGGGGAAGTCCGGAACGGCCGATACCATAGGTCAAAGGAAAATCTCCCTGCATCGAATAGTAGTTGGAAATGTGGCGGCTTTTACCTGCTTCAGGGGTCAACTGTATACCTAATGTGGTTAATTCATCTTGACTGAGGTCTTGTGATAATTTATTCTTTTGTGTATCTACATCTAACAGAATTTGCGATAAGTTGACTTCCAACGATTCATCCTCTCCAATGACAGTCATGGACTCCGTTTGGATATTCAAGGAATTGATCGACTTATTGATGCTGAGCTTTGGTTTGCAGGCATTGGCATTTTGAAGCAGCAGACAATCCTTGACATCTTCACTCTGCAGGACATTGTCCATATAACTACTGATGCTAAAATTACGCACAGCGATAATGCCCAATTCCTTTTTGAGACACATAATTATTCGGATCAAATCCGATGTATAGATAATTAATTCATCCCCATTGGTAGAGCCAACCGCATTGCGTACCAAGGCCCGGATCGTTTTATCGTCCAGGTAATCACTTTCCAACAAAGGACCATCGAAATCGTCTTCGTGTAAAAAGCCACTCTTCAGCAAAGGGCCAGAAAAAAGCTGATCGATGGTATAGCCCAATGCTTTCATCTCGTCTAAGGTCCGAAAGGGAATTAATGGACTCAAGAACTGATCGATCAAAAAATAAATGACAGCAGATATTTTATTGGGATCGGCACCTTGCTGTACAATGATATCGCCATGCAAAGCAATCTCTTGGTAACAAATTAAATCGACTTTGAGAAAATCTTCGCAGTGGTTCCGATGGTTTAGCAATTTTTGCTTGGCATCTTTCAGTAAAAGATCAGTCTGCAAAATTTTCTGGTGGTAAAAATCAATCAACGCATCCGCTGCCGTATCGGTCACTAGGTTTTCGATGGCCGTTTCTAAGATGTTTGTATCATCACCATCTTCAAGTCCTGGTCGAAAAAAAACGATGATCTCAATGACATCCAAAACACCAGCATCGGTCGTAACGGTCAAGGTTACCAGGTAGTCACTTTCATCCGTTGTTTCATCTATATCCTCTAGGGTAGCACTTACAAGATTCCAATCCGCCAGCCACTCTCTTTGCAGGTCGCTCCATCTTGGAAAAATAAATTCCAGGCGATAATCGCGCAAGCCACTGCCAAGGTCCAGTGCGATGGTTTTGAAAATAGACGGGCTGTTTAAATCGCCCAAAGTCTTATCCTCTTGCAACTCAAGATAAACTTCGTACAGCCCTTTGATGTGAATCTCATCTTGCACAAATCCGCCAGCTGGCCCGTCTGTAAAAGTAAGGCTGCCTTCGTCATTATCGGTATCTTCCGGATAGTGGTTGTACAAGTCGGGGGCTTGGGGAGAACTCGGACGAATCCAAGCATTTCGAACAGCGGATAGGTCGATGAGTAGTTTGCGCCAATCGTTGAGGGTAACCGGATTGCAGGGAAGGATTTGACGGATGTCGTAATCACTGTGGACAAGTGGCGAGAGCTTATCAAAGTCTTCTGCCAGTAGATCGCGGAAGGCATAGTCCGTACGATGTCCTAGATCGGTGATGGCATAACTAAGCAATTCCAGAATGGTAATACCAGGATCGTGGGTATTGTGATCTGTCCAGGTCTTGGGAGCAAGTTGCTGAATGTTGCGAATGCCTTGCTCGCGCAATTCCTCATAATTCATTGAGGTTTGCGCTGCTTTGGATTTGGTGATAAAGGCTTGTTCTGGCATATTAATAATGGCAAAAGATTCCAGGAAATTGAACAATCTTCGATTGGCAGCTTGTTGAGCCGATCGAGAATAGAGACTCGAAGGGCGAAACAGATCGCTTGCGATTCGGTGGAAAAATGCCAGAAGAAAAAAAACAATGGAGCCGAGGATGTCCTTTTAAAAGTTCATGCCTTACAACTTCAAATTGACAAATCAACGTGTAGAAATAATTCACTTTTAACCAACAACCCCGTTACACTAATAATCACCCAATTTGGGGATGTCTTTTAAGAAGCATTTCAACGTAAACTGGGAATCATAGACACCAGTCGTCTTACCTCAACCATTCAGCACCTCCTTGCGAAGAGGGCGCTTGCAGGATGTCTTTTCACAAGGCCGGCCACTTGGAGAAGCCGTCAACCTCGCACTCCATTGTATTGATCTTAACGCATTGAAAATTTTCAATGCACAAGTTCTTTTCGACGGAAAATCCTTTTGATAAAGAATTGAAAAAACCGTCTTATTTATGGATAGAAACTAACTTTTTAGCTTCTGCAAATTTACATTATTTATGACATTTTTCCATGTATTTTCAACTGTTTTTCAGTATTTTGTCTTATTTTATTCCAAACGTCCGAAATAAGAAGGTTCGGCTAATTGAATGATTAAATTGGTGTTGCCTTTGCGCTCACCGACAGCAAATATTTCTGAAAAAGGACCGAAGTGTTTTTTGCCTTCTACTTCAATAACAGTGCGCAATTTGAAGTATTCAAAGCGGCGATTGTAGTGGCCTTTATTTATGCCATAGCTAAAGCGCCCCTGCCCTCTTGGTCGCATGATGCCATTGATCCGTTTGAAATAAGACCCCATATTGAAATTGATCTTTTTCTTTGCATTCGGATTGGCAGGCAGGCTGAACTCCGTATTGCGGGTCGTACTACCGTGTGACGAATTGCTGTGTAAGTGCTGGGTGTGTACCCACTTCTTGGATTTGATCCGAGTAGGCCGCACGCTGTCGGCATACAATTGTTTGATCGAGCCTTTGTAGCGATACAAGTACCACTTGGGGCTGTAGCTTTTAAAGCGTAGATCGTTGTGATCCTCCCAGTATACATACAAAGTATTCTTGCCCTTGACGCACAGCCGTGGGACGGGCAAGTAGAGATTGGCCAGCTCTCCGCCTCGGGTGAGGGACTTCCACTCTGTTCCAGTGTATCCCTCGAAATCTGTTCCGGTCCAACGGATGGTACCACTAACCGTATTGGAAGCATTGCCAATCTTGATGGCACCGTCGACATCCAGTTTCTCCGTCGGGCTATTGATACCCAAGCCGACGTTTTTGGTAAGATTATCGACAAATACTTCATCACTTTCAATATTGATGACCGAATCGATGAACTCTGAAAATTGCTCCTCACTGGGCTTGTCCCCATTTTCAAAATACTTCTTCAGATCATCTCTTACTTTAGTTGGCATATCTCAGATTTTAATTTTATTCACTGATAAGTGCTTCGCTTCCGCTGCAAGCATATTCTCCTGGGCTCAAAGGGTTGATGCAATGCATGGGTGCAGAAGTTAAAATAGATCGGGCCGTTTTGGCAATCGCAATGTCAACCTCTGCTTCTACAATGCCACCCCCGACGATAAAGTCCAGACAAACTTCCATACAACCGATCCCCTCGGAATCGTAGATGTGGAACATTCGGAAATTGGTTACATAATCTACATAAGGGCGCTTTTCGATAAAGGCCAAAATGGAGGAGGCATATATTTTTCCTCCAAAAATGATGTCCTCACCATTGTCGTAGGCCCAGGGGGCCAGGTATTGGACGATTTCTTTATTGAGTTCTTTTTTGTAAAAACCCTCATCAAAACCCGGATGAAAACCGACGTCAAAAGTGACTTTGACTTGCTCATAAATGGGGTTGGCAACGTCCAGGCTCAAAAATGGGGAAGTATACTTTTTCAAGAAACGAACGATCTGATCCATGGTCCGAACACTCGTCAATGGTTGCAAAGGATTGCCGACATTACTGTTGCGAATGTCACTGATCACAATCAAGTATACTTCGCCTGGTGCAATATCTGAAAAGTCATTGCTGTGGTTCAAGCATTTCACTTTGTAAATACTTGGAAACTGTTCCAAGACCATCCGCTCATAATCCCAAATATTGATTGAGCGATTTTTGTGTCGAAGGCGCTCACTGCTCCGAATAAAAAAGTTTTCGTTGGACTCTGCTGGCTTGCCTTTGATGGAAGAGAAAGGCTGTAATAATTTTTTGACTGACGCATCTTTGACAACCAACTTACTGATGCTCTCAGCTGCCAATGCTTGGTCGTAGTGAGCCGGATCGTTTTGTCGGTCTTCGAAAGTGGCAGACAAAGCCTGCGTCTTGAGGTCCAAAATACCTGGAAACCAGCCAGCTCTTTCCGGTACACCTTTCTTGTAGGGAAAGGAAACTTGCAACCAATGTAAGCCACTCGTCAAGAGTGTATTTTCTGTCGTTGCTTCTGCCGGAATATTGAGTTTTACGATTCCTGTATATTGAAGTCCTCCACTAGAGTCTGATAAAAATTGAGAGGTAGAAAGTGCCTGCCATTGATTGTTGACTAAGATGGCAAAAGACAATTCCTCTTTTTCAAAATCCAATGCTGGATTCGCAGTTCCCTCGGCAATTTGAAAATACAAAGTCAGTATACTCGACGGCTTCAATGCTTCCAGCCCGATGTACAGATAACCATTTGAAGGATAATTTGGAATGAGCGGAAACTTATCGGTCAGCTGGTTGTCGGTATATTGCTCTGCCACACCGAAAGGATGGATGTGGTAAAAGCGTTCGACGCCCTCTTTCTTGGAATTCCGACCAAAGAAAAATAATTGCGCCTCGTAGTCCATGCTGATGGACTTTAGTGTTGGGGTGTAAGGCTCCTTTGGAATGACTTTGTCGGGACTGGACTCATTGGCCCGCTGTATCAATGCATCGGCATAAAGTCTTGGATACGCCTGATGCCCAAAGCCTCCCAAGCGCAGGCCCAATTTATTGATGGTCGTTGAGTTTCTTACGTTGGCAATGTTTCTCAGATTCATCCGGACAAAGCCGGTATTGAGCGAGTGGTCAAACTGGCTGAAGGACTTTTTATCCAGCGTCCGCTTGAAATCAGTAGGCATGCTGGTGGTCGGAATCGAGATGGTTTTCGGCAGATTGGCATCACCGTATTCAAATAGAAATGCCTGCGTCTTCAGGCGGTGATTAAAGTTGCCATTCTGAAGCAAATCAATATCAGTTCGGAAGGAGCTGTTGTAGATTTGCCAAGGATACTGAATGTAATGAGAGTAAAGAGATGGGTTGGGTAATTTATCCCATTGCAACTCAAAAGTCAGTCGCTTCAAAGGCTTTTGAAAAGCCTCCGGGTAGCCAACCATAAAGGCAGCACCCTCCTCGGGCTGCGGGCCAAAAGGTTGAAAGGGCTTAGTTGGATCAAGCGGCGACAGCTCATTTTGCACCACTAGGTCTTTGAGGCCGTTGACCGTTACTTGCAGGTTGTTTAGCGACACCTGGCACTGGCTCAATATCTCGTAAAGATGTGGGTACTCATTTCCTTTCAAGATCATCCGCAGCACTGGCCATTCGGTATCGTAAGGATCGGTGAATACTTTCTTATCGTAGCCACGAATGGGTTCAACCTCCGATGGAATTTCAATCTGAAAATGTAGATAACCACTGTAATCAGAACAACGGCATTCGTAATCACTTAAGTCGATCCATTCCTTTTCACCATTGATTGAAATGTAAAATGCACTCTTTAATTCCGCCTCCGATAAATCGGTGAAGCCTGCCGGAACAGACGAAAACTTGATGTGCCAACTGATGATGCGCGTACCAGCTTCCAACAACAACATCGGCGACGATAAGGCAAAGCCGAGGTTTGCCGTTTCCATGATGCGATCCTTCTCGGCCTCCTTAATCTGGTTCTTCCCAAAGGGCTTCCAATACGGCGGCACAGATTGCGTAAAGTCGGAGATCAACCCTTGGTCATCATCACATAAAATCTCAGGATTCTTGTGTTCTTCCGAACCACACTCTCCCTTGTAGACCTTGATCGTTTCAATTTGTTTGATCTCTTGGTCCAAGCTGGAATAATCCTGCGCCGAAGTATTTTCATCTTTGAAAAAGTACTGACCTACAACGTTGATATTTTGCATCATATCTACCTCCTCTTCATAGGTGTGATAGATGGATTTAATATCTGCTACTTTTGCTTTATTGGCAACAAGGGCCTCATCCGTTTTATACCAACGCTCAACATCCGTTTTATCTTTGCCTGCATTGAGATAAATACCTTCCTTGATAAGGTGCTGACTGACGTTTTTGGCCAGCTCTACCACAACCATTACTTGGTCCGGTGTGGCGGGCTTACTGTCTAGTTGTAGCACTTCCCGGTAGTAATAATCCAAGTACTTTTGCGTCAGTGTATTGGAATGATCCCGAGCGTTTTGGAAGAGGTTCAGGAAGGTTTTAAAGAGCGTATAATGCGGCTGGTCATCCATCGACTGCTGATTGAAAAAGGCCGTCCAATCAGAGGTAGGAATATTTTTAAAATCGTAGTATTGAAAAAGCAAAGCCAAATGCCGAGCATATGAAATCAAATCTTCTTCGCTGCGCTCATCAATCTGAACGTAGTTTTCTACAAGAGCTGCAGCCTGCCTCTGGGCCTGGCTGGTCCCATCTCTGCGAAGCGGATTATTGATATTTTTATCGAGACATTTCATCAACTGGCGGTTGTTACAAATTCTCCTTCATTGGTATAAAATGGGAAAACCTGGTTGATCCGGGAATTGGTGGCTTTAACCAAATAATCAATGCTTACTTTGACCACTCCCTCTAATTCCTGATCGTATTCAAAATCAGCTTTCAGCAATTTAATTCTTGGCTCGTGATAGGTAATGGCTGTCAATACAAGGTCCTTCAAGTACGTCTTCAAAGTAGTGTTCAAAGGCTCAAAAAGTAATCGGGTCAAATCACAACCATAAGATGGCTGCAGGAATCGCTCCCCCAAGGTCGTAGACAATAAAATGCTGAGACTCTCCCGAATGTCTTCCTCATATTCAGACATCACCACCGTTCCGGCCCGATCCGAAAATGCAGGAGGAAAACTCCAACCTTTACCTAAAAATGGTTTTACTGCCATGGTTTTTATTTTTTTGCACTGCGATTTTTATTTGGTGATTGCACTGTGTGCTGGTGATTTGGTGATTGCACTGCGTGCTAGTGATTTGGTGATCTTTTTTTTGTAGAATGGCGCACAAAACCACTAAATCACAAAACCACCCAATCACTAAATCACCCAATCAAAACCGTCGGACACCCTAGGACAATTGATCCACCGTGCGCGGTCGAGTCCCCCATTCGGGCGGCAGGCATGCCACCGATCAAGACGGTCGCGGAGCCTACGGCGATGACATCGGGTGGACCGGTACAGGTACACATATCACCGACCCGGGCAGCAGGCATTCCGCCAATCATCACAGTCGGTTCGCCTGGAGGAAGGACAGGACCTCCGACGTGGGGAACCGTTCCGGTGACCATCGGACAAACATGCATATCGCCAACTCGGGCCGCCATCATACCCATGATTTAATTTATTTGTACCAATGAACCCTTTACGGTTGTGGTGGCGCTGGAAGATACTTCCATACCTGCGCTGCCCTCCGCCTTAAAGTTCATATTGGCTTTGTGTTCAATATTATTACCTTCCACCTTGACATCGCCGCTGGCTTTCAGAACAATGTCTTTGGCACTGTCCAGTGTAATGCCATCAGCATCCATGGTGATCTTATTACCGTTTTCGTCTTCCAATCCAATGATGCCTGCATCTTCGTCTAGTGTGATGAATTTACCAGCTGGCGTTTCGAATTTCATCGATATTTTATCATCATCAAAAAGAAGTTTCATCTCACTGCGCGTCACCAATCCCTTTTCGTGGTTATCATCGCTTGCTTCTATTGGAGCAGGCTTGGCACTGCTGTTGAGCATACCCAGTACCACAGGTTCGCGGGGATCGTCGGCCAAGAAACCTATGACCACTTCGTCATCAATTTCGGGCAAGAAAAACATACCGCGATTTTCACCAGCATCTACACAAGCTACCCGCGCCCAAACACCTTCGTCATCCGCATTCAAGATTGGAATTTTGACCATGATTCGGAATTCACTGTCGGGGTCTTCTTGCAATTGAGTAACCGTTCCAATGTGCAAACCACTGGTCGTCTGTAGGAGATTGGAAATCGGTGAACCGTTGGTACCAATTTGTTCGCTGAAAAAATCTGGTGCCAATCCAAACTGAACGGTGGAAGTCCAATTTCCTCCTCCGATTTCATGGCGTATGGCAGAGACAAATACCGGACCTTCGAACCGCTCTCCCACTCCAACCAACGACAAAGTATCGCCAGTCGCAATGGCTGCAACACCCTGAAATTTAACCACCCCTCTGATTTTTGCCAGGCGGCTTTTCAGCATCTTGGCATCTGCCCATGCTTGCAGCTCCTGATCGGGAATAGAGCCAGGATGGATGAGGTCGTAATTCTCTGGACCAGCCACTGAAGCCAGGTCGGAACTGGAAATATTTCCAGCCTCTGTGATGCCAGGCTCCGCCGCTTCTGCTGTAATCACTTCCTGACCGGAGGCATCCCAGGTATTTCCTGTGACTTTGCTGTACTGGTTTCGCGCATCCATTTCTGCTTCGAATTCGTACATGTTGGCACCAAACTGGACAGAAAGTTCTCCTTCGGCTTCTACAGTAGGTTTGGTAGCCTTCAATGCTCCGTCTGATACATGCACCAGAAGGCCATTGACCTCCGCACGCATGATGACAAAATCCCAATCGGTCGTGTAGTGCTGTACCAAGTTTTGGTGCGTCACTTCCGTTGGATCGGCTGAAACATCCAGGCTGTAGGCACCTGCAATTTCTTGAATAACATCGCTATCTGTCAATTCCTTAAAAAAGGCGCTCTTCTTTCCGATCGTCATTTTGACGGCCTCGTCTTTGCACTCAATGCGCAAAACGGAAGCTTTTCCTTTCCGAACCTGGATACCATGACAAGTGATGATTCCCTTAAAAATAGTTTCTTCATCGGAATGGTAACCAGCCAGGATTTCGAGTTCATTGCCGGGAGCAAAATCCGGC
>JBCCSZ010000151.1:0-17910 GCA_039199225.1 Bacteroidota bacterium
GCAGCTCGTTGGATTTAGTAAGTTGGGTGGTATCCTTCAGCTTACGGAGTAATTCTGGGATTTCAGCGTATTTCTTTTGCTGCAGGCACTTTTGAATGAGGTTGTGGAGGCTTATGATATATCTAAATGTATCTTCTCTGAGTATTTTAGTGTATTTGTCATACTCATCAACAACGCTTCTGTTGTATTGATACGCTTCTTCTGCTTGACCCGTCAGGGCCTTGCTAATGGTAAGGCTTTGCAAAAAGCGAATTCTAGCATGAAACGAGCTAATGGAGGCTGCTTCCACATCGAGAACAGGGCCGATGAGCTGTTGAATCTGTTCTGAAATTTCTTTCCCTGAGACGGTATGCCCTTTGTGCAACAAGCCCGATAGGTTGTGATAGAGTCCGAGGTATTCGACCTCCTCGCTGATGATGGTCATTAGCCTTTCTCTTTCCTGTTGCAATTTGGCTAGAGCTTCTGCATTTCCTCTATCCCTTTTGCGAAGTAGAAAAGAGCTTTCCATTTTGTTGATTTCCAAAACAGATAGGTGGTCTTGCAGTTCAAAAGCGAGCTTTTTGGCTTTGCCAAGTTGGCGAAGACTTTGGTCGTACAATTCGCGATCCTGTAGTAAGCGAGCATTGGTGACAAGATCGCGCATGCGAGCAGCCAGTGATTTTTCGCTGTGGAAATTCCGCAGACTGCGCAGAATGGCGTCGGTGAGGTAAGCTTTCTCCATCGACAAGTTCTTGACGAAGTCTTTGCTTTTCAAGCGTTCTTCATCGTACTTATCCATCTTGTGTATGGCCTCAAACAGTTGTAGGTATTTGCTATTGGATTTATCGCCTGCTTTTCGGGCTTCCATCTTAAAATATCGCTTTTCTGTTTTGCTCAAAGACTGTATGAGGTTGTATAAATCTTCCTTCTTAGCACTCATCGGCTCGTTTACGGTTTTTTTTTAATGAAGTCAGTTTTTTTTGAGGTCTTAGAAACCTTATTTTTTGTGAAATCCTTGTATTGAAAAATGTACTGGGTGTTGGATGTTTAGCCTTTTTATTGAAAACTTTTAATCTGTTGAAAAACAGCATTTTGAGTGGTGAAAAGAGGCGTTTTGTGGCTAAAAAATAGCAAGTTGGGTATTGTATGGTAGATAGCTGCGGGTGGATTTGGAATCCTTAAATTTATGAAAAAAATAGTTTGTCAAGCCTTTATATATGCGTTTACTTTGTAATCGTAAGCAAGAAAGTAAGTACTTAGACGACAGGCTTTTCAGACAAGCACCATCTAAGTCATCAGCTTTGCTTACTCAAAAGTACAAATCAAAAGCGGATAATTTAAATAAGGTCAGCTGTGATTCTTTGTCAAAAAGGCTTAGGGGCAAGCCAAAAGAATCCAGTTTAGGCACACTTGACACTGAGTTTCACAGCCTATGTTCAATTCCAGGGGCTTGTTCTCAGCTAAGTTGTGACCGAATAGGCCGATTTATTCGTTGGGTTTTCAGCATGAACGTTAAGAAAATGAAAGGCAATAACAACCTGCATCGATTGATCCAGAGCTTGAATAAGGCAGAGAAGCGCAATTTCAAGATGATGATCGCTCAGCATATGAAGAAGGAAAGTAGTAATTACATCCTACTATTCGATGCTATTGATAGGCAGGAGGTCTATGATGAGTTCAAGCTGAAACAAAAATTTCGAAAGCACCACTTTGGAAAAAATATATCCAAGACAAAATACATGCTTTATCGACAGGTGTTGAAAAGTCTTCGCCTGCTAAATGACACTAAGACGCCTAGGACATTGGTTGCCTCTTACTTAAGTTCAGTTGCGACACTCTATTCGAAATGCCTCTACGAGCAGTGTGGCGCTCTTCTGAAAAAAGCCTACGGAGTGGCAGAGAGTCAAGAGTTTTACGACCAGTTGCTTGAAATTACCAATTGGGAAGAAAAATTGTTGCCTTATCTGACATTGGAGGCAGGGGAGGAATATGACCTCTTAGCGCAACGCAAGCAATCCTTGCAATTGCAGCAAGCGCGAGAGTTTTCCCTTCGTTCTCATTGGACGAGAGCGCAGAGAATCAGCAGCCTGCCGGAGGAAGTTCAAGCGAAAAACTGGACTG
Organism: Bacteroidota bacterium; assembly: GCA_039199225.1. GTDB lineage: Bacteria > Bacteroidota > Bacteroidia > Chitinophagales > Saprospiraceae > JBCCSZ01. The sequence goes on from JBCCSZ010000151.1 coordinate 2,101, forward strand.
CCTTAATGGGAAAAGTGGCCTCTGAAGCAAATGAGGAGGAAGAGTCTTTTTTGAGCAGTGTTTTTCGACTCAGCATTACAGCATTGAACGCCCACTACAAAGGCGATCAAGAAACGGCTGTCCAATGCTTGGTGGCTTTGTTCGACAAGTGGCATAGCGATCCAGAACGAATCATTGGTAACGAAGATGATTACATTTGGACTTGTACGCCTTTTGTGATGAGTGGAACAGACCATATGGATTTAGTCGATAGATTCGATATGCTTTTTGAGAATCTGCAAAGTTCATCGCACGCTTCTGCCAAGATGCAGGAAAAGTTCCGGTTCATGGCCGTAGTGCTTGAGTTCATCCAGAGTTTGTCGACTTGCCAAATTGAGCGCTGTAAGCTTTTGTTGATCTCTATCGAAATGATGCAAGCCGATCAACTCAATGCGATCCCGCGTGCATGGCAATTGCGTCTTTATTATTACGTTGGTATTTATTTCTTTTTAGAAGGAAATTATGCCGAAGCCATCGAATGGGTCGAGCGCGTGGAAAAAGCGGCGGTACCGAACACGCAACCTTCCATGCTGGGTTACTGCAAATTGGTCAGTCTGATGGCCAAGTATGAGATCAAGTCCTATAGCAATGTCATGGAATACGATATTCGAAAGACATACCGATACCTCAAAAAGCGAAAGCAGTTTTGGGAGGTCGAAAGGTTGGTTCTCAATTCAGTGAAGAGGTTGCTGTATGCCAATCACGTAAAAGAGACTCAAGGAATTTTTGCAAACTTATGCGAATCTATCCAAAATGTTGAACGCCGAAAAATCCCTGTGTTCTTGGTAACTTCAAATGCCATTTACCAGTGGGCGTCCCATAAATTGACAGATCCAAACCAAAGAATTATAAACTAATTTACCCCACATTCCTAGCAAAGTCGAAAGGTATTTACATGTAGCCCCAAATTACCTTTTCGTTAATGTTACTCTCTCTAAGCCTTGATCCTGGTAGTAGCCTTGCTATCAGGATCTCTTTTTTTAAAATAATTTGTGACTTTTATCCACCCTCAAACATCTAAAGAAGAAATTTCCAATGGCTTGTTGACGGAATGCTTAACGAGCTGCTGGGAAAAAAACTCCTTCTTACAAAGTATACATCGATTGGTCATCTCTATGCATTTAGTAAATAGGATCAGTTGATGTTCATCCGTTTTTCAAGCACAAGTATTTGGCCATTGCGGCTGCGAAGTAATCCTGTATAACCGTTAAACCATGTCAGTCCGCCAGTGGAATTTTAATAATTTTCCCCATCGGACAAACTACTTCAACCGACGCGCTTACCTTTCACTTGGTAAGCGCGTCTTTTGTTTAGGTGTAAAAAGACTGTTTGCACACTGTTGTAGATGGAATAGCCCTGCTTTGTATAAAAAGGAGGCGATAATATATAGGATATGCCCCTCTGCACTATAAAATTAATCGACCATTTACTACTTTTGTGTTCGTTTCGGTTATATGGAAAATAAATCTTGATATACTTATTTAAAAAAAACAAGCATGAGAAAATCAATTTACCTATTGATCCTTTGTGTGTCGATGAGTGCTTTTATGTCTTCCTGTGTTTCCAAGAAGAAATTTACAGAATTGATGGGCAACAAAGAGTCCCTAGAAAAAATGTTGTCTGAGCAAAAGAGCAAAGTAGCTTCTTTGGAAGGTGATGTTGAAAACCTTCAGGGGGAAAAAGAAAGTCTTCAAAAACAAAACGGCGAGCTCAGCTCTCGTGTAGCTTCTCTCGAATCTGAGGCTTCTACACTAAAGGCTGAAAACGAAAAAAGCAGAACGGCTTTGACCGAAAAGGAAAGCCAGCTGAACAGCTTGCGCAATGCTGTCAAAGAGACATTTGCTTCTGCCAAAGGAAGCGGCGTAACTTTCGAAGAGCGCAACGATCGCCTTTATGTTAAGTTAGGAGAGCCTATTCTTTACCGCAGCGGTTCTGTTCGCTTGCAAAGAAAGTACAAAGAAAGCCTCAACCAATTGGCTGAGATTCTCAAAGCCAACCCGAACATGAAAGTTCAGGTGGAAGGCCACACAGATAGCAAGAAAATGAAGCCAGGGGCTCGCTACCAGGACAACTGGGAGTTGAGTGTCGGACGTGCCATGGGTGTTGTTCGCGCTTTGGTTCGCAGCGGTGTTGCTGAAAATCAATTGGCTGCTGTTGGTAAAGGAGAATTCCTTCCTGCCAGCGCCGAAGATTCTGTAGAATCTCGTAAGCAGAACCGTCGTGTTGAAATCGTTATCCTACCGACCATCGGTAGCTTGTACGAAGTAAGCAACTCTGGTGTCTAATTGACTACCTACACAGCTAGGGTCAAATCCTACTCAAAAAGCCGTTCTCCTTTACAAAAGAAGAACGGCTTTTTTATGGTGTGCTTATCCTCGATTATACCCGAATGATTTCTGCACCAATGGCATTGAGCCGGGTATCGATGTTTTGATAGCCCCTATCGATCTGGTGAACATTGTGAATGGTACTGGTTCCTTTAGCAGACAATGCTGCAATCAGCAAGGCAACGCCCGCGCGAATGTCGGGCGAACTCATCGAGATGCCCCTGAGTTGGTATTGTCGATTCAGGCCAATCACCGTGGCTCTATGCGGATCACAGAGAATGATCTTTGCACCCATATCGATAAGTTTATCTACAAAGAAGAGGCGGCTTTCAAACATTTTCTGATGAATTAAAACACTGCCTCTTGCCTGGGTGGCCATGACTAAAATAATGCTCATCAGGTCGGGGGTAAAACCAGGCCAAGGCGCATCGTAGATGGTCATGATGGATCCATCGATAAAGGTCTGTATTTCGTAGCTGTCTTGAGCGGGAATGTAAATATCGTCTCCCTTAATTTCCAATTGGACACCCATCTTTTGGAAAACATGCAGTGTCTTACCCAACTCTGCAACTTGCACATCCTTGATCGTGATTTCCGATTGGGTCATGGCTGCCAAGCCAATGAAGCTGCCTATTTCGATGAAGTCTGGCAGCAAGCGATGAGCAGTGCCTCCCAGCTTTTCGACGCCCTCGATGGTGAGCAGATTCGAGCCGATACCGCTGATTTTAGCACCCATCGCGTTGAGCATACGCGATAATTGTTGGATGTAAGGCTCACAGGCAGCATTGTAAATTTGAGTGATACCCTCAGCCAATACAGCGGCCATCAGGACATTGGCTGTTCCAGTGACGGATATTTCATCCATGAGGATATAGGTCCCTTTCAGGCCATCGGATTCCAGAAAAAAGTAATGACTTTCTTCGTCGTATTGAAACTTGGCGCCCAGTTTCTCCAAACCATGAAAGTGCGTATCCAGACGGCGGCGGCCAATTTTGTCGCCACCTGGTTTGGGAAGAAAAGCTTTGCCAAAGCGCGCCAACAGCGGCCCGACCAACATCACAGAACCTCTAATCTTTGTGGCATTGGCCAAATATTCTGCTGATTGAAAATATTCCAAATCCACCTGGTCGGCTTCAAATTCATAAGAGCCGGTTTCCAGTGGATTAACCTTTACACCCAATCCTTTCAGCAGTTCTATGAGCCGCTGAACATCAATGATGTCTGGGATATTGGAGATGGTAACTTTGTCGGCGGTGAGTAGGGTGGCGCTGATGATTTGAAGCGCTTCATTTTTGGCTCCTTGTGGAATGAGGGAGCCCTTCAGTTGCCGTCCTCCGACAACTTTGAACGAATCTGAATGCATAATGATGAGGTCTTGTAGTAAGGCTAAGAAATTGGGATTTGACGCTTTCTAAGTTCACCAAAAAGGTCTATACAATTTCTACGAAACCGCTGGATTATTTGCGGTACTTCTTATTGTTGTTTCTGTATTTGTTACCACCTCTGTTGTTTTGATAACCGCCAGAGTTGTTGCGACGGTTGTTGCCACGTCCATGGTGGTTGTTATTGTGGTTGTTGTGGTTGAAATTGCGTCGATTGTCAGGCTTGGATAGGTTGTCCAGGAACACATCGTCTCCGAGTTGTACATCTCCGTTTGACAGTGTCTCCAGGTCTTTTTTGATGAACTCGTCACTGACGAAATTCTCCTTGTTCCAGGTGCGATAAGCTAACTTCATGTAGGAAGCGATGACGGCAACGAAGGCATCGCGCTTGGGACCTTTCTCCATTTCCATTGCCTTATTGATCAGTTTCTGAACGTTGTGGCCATAGTGGCGAAAACGCGCCTGAAACCTTGGATAAGGAACTTGGTCTGGCTTTTTGATGACCTCTTCTAGAGTTGGAATTCTGCCGTCGGGTGTTTCTGCTTCGATCTCATAATTGGAGATGTGAAAGAGGTGCCGCCAGAGTTTTAGACGATATTCATCGATGTTTTTATTCTGGGGATTCATTTGATGCATCAAGTTGATGATCTTTTCAACAAAGGCTTGGCGATGTTCCGGATCTTCGAGATGCTTTGCATATTGAATGAGCAGTTGGACGTTGCGGCCGTATTCGGGCATAATCAACGAATCCTTCTGCGAATTGTACTCCATTGAATGAGACTCCATAATAGTAGGATAAATGTAGTTTGTCGCTAGCGACAGTGTTCTAATGATATTTTATTCGACGGTCACCGACTTTGCCAAATTCCTGGGTTGATCGACATTGCAATTGCGCATCAGTGCGATGTGGTATGAGAGCAATTGCAGTGGGATAACCGAGAGCAGCGGGGTAAAGGGTTCATCCGTGTCTGGTATTTCGATCGTATAGTCCGCCAGGTTTCTGATGGTCTTGTCTTTCTCTGTGACAATGGCTATGACCATGCCTTTGCGAGCTTTGACTTCCTGAACATTGCTGACGATCTTTTCATAGGCGCTTTTGTTGGTTGCGATAACGATGACAGGCATATTTTCATCGATGAGCGCGATAGGACCGTGTTTCATCTCAGCGGCTGGGTAACCTTCAGCGTGAATGTACGAAATTTCTTTGAGTTTTAGGGCGCCTTCCAATGCTATTGGGAAATTATATCCCCGCCCCAGATAAAGAGCATTCGTAGAATTCTTGATTTCGCTGGCAATGTACTGAACCTGGCTGTCGATGGCCAACAACTTTTTGACCTTATTTGGAATGTTTTCCAATTCTTCCAACAGTTGGTTGTAGTAAGAACGTGGAATGGTCCCGCGATGGTATCCCAAGAAGATGGCCATCATAGTCAATAAGGTCACTTGACCAGTAAACGCCTTGGTGGAAGCCACACCGATTTCTGGTCCTGCGTGGATGTAAGAGCCACTATCCGTAATCCTGGCAATAGAGGAACCCACCACGTTGACGATGCCATAGGTCAAGGCTCCTTTGCTCTTGGCCAGCTCTAGCGCAGCGAGGGTATCAGCTGTTTCCCCTGATTGTGACAGCGCCAGAATGACATCATCTTTGCCGATGATCGGGTTGCGATAGCGCAGCTCTGAGGCGTATTCTACTTCCACAGGTATTCTGGCAAGCTCTTCAAAGAGGTACTCTGCGATGAGACCTGCATGCCAAGAGGTGCCGCAGGCTGCAATCACAAAGCGTTTTGCATTCAATATGCGATCCCAGTTTTCTTCTACACCACCTACCCTGATCCAACCTTCAGCCGCATTGAGCCGTCCACGCATACAATCAGCAATGGTCCCAGGCTGTTCGAATATTTCTTTGAGCATGAAATAATCGTAGTCCCCTTTCTCCATTGCCTCGATCTTCATATCGAGCTTTTCAACAAATGGTGTCTGAATTTGGTTGTCGATGGTCTTTATCTGCATGCCACCATCCCTTGAGACAACAGCAATTTCTTCGTCATTTAGGTAAACGACATTTTTTGTGTGGCCGGCCAATGGCGTCGGATCGGAAGCCAAAACGAATTCATTCTCTCCAATTCCAATGACGAGCGGACTGGCCTTGCGCGCTGCAACCAACTGGTTTGGATTTTCTTTGTCGATCACCACAATAGCATAAGCACCAACCACTTTCGAAAGTGCGATGCGTACGGCTTCTTCCAGCTTTAAATTGCCTTGCTTCTGTACTTCCTCAATCAGGTGAACGAGGACCTCGGTATCTGTTTGGCTTTGGAACTCGTGGCCCTCTTTGATGAGTGCTTCTTTTAGTACCGCATAATTCTCAATGATGCCATTGTGAATCAGGGTGAGTCGACCATTACCAGAGGTATGGGGGTGGGCATTGATGTTGTCTGGCTTGCCGTGGGTTGCCCAGCGAGTATGTCCGATGCCGATGGTTCCCTCGGTGCTTTTTCCTTTGACGTGATTGACAAGGTCTTGTACCTTACCTTTAATCTTGTAGACATGCATTCCACCGTTGAGCAGAGCGACTCCCGCACTATCATATCCGCGATACTCCAGCCGCTTGAGGCCGTTGATCAAAATAGGGTAAGCGTCCTGTTTTCCGATATATGCTACAATGCCACACATAAAATTCAGTTTTTATTGATCAATTGATATTTGTATAAATTAGGTTGAGCTTTAATGGGAACTGAGAGTGGCCGGGGCCGTAAAGTACCACCCGGCTACCGTTGGTCGGTTTGGTGAAAGAGCGAACAAAAATAGGTGTCGTCACACTTCCATCGATCATATCCTGTAGGCGCGCTGCCATGTTCATTTTATACTGCAGGATGGTTGTGCCATCCGATGTCGTTGTACTTTGTAGATCGCCGCCAAAGGCTTCGGTATCCAGTCGGTTTTGAGGTGTAACGCTTTTGGCAACATCTTCCGTTAATACATATTCATCGTCGTCGTTTTGCTCCACTAAAATGAGCTGCGGACTAGGGGGGAAAAGGTCGATGTCGTCATCGGGTAGAACAGCCAGGGTGAATTCCAATTCTGCTTTGTTGATGATGACATTTTGCAGATTTTGAATGTGTGGGAATTCCAATTTAGCCAATGGACCTGCTAGACCCTGAATGAATAATAGGCTGTCTCCTTGCGTCTTATCGTTAAATACAATGCCTGCCTCGTACTGGTGTTCAAACTTAGCGGACTTGGCACTGCCACCTGTGATGTCAAAAGTGTAACTCCGCTTTGTTGTATCATTGACAGAATAGTACAAGGCCATGCGGGTTGTGGAAGTATTCAAAGAGAATGCCAGTAAGCCTTCGCTTGGGCTGGTTGTTCTAACGTTTATTCCCTTGAATTGATCCAGGAACAGATTGATATCTGCGTAGTCGACAGAGTCGATGTCCAACAGCCTTTGTCCAACCACATCGTCCAAACGAATGCGAAGGTGTGGGATGAAAGTTGTCGTGTCGCCTCCCCTGATGATCTCTATGCTATCTGTATAGTTGGGCATGAAGTTGTAAGCACCACCGATGGGAGACGGAACGGTTGCAAAAGCTTGGTCCGAGTAATACGTGGCATCGGGGTCCATAGTTTCACTCAATTCATAAACTTCTATATTCCAAAGAGATTCTACGTTGCCGTAAAAGGCGCTAGAATCGTATTCCAGCATTAAGACCAGTGAATCCAGGGTGATGCCATCGTCTTGAAAAGAGGGCGCTCCTGCGGTGGAATAGCGAAACTGCGAATAAAAGGATGCATCGATGCTTCCAAATATGGGATCGACGAGGTTGCCAAACATATAAGTAGTGAGCTGTAGCGTTTGGTCGGGAGAATAAGTGCGAATGATGCCTTCATCGACGGTGGAAGCTTCTATGGTGACGGTATCTTGAAATTCCACCTGATTTTTATCTTGGTCTACAAGTTCGGCTCCCAGTGGAGAGGATTCCGTACAGGACCCCAGAGACAGTAGTACGACTCCGGCGGCTAGAAATAGCCAGGCGAATACGTGCTTTTTCATGCAAGTATGGATTATTGCTTCAATTTTTAAGAATATAGTCAGGGAAAGGTTAACTGCTAAAGGATTCATGCTGCAGGCTTGTTTTGAGTGTCTAAAAATGTTTTGCCTGCTAGAAAGAGATCAACCCTTTTCAAAACGTTGGTCAGAGTACTGCATCAGTGGCGCAGCCTTTGCTATAAAACGCCGAATGCTTCCTGACAGTATACAAATTTCAACTATTTTTCGGAAAGTCGGACTGCATTCAGGCCGAAAATGTTGTTTGGTCGACAAAAAACAAAGCATTTTGAACACCGGTCCGTAGATGGCATCCAAAATGCTTTGTTCTTGCACGATAAAACATAATGCTTATTCGACCTCCTGCTCTAATAAGGAGTGGTAAAACTCTAAATAAGCAGCTAGGTATTCTTCTGGGCTTTTGAATTCGAGCACAGGCTTGTCCAAGCTGCCCAACATTTCAGAAGTGCCGTCGCTCAGCGACTCGCTGCCATGAATAACGCCATCAGCAAATGTGGCTGCACCTTTGTGCAATGTGATGCCACTACCATTTCGGTAAGACTTCAAATCTTCGATTTCGAGATTGTTGATGGTCGCCTTTTCCAAGAAGTTATCGTCAAAAGTTTCTTCGAGCGAATTGCCATATGCAGAATAAACAACCTTTGAGTTTTTGAATAAGGGTTCATTCTGGTAAGCGGTTTTGAGATAGAGCGGCACGAGACTGGTCATCCAACCGTGACAGTGGATGATGTCAGGTGGCCAACCGAATTTCTTGACCGTCTCAATCACGCCCTTGCAAAAGAAAACCATACGGTCGGCATTGTCATCAAAGGGCTTACCTTGAGAGTCTTCAAATACAGACTTACGCTTGAAAAAATCTTCGTTGTCTAGAAAATAAACTTGCATTCTGGCCCCTGGTAAGGAAGCCACCTTTATGATCAAAGGAAAATCATCATCGTCAACTATGATATTCATTCCCGAGAGACGTACCACTTCGTGAAGACGGTGACGACGCTCATTGATGGTTCCATAGCGCGGCATTAATACCCTGATCTCCATTCCTTTCTCCTGCACATACTGCGGCAACTTGCGGGCAATTTCCGCAATCTCCGATAGAGCCGTGTATGGTTGCATCTCTTGTGTAACTATCAGGACTTTCTTCTTCTCCATATAAAAAAATTGATTAATTTGAATAACAGAAACTGTTAATCCTTCAATGAACTGGTGTGCAAATTTAGTAAAATTTCCCGACTTATCGGCAATCGCTTGTGCGATAAGATCAAATATATTGTTAACAAAAACGACTATATTTGCCGGATTATTGGTCCACAATTCTTTTTATTCATATTATGTTCGTTTTTAGAAAAGTCGTTGATTTACAACAATTTCTTCAATCTCAACGCAAACTAAACCGCCAAATTGGCTTCGTACCAACCATGGGCGCTCTTCACAATGGACACCTGTCTTTGATCGAACAGTCGCGCAAAACAGCCGATCTGACGGTCTGCAGCATCTTTGTCAATCCCACCCAGTTCAACGACCCTGCCGACCTCAAAAAATACCCCCGCCCCATTGAGGCCGATATCCGACTGCTGACGAACGCGCATTGTGATGTCCTATTTCTGCCATACAACCGCGAGGTCTATCCAAAGGGCAAACTGACCAAGGTGAACATGAAATTTGGCAAGCTCAACAAAGTCATGGAAGGCCAGTTTCGACCCGGGCATTTCGAAGGGGTCGTACAGGTGGTCAACCGACTGCTCGAAATCGTCGAACCCGATTATCTACTGATGGGACAAAAAGATTTTCAACAGTTTTCCATCATCGCCAGTATGTTGGAGCAGTTGAATTCAAAGGTCCGCCTGCGCATGTGTCCCATCGTAAGGGAGGAAGATGGACTGGCCATGAGCTCCCGAAACCGTCGCTTGACAAAAGAGCAGCGACAAAAATCTGTCCTGATTTCCCGAACCCTCAAAAAAGCCCGCAAGCTATTGAAAACGGCGACTGTTGCCGAGGTCAAGTCTTTTGCGCTCGAAGCCCTTGCCGAACCAGAGGAATTCAAGCCGGAATATTTTGAAATTGTGGATGGACGCAGCTTGCAGCCGTTGGAAAAAATCAACCCTGGCAAATTGGTCGTGGCCTGTGCGGCTGTGTGGGTAGGTGAAATCCGCCTGATCGACAATATGATATGCCAAAATGAGCAAATATTATACCCTGAATAAGGTATTTGAAGTATTAGTTTTGCTAATAATATTTTGTTTAATTTTATTTTTTTGAACTTTTATTTGCTGTAATGGAAAAATATGCATTGTAAGCAAAATTTTGTATTTTTGTACCGCTATGTATATACAACGATTCAAATCTAAGATTCACAGGGCAGTGGTGACGCAGGCCGACCTCAACTACATGGGGAGCATCACCATCGACGAAGACCTCATGGACGCCGCTGGCTTGCTAGAAGGTGAGCGTGTCCAAATTGTCAATAATAACAATGGTGAACGACTCGAAACCTATGTCATTGTAGGGGAAAGAGGTTCTGGCGTGATTTGCCTAAACGGTGCTGCTGCTCGCAAGGTAGCAGTGGGAGATGTCGTCATCATTATTTCTTATGCCTGGATGACCATAGAGGAGGCAAAAGCGCACAAGCCCCTCTTGGTATTTCCACTGGAGGGCAACAAACTTCCTTGAGATTAATCACTCTTCAGATCAAGCTTGCAGAAAGGGATTGGACGCTTTTTCTGCTGCTATCGTTGTGGCTGGTCCGTGGCCGGGATAGACAATTGTTTGCCCATCTAAGCTAAGAAAGCGGCTTTTGATGCTTTCAATCAGCGTGTCAAAATTGCCACCTGGCAAATCGGTCCTTCCGATACTACCTTTGAACAAGACATCGCCGGCAATCAAGAAGTTGTCTTCAGCACAATAAAAAGAAATGCTAGCAGGAGAATGTCCAGGCGTGTACAAGACTTTCAAAGTGGTGTTTCCAAATTCGACTGTTTGATGTTCTTTTAAAAATCCGCTGGGCATGGGCGATTCGTCTGGCAGAGCGATGCCATACAGTTGAGCAATCTGAGGGACTGCCTTGAGCACGGGGAGTTCTCCTTCATGTATTTCCAGCCCCAATTGGTAGCGGTCGGCGATGTATTTGTTGCCAAAGACGTGGTCGATGTGGCAATGGGTGTTGATGAGTCGCACTGGCTTGAGCCCTTCAGCTTCCAGGAAATTCGATAATTCCTCCTGTTCGACTGTTGTGTAGCAGCCTGGGTCGAAGATTGCGCATTCCTTTGTGTCGTCGTAGACGACATAAGTATTTTCTTGAAAGGGATTAAAGGTGAATTTAGCAACAAGAGCCATGGTTATTCCGTTAAAAGTTTGAACATCCAAGATAGGATTCCGAGATGCGCCTGACTTACAGTGCATGGCCGTAAGTCGTTTAATTCAGGTTGCGATTCCCGCCTAGCCGCCGGTAGCTATTTCCGACAAAGTGATTGCACGGCAACTTGGGTTATTTACTGAGAACCAAATGCTGCGAACTTTTTTGATACATGCCCGTGAGGGTGCATCTTCAAAAGGTTTCGGTCCTGATTACCAGGTGTTTAGACCTGCTTTAGCCAAAGAATTTTATGCATCTCGATGCAAAACATTGGCAAAAATAAACTTCCGGACAAATTTCGTTGACATTGTGGTGAGAAAAACACAACTTTATTTGTTATACATGTGATATTACTGGCCAAATTGAATTTAACCCTCCGTAATACCGGTTCGCTATGCGCAATTATACTTTCGCTGTTCTTTTTTTCTGCTCGATTTTATCTGTACAGCTCTTCGCACAAGGTACTCAAATAGAATTTGGGAAAAACCGCGTTCAATACCATCAGGAATACGAGGAGTGGCTCAAGTATGAAAGCACCAATTTCATTACCTATTGGTATGGAGAGGGGCGCTACATCGGCCAGACCGTCGTACAGATGGCCGAAATGGATTACGATGCCATCCAGAACATCCTGGAACATCGAATGAACGACCGCATCGAAGTCATCGTCTACAAAGACCTCACAGACCTCAAGCAGAGCAATATCGGTAGTGAGGAGACTTTCGTGAACACAGGAGGGCAAACCAAAATCGTTGGAAATAAGATTTTTGTCTATTTCAATGGCGACCACACACACCTGCGTAAGCAACTGCGCGAGGGCATCGCAAATGTCTACATGAATGCTATGCTGTTTGGTTCTAGCTTGCAGGAAATTGTTCAGAATGCCGTGATGCTCAACTTGCCGGAATGGTTCAAAGAAGGTTTGGTGGCCTATGTCGGAGAGGAGTGGAACACAGAAATAGACAATCAACTGAGAGATTTTATTCTCCGCAAAGAATACAAGGATTTTGATGCGCTGGCACTGGATCATCCCAGGCTGGCAGGACACTCTATGTGGTACTACATCAGCCAGCACTATGGACGGTCCACTGTATCAAATCTTCTTTACCTGACTCGAATCAACCGCAGCACCGAAAGTGGCTTTTTATACGTACTGGGGACTTCCTACCGTCGGACGACGCAGAACTGGAAGGACTATTTCGAAAAGCGCTATGCCAAGGAAACCGAGTTGATGGTTGATCATACGGCAGAAAAGGTAAAATTCAAGAATAAGCGCAAAAAGCCGGTTACGACCTTGAAGCTGAGTCCGGATGGCCAGAAGCTGGTGTATGTCACCAATGAAATAGGCAAGTACAAAGTCTATCTGCAAAATCTGCAGACGGGCAAGCGGGAGGTCATCCACAAAGGTGGTTTCCGCAATCCCTTTCAGGCAACAGATTACGAATATCCTCTGATTGCTTGGAGCCCTAATAACTTTGAACTGGTTATTGTTTATGAAAAGCAAGACATCGTCCGGACATTGCGTTACGATCTGAACACGAAAAAGGCCGTCAAGGATGTCATCCCCAACCAGTTTCACCGAATTTATAGTGTCGACTTTATCGATCCGAATAACCTGGTTTTTTCGGCTGCCGTTCGAGGGCTATCCGATATATATATCTACAGCCTGTTGAATCGTCAAACCCGTCGAATCACGAGCGACTTTTGGGATGATCTCGATGCCACCGTTGTAAATCTGGATGGCCGCAAGGGCATCCTCTTTGCCTCCAACCGCCCCGATACCTTAATGGGCATTCAAAAGTTGGATACGATATTGCCGCTGAACAATTTTGATTTATTTTTCTATGATTATTACGCTGGCGAACAAGAGTTGTCTCGGGTGACGCGAACGCCAAATGCCAATGAACGTTCGCCGGTTGCTATAGATACTACCTGGTTTGCCTATCGCAGCGATGAAAGTGGTATTTACAATCGACGCATTGGGTTTTTAGAAAGCTATGTCGCTTATCAGGAAAAGATCATCCTCTTGCGCGACAGCAGTGAAATCATCCTGCACGCAGATTCTAGTTTGACTAAGTTGGACTCGTCCGAAATTCTCTCTGTTAGCTTTCGGCCCGTGTACAAAAAGCGTGGGGTGACTTTCAACCAAACCAACTACAAGCGCAATCTACTGTCGCTTTCTACTTCTGCTCGATCAAAGAAACAGGCAGAGTTGATCTACAATGAGGGCGACTACCACATTTACGTGTCACCCATAAACCTCAAGACCCGGGCAACGGCTCAGCCAACCTACTTTTATTATCAACAGTCCAAGTCCAATGAATTGACTCAAAGGACCCGGGTGACCACACAGCCCTCTACCAATATCATTACCCAGCCTTCTCGCAACGAACCCATAGAAATTGCTGATACGCCTGTCAAGAAAACCGAACCAGATACCAATAAAATTGATGTAGATAACTACCTTTTTCAAAGTGAATTTGATGAGGAGGAAGAACCACCGGCAGTGGTGATAGAGGAGGACGATGGTGAGATTATATTGGAGCAAAGCCAGGAAGAAGATGATATTACATTGACGACAGAATCCTTGCAATCCTTTGAAAAGCGCAAGGTGATGGAGTTCCGCCCTGGGCGCATCACACCCTACCGCCTCAAGTTCCGAACGGACTTTGTAACCACCCAGTTGGACAACAGCCTCCTGTTTGGTGGGCTGGATAATTTTGCGGGCGACCGTCAGGATTCCTATACCTATCCACCGCCCGGTATATTGCTAAAGGCCAACTTCAAGGATTTATTTGAGGACTATGAATTTGAAGGAGGGGTTCGCCTGCCGACAACTTTCAATGGAGCAGAATATTTCCTGCTTTTTGACGACAAGAAAAAGCGGCTCGATAAGCGCTATGCTTTCTACCGCCGTGCTTTGAAGTTTACGGAGGAGGGGCCGCAATTGCCTCGCAAATACCAGGAAGTGGTTTTGTTGGGACAATACCAGCTGCGCTATCCATTGGACATCTTCCGGAGCCTGCGGGCCACCTTTACCGTCCGCGGCGACAAGCGGATTCAATTGGCCACCGACAGGGCTTCTTTGGAAGTGCCTACCCAGCAACAACAGCGGGCAGGTGTGCGTCTGGAATATGTATTTGATAATACCTTGGATGTTGCTTTGAACATCAAAAATGGTACGCGATACAAAATCTTTGCAGAGGTCGTCAAGCGCTTTCAGGTGGATTTGTTAGAGGAGGTGCAACTCAGCTTCAACGATGGCATTATGACAGTCATTGGTGTGGATGCGCGCCACTACCAGCGTCTGGACCGCCATTCCATCATTGCAGCGCGTTTTGCCGCTTCTACTTCCTTTGGCTCAGAGCGTATTTTGCATTATCTAGGTGGTGTGGACAATTGGCTGTTTCCACAATTTAACAACGAAATACCTTTTCCTTCCAGTGGGAATTTTGCTTTTCAGACCTTTACCAATAATCTGAGAGGTTTCCGCACCAACATTCGCAACGGAAACTCTTATGCGCTGATCAATACGGAGCTTCGGGTGCCGATCTTTAAATACCTTTCGCGTCGCATTCGCTCCAACTTTTTCCGCAACTTTCAGGCAATCGGCTTTTTCGATGTCGGAACAGCTTGGGAAGGGAGAACGCCTTTCAGCAAAGAAAATCCACTCAACACAATCTTTATTCAAAATCCTCCAACTGTCAATGTGAAGGTCAACTACTTCCGCGATCCCATTGTCGCTGGTTATGGTTTTGGAGCCAGAGCCATGTTGTTTGGTTACTTCATCCGAGTGGATTACGCTTGGGGTATAGAGACGAGGGTTGTACAGGACCCGATTTTCTACTTATCCATTGGTATGGATTTCTAAAACTGTCCGTCATCCGGCTGCTTCAAAGTATTTTTGTTGGCATCTGTCCGTAATTCGCTGGATTCGGTGTATCTTCTTGTATGGAATTTACCCTTCTGAACCGCAGTCGATTGCTTGTCGTTTTTCTCTGCATCAGTTGTTGGGCGCATGCGCAACTCACCCCTTGGCAGTTGGTTTCTGGTAATTTAGATTTCATCATCGAAGATGGTTACTTTTCCTCTCCGGACTCTGGCATTGTCGTCGGCAATTTCTACGACTATCGTCAGGATAATGTGGCTTACATCGCTCGCACGCTAGATCGTGGGCGACAGTACGAATTGCTGTTCAGTGATACGACAAATTCCAACTTTTTAAGAAGCATTGCGTCCATTGGTGACGATCTGATCTGTGTGGGTCGGTTTGGGACGGCTTATCGGTCGAACCGCGATGGTGTGCAATGGCATCGACTTGATTTGGGAGGACAGGAAGATTTGAATTTCATACGCCAGGTGAGGGAAGATAAGATATTGATTGCCGGAGAAAGAGGTCTGATGTTGGAGAGTAATGATGGGGGGCAAACTTGGAAACGTCGTTTTGTAGGCAGCCGGGAAGAGTTGACAGGTTTTGTATTTGCAGATGCGGAAAACGGCCTTTGTTTTGGCTATGCAGGAGCCGTTTACAAGACAACAGATGGCGGAAAAAACTGGCGTAACATATCGGTTGACAAAGCCATTCGGATCAATACAGCCGTCATCATTGATGCAGAAACATTTTTGGTTGCAGGCGAAGAA
>JBCCSZ010000152.1:0-17811 GCA_039199225.1 Bacteroidota bacterium
CTCTGTATCAAAGGTGAGGATGCCATTTTCAACAAGCCAGCCAGGAGGTAGGCTGTCGCCGCCATAGGCACGCCAACCTTCGGCACTGTTGCTGTCCAGTAGAGAAATCCATTGAGGCTCTGGAGCCTGTTCCACTTCTGTTGCTGTGTCATCTGCTTTATCGGTTGCTGTTTCCGTAGTACAAGCAGACAGTAAAGCCATCAGACAGAAAAGGGGAAAGTATTTTTTCATGTTATGCTTAAGTTTAGATTTTCCGAATTTTGATGTTGCGCCAGCGGACTTTAATGCCTCCGCCGTCGTGAATTTGGAGGGCGATGGCTCCTTTTCCGGCACCAATCTTTTCATCTTCCAACTGAATCATCTGCTCCCCATTCAGCCAGGTGGTAATCTTTGAACCTTCGGCTCGGACCTTCATGCTGTTCCATTCTCCCATCTTGAGTGCCTTATCCTTTTCTGCTTCGGGTTTGATCAGCCAGCCTCTGCCATAAGATTCGTAGATGCCTCCTGTGTGTTTTTGCGGTGGCGCTACTTCTACCTGCCACCCACTGATTTTGGTACCTTCCAGCGTCGAGCGGAAAAATACTCCACTGTTGCCATTGGCATCTTGCTTGAATTCCAGCTCTAGCTCGAAATTGTCGTAAAACTCAGCAGTAGATAGATAACCATAGGCAGCCTTTGGACCACTTTCACAGATGAGCTGGCCATCTTCGACATACCATTTTTCTTCTCCGTGTTCGATCCAACCTTCGAGGTTTTTACCATTGAACAATGCTTTATAATTGGAGGTCTTTTGTGCAGAGCGAGGCGTACACATTTGGAAGAGGAGACAAAGCAGTAACAGGTATTGGAGTTTCATTGGCTGGTAAAGTTTAAACGCGTGGGTTAATATAGTAAAAAAACATTTACTTCCGCATCCAGTACTAAATCTCCGGTATGAGTGATTAGATATTAAAAGGTCCTGCGCAGGATTAGACTATTGAGTAGGGATTGAAAAATAGGTCTCTTTTGGCGGTGGTTCTTCTTTTTTCTTATCTACAAGAAAAAAGCAACCGGTAAGACCAGTTGCTTCTGTATTAATCTACTTGCTAAATTTTATGTTGCGGATGGTAGGTCGCTTTTGACTACTTCGACAAGCGAGCCGACCAAGTTTGGACCAAATGGTTTTCAGTTGCCAGAGCAGCTGTAGATGATCGCCATTGGCACTTGTTTTTACAAAACCTACCATACAAAGATAGGAGTCTCCGACGGAGACGTTTCTCACTATTGTTTCAAAAAGGTAGATGATTGTTCCAAAGTTGAGGACAATACTGGCAGAGAAGTGGACTATTGTTTCATGCTTTGATGGTTACTACATAATAATATCATTTCGCCATTGGTATGCCTTGGGAATATTGGTGTCGTCGATGAGTTGGCGAATATCGATTTCTATGCCTCTACTCATATTGGTAATGGGAACGTCGTTGGGGCCACCTTCAAAAGGGTTTTCCGTGTTTTCGCCTATGAGTTCGATGCAATAGAATACCCAAGCTATTAAGGCGCTGAATGGAATGGACAGCCAGACGAAGTGGTGGCCTATGATATGGGTGATGGTATGAAAAAAACCAGCTTCATGGCTATGTCCTTGCATCTCTTGAATGAAAGTTTGACCGATGCTTTCAAATTCGTTCATGATGCCAAAAGGTACAAGAATGATGAAAATCCAGACAAATAAAAAGTTGAGGGTTGCAAATTGGCGGGGGTAGGGAAAGTTTTTGATGCGCTCGGATTTTCCTTGTAGGGTGTAAAATTCTACCAGCATGTTTTCCATTTCCATGTGGCGAAAGTCTTCAATATACCCCTGCTGCTTTAGTTGGCGCAAGCGTCGGGATTGAACCCCTAGAAGTTGAGAGGCCCGATTGCCTTTTGCAAAAATCTCTTGCTTTTCGGCTGGGGATATGTAGGGGTTGATGGCTTCTTCCAGAGGAAGCATATCTTCGGGAATGTCATATGCCTTCCTTCTGAATTCTACATTTTCCTTCTTGGTTTTCAAGTGATCTTCCCAGGGTTTGGGCTGGCGAAGTTGGTAGCGCAAGGCTGTCAACCACGCTATGTGCCGATGTACCAGTTCTTGATGGATGGCTTGCAATTCTTCATCGGGGAGTGGCTTGCTTGCACGATCGTTGGTGATGAAATCTTTTACCATAATCGTCCAGGAACGGGATGCGTTGACAATGCCACCCCATATTTTTCGAGCTTCCCACAAGCGGTCATAAGAGGCATTGTTTTTAAAACCGGCGATAAAGGCAACAGCGGTACCCAGCAGGCCGATGGGCAGCCAGGGTAAATGTAGCCACTTCCAACCCAGTACATCAAAGAGGATGACTGGAATTAAGGATATGAGTAAAAAGATAAAGATGTATCTGCGAGTCCAAATGAGCATCCCTCTCAAGGGAAAAACACGACGTGTGTACATAGAGCGAAGGGTTAAGTGTAACCAAAACTAATGAAATTATGGAAAATTTCCCCTCTTTATCTACGCATCAAATGATGCCCTTTTGCTGTACCATATTCATAAATGCTTCCCTCATTCGTTTGCTGATGATCAGGCGGTGCTGGTCGATGACTACCACATTGCCATCTATTTCCACAATTTGGTTGATGTTGATGATATGGGATCGATGGATGCGGATGAAATCTTCGGAAGGCAGTAAATTTTCCATGAAGCTGGTGGTCTGTAAGGCCAGAACGACATCGTCCTTGGTGTAGAGTTTGACATATTCGCCGTAGCTTTCGATGAAAAGAATTTGCACATATTCGACTTTGACCATCTTGCGATTGGTCTTCACGAAAAAGTAGTCTGTTTGGCTAACTTTTGGTGTGGCTGGCGAATCTTCTTTTTCCATTTGGGACAGTGCCAGCTTTTTGAATCGAATCAATTCGATGGTCTTGTCGATGGCCTTGCAAAAGCGTTGGAAAGAAATGGGTTTTACCAGGTAGTCGGCAATGTCCAGCTCAAAGCCTTCCAGCGCATATTCGGAGTAGGCTGTAGTGAAGATGGTGGTCGGTGGATGTTTGAGCGTCCGGAGCAAATCGATACCCGTTAAATCATCCATTTGGATATCTGTTAATAAAATGTCGATGGACTTTTCGTGGATGAGCTTTTTAGCATCGAGGGCATTGTTTAGAACACCAACGACCTCTAAGTCTTCGATTTTATGGGCATAACTGGCAATTAAGTCTCTGGCCGGTTCTTCATCATCTACAATCAGCACCGTGTATTTCATGTCTTACTATTTTCTTTTTAAAGGTATGCTCAGCTTGAGTTGATATTCGTTCTCCATTTTTTGTTCTTCCAGTGAATGCGTCCCAGGATATTGAAGCTCTAGTCGCTTTCGACTATTTTCCAATCCGACACCCTGGTATTTTGTCGGGAGTATTGTTTTTCTTTTGGTCGAATTAGCGATATTCAGTAAACACTGATTGTTGCTATCGATGGATATTGTCACTTTGATAAAGCCATTGGGATTGCTCACCACATCGCTGTGCTTGCAAGCATTTTCTACGAAGTTTACAATAATCAAAGGGGCAATTAAATGATAGGACTTGACGCCCTCGACGACCAGCTGAATATTTCGCTGTTCAGAATTTTTCATCTTCTGAATTTCCAGTAAGTTCTCCACTGCACGTATCTCCTTGGGCAGCTCAACGATGTCTTCGCCACAGTCGTAAACCATAAACCGCAGAATGGAAGACAGGCGTTCCAACATGGGGGCTGTTTTGGGATTGTTGGTCTGGGCATAGGAGTAAATATTGTTCAGGGTATTGAACAAAAAGTGTGGATTAATTTGTGACTTTAGGAAGTTGAGTTCGGCTTGGAGCTTTTCATTTCTCAATAAGTTTTCTGTCTGAATATTTCGGTACCAGGCTTCGACAAAGTAGTAGAGGCTAGAACCTGCAAAAATGATGGTAATCAAAACACAGTAGTAAATAAAGTTAGAGATGAAATCCCATCCTTCTTCATAATCGTAGGCATATGGCAACAGTAAAAAAACAACGTATATGAGCGTGGAAACGCAGATGATGAGTACAGTCGTAAGCGAGAAATACAACACCCGCCGGCCACTGTTCAAGATGGGCAGTAACTTAAAATAGTGGAAGTAAGTCGATGTGATGATACAGCTTAGGATGCTCAAAGAGTAGAGTACAGCATTCAGGGTGCTCGTATAATCGAGCTCTTCCATGAAGTAGATAAGAAATAGAAGCGTCCAGCCGCCTATCTGTCCAAGTAAACTGTATTTTTTGAATTTCGACTGCTTCATCATCCAAGAATACAAAGAATTCTATCAAAAAGGAATAATTTTCAATGGACGACCCAGATACTCCTTTGAGCGGACGGATTGGCCAGCTGAGCGTTTTGAAGAGGGTCCTCCTGACCGCTTATCGGACAATGTGCTTCGTTCGTATGAATCCTGTACCCGCTGAATGATTAAAACTTTTTCTGACCGCACTTTGATGTAGTATTGTGTCTATCAACTTCTATAGACTATGAAAAATTTACTGTTGTTTGCGGTTTTATCTCTCATCGGCACTGCCCTTCAGGCGCAAGAGCGGCCTGCCAAGTATCCCATTTCGCTTTCCTATTTCAGCCATGCAGTCATACATCCTGGGATGAAGGTGGGAACTCAGGTGGATTTCAAGCAATGGGCCACAGAAAAGGAGGGTAAGAAAGCGACCTTTACCAAAACAAAATCACTCTTCGTTTCCCCCCAGATCGGCTTTTTCTATTTGCCTGGTCATCGCACTAATTTTCTATTCAATGCCGAAGTGGGCTACAATCGATGGAAAAGCAAGCGCAATACTTTTTCCGCCTGGTCGATCGGTCTGGGGTACCTATTACAGTCTCAGGTCAATACCCTGTCTGTCAACCTAGGAGATGGAAGCATTGGGAATGAAAACCGCGAATGGGGCAGCTACTTTCTGCCCAGTCTGAACTATGCGTTTGGGAGAAGAATCAGCCGAAGACTGGATTGGTTCTCCAAATTGTCCTATGGCGTGCAACTCTCGAGCAACCGAGGCGCTTCCTCTATGGCTTTTGCGGACTTGGGCATTAGATACTATCTGACGACCAACAAATGAAAAGTTCCGAATCCTATTTGTAAAAATCAAACAGCCTAAAAAATGACTAGAAAAGAATTTCTCAGGACTTTGGCAACCCTTGGAATTGCAGCTCCGCTTGTTACAACGCTCGCTGCTTCCTGCAACGAAAAAGATGAAACCTTACAAGGCTTGGATGTCGACTACAAAGGCAAGGTATTGATTATTGGTGCAGGAGCTGCCGGCATGACTGCAGGCTATCTGCTGAACCGCTTTGGGGTAGATTTTCAGATCATTGAAGCTTCTGCCGTTTTTGGTGGGCGGATTAAAAGGCTCGATGGTTTTGCTGATTTTCCGATTGATTTGGGAGGAGAGTGGATTCATACCGACCCGGCCGTTCTGTCTCGAATGCTGGATGATTCCGCTCAGCAGGCCAAGGTTGATTTGGTTACCTACAACCCACAGACTGTCTCAGTTTGGCGAAACGGGAAATTGAGAAAACGCAACATCACCCGTCATTTCTACAGTGAATACAAATTCAAAAGCACGACTTGGTATGGGTTTTTTGAACGCTTCATTGTGCCTTCCATCCAAGATCGAATCATTTACAACAGTCCGGTGCGCTCCATAGATTATTCCAGTGATCGAGTGGTGGTAAAAGATCGGAATGACAATACCTATGAGGCCGATAAGGTACTCGTTACCGTTCCAGTGAGCATTTTGAAGAACAGCGATATTACCTTCGAGCCAGCTTTGCCAACAGAAAAAGTAGAAGCGCTCGACTCTATTTATTTTCCACCTATCCTGAAGGCATTTTTCGAGTTTTCAGAAAGGTTTTATCCAGACCTTTTGGTAATGGATGATTTGCTGACGCGAAATGAGATGTTTTACGATGCCGCCTTCAGAAAAGAGGCCAAAAGCCATGTTTTGGGGCTGTTTGTCATTGATGATCCCGCTCAAACTTATGTGGATTTAGGGACCGATCAAGCCATCATTCAATCAGCTCTTGCCAAGCTCGACGAAGTATTCGATGGAAAAGCCTCGCAGTTCTATGTCAAAGGGGCTGTACAAAATTGGACGACAGAGCCATTCATTCAGGGTTCTTATTCGCATTTTGAAGAAAATATATCCAACACCATCCGGACGCTGATCGAACCGTTGAACGACAAGGTCTACTTTGCTGGTGAGGCGATGAATCTCAATGGAGACACCTCTACGGTACACGGCGCCAGCGAGTCGGCCTACTTGATGATCCGTCGGATGTTGCAATTGTAGGACAATCGGGCCGGTAGGGTGCTTCCTTGATGGCAGCGGCTAATGGAAAAAACAGCCTGGGAAGTGAATAACTCCCAAGGCCGTCTCTTTTGAAAGTAGGTTGTACTAGATCACCATGATCGAAAGATGATGCCAGCTTTTTCTTAGATTTGGAAAAATGGCCCTGTCCGATGACAGGGTAAAATGCAGCCCTTTGCGCTGTGATTTCCAAATATTTTGATGAAAGTGACTCCCTCGTTTCTGTCAATTGCCGAGCAATATTATTCGATCGAAGTACGACAGCTTTGCTCAAAGCATTGTATTTTGCAGATTGATTGACTGTAAGCTCAAATTGTGCGCCTCCTTTCGTGCCAGACAGGCATTTACGGGCAGCGTTCAACACTTTACAACTGGTCTTGCAGCGCTAAAGAAAAATCTGATAACAATGCTTCGTACTTATATCTTCTTCCTGTTGCTGGGGCTTAGTTTTCAATTTGGCCTGGCTCAGTTGCCGCCAGAATTTTCAGATCAAATCATCAGTAGGGATTGGGATGTGCCGCTGGGCATGGCCTTTGATGAAACCGGTAACCTATTTGTCTGGGAAAAAGCAGGGAAGGTTTTTCGGGCGGATGAAAACGGCTCCAAGATAGAACCGGCCTTGTTGGACATCAGCGAAGAGGTAGGCAATTGGAGAGATCACGGCCTATTGGGTTTTGCGCTGGACCCCAATTTTGTGAACAATGGCCATTTTTATCTGCTCTATGCGGTAGACCGCCATTACTTATTGCATTATGGAACATCTCAGTACCACCCCGACTCTAGTAGCTCTTTTCAAGCTTCGATCGGCCGCATTACCCGCTACACCGCTGACCCGGCGACCAATTTTACGACCACCATCGAAAACAGCCGAAAGGTGCTACTGGGCGAGTCAATCTCTACGGGCTTTCCCATTTATCACGAATCGCATGGAGTAGGAAGCTTGGTCTTCGGCGAGGATGGAACCCTACTGGCATCCTGTGGCGACGGTAACTCCAATCTCGGGGTAGACATTGGTGGGACAACCTATGGCTCTTATGCGGACCAAGCGGTACGGGATGGCATCATCACCGAAACAGAGGATATGGGGTCTTTCAAATCGCAGTATCTGGGTAGCTTGGGTGGTAAAATCTTGCGCATCGATCCTGAAACAGGAGATGGAGTTCCCTCCAATCCGTTTTACGATGCTACGCAGCCCAGAGCGGCCATGTCAAGGATATGGAGCTACGGATTCAGGAATCCATATCGGATGACGTTGGTAGAAAATTCAGGTAGCCACAATCCGGAAGATGCCAATCCAGGGACTTTAATGATAGGAGATGTTGGAGCTTCACAATGGGAGGAACTCAATATTGCCCGCAGTGGTGGCCTCAATTTCGGATGGCCTTTCAAGGAGGGCTTAATCCCATTTTGGGGATTTTGGAACATTCCCTCTCCGCCCAATCCACTGGCACCCAATCCACTTTTTGGCAATGGGTGTGATCAAGAGTATTTCAGCCTACGCGACCTTTTTGCGGAAGCTCAGTTTGACAATACGACCAATTTTTCCAATCCCTGCAATGGTGCTGTGCCGATTCCAGAATCTGCTCATCCTCGGATGGAAACGCTTCCTGTCGTGAGTTGGGGGCATAATGAATGGAATTTGCCCAGCAAAACGTATGTGCCGATATTCCGGTCCAGCGGAAAGTATGAGGCCATCGATATTACTTCCGAGGAATCGCCGGTAGAATCGGAAATATTTGATGGCAATTCCAGCATAACGGGCGTGTTTTACCAAGGCGATAACTTCCCGGAATACTACAAAGGGCTCTATTTTCAGGCAGATTTTAGTGGCTGGATCAAAGTATTTCACTTTGGCGAGGATTACAAGCTGGAAAAAATTGAGCCTTTCCACGACGATACAAAGCAAATCATTCAGCTCATAGAACATCCCATTGATGGCTGTTTATACTACATCAGTTTCATCGGTGGAGGCTCCATCCACAAAATTTGCTACGGTGGAAACCCACCTCCAATTGCCAAAATATCCTTGGATACCATCTATGGCAGCACGCCGCTGAAGGTCCAATTTGATGCTTCTCAGTCGTACGATCCATTCGGCTTACCCATCACCTACCATTGGGATTTTGGCGATGGGACACAGAGTACCGAGCTGGCACCAAGCCATGAGTATATCACCTCGACCAATGACCCTATGCCCTTTACCGTTACTTTGACGGTTACAGACAGCTTGGGTTTGGAGGCCAAAGACAGTATTGTCGTATCGGCGAATAATACGCCGCCGCGGGTAGAGATTGTCAATCCTTTGGATGGCAGTTTTTACTCTATGAATGACAATACCATTTACCGCCTGGAAGCTGAGGTGGTAGATGCAGAGCATCAAGAGGATGACTTGACCTATGAATGGCAGACGGCTTTGTACCACAATACCCACAACCATCCGGAGGCGCCGGTTTACGAGAAAAATCCACTAGCTGTGATTACGCCTATAGGATGTGAAGATGACGCGACCTACTGGTTTCGGGTTCGCCTCACCGTAACGGATGCTGCCGGTTTGCAGACGACCAAAGAGTCGGACATCTTTCCGTATTGCGGCCCGGATTTCTTCGCCATGGCAAACCTGGAAGCTGATGTAGATGAAACTTCTGTTTCTTTGAGTTGGGACATTACGGATGAAGACGATGTTTTGCAATACGAGCTACAGCGAGCCCCTATTTTTGAAACCATTGGTGTCATCCCATCTACAGGGGTTGGAAGCTATCGCTTCGTCGATCCTGAACCGCTGAACGGAGCGACTTACTACAGGGTGAAAGTCCTTCGTACGGATGGTGTTTTTGATTATTCCAACCGAATAAGGGTCAGCTTCCCTGCGGAAAGTGATTTCACACTTTATCCCAATCCGGCAGAGAATATGTTTACTTTCGAAATTAAGAAAACCAATTCTGAAAAGATTGACTTGGAACTTTTCGATTTGACTGGCAGGCGATTGATCAGCTCGAGCTGGGCGACCAATAAAGCGGTGCTTTTCAAGCAAAGCATCCTTTCTCAGTCTCTCTCAAAAGGCATGTATTTTTATCAGATCAAAGATGGGGATCAGCTCTATGAGGGTTCGCTCATGATTCGATGATGGGATCTTTGCCAAGGAAAAACTGAAGAAGCTGCTCCATCCATTGGCGGAAAGGATAGGTGCGTCATACCTCAAATGAGGGATGGCATCTGCGGGTATTTACGGTGGATCGCTGGCTTGTTGTGCAACTTCGTGGGATCATCTCAAACTGTAGCCGCTTTCGCTGGGATTCCCATTTGTAGAATACCCCATACGCGCGATTGACCCTATTAAAACTTCCTCAGAAATTTGTGCAAAATCTAAATGCACAAAAATGGAAAAACGAAATGCCTTTGCCATTCTTCTAACGATTGTTTTTTTTGCTGCTGCTCAAAGGACACATGCCCAAGATGCTTTCATCGACGTCAACAACATTATTTTTCACGATGATTTTCAAGGAGAAAAGCTAGGAGAATTTCCCCGGAAGTGGTCTTTGGTTTCAGGTGCCTTGCAAACAGCCGAGGTTGATTTGGATGGGGAAAAGAAGGGCGTCATCGAGATGCTTTCCAGTCGCAGTACCATCCGGCCCAGTTTTGAAAAGCCCAGCTATTTAGGTACTTCCTTTAAAATCGAGCTGCAGTGTTTATTCTATGGGGTTGGCAATGAAGCTTACTATTTGAATCTATACGACGAGGCCAAATCAACCAAGCCTCACAAGATTGCTATTAGAAGCGAGGGGGTGAAAAATGGCAGTGATGAATATACGCGCATGCCAGGAGATCGATCTCCCGGTTGGCGCACCGTACAGCTATCCTTCAACAAAGGCAATTTGAAAATCTTTTACAATGGCCACCAATTGGTCAATCAACCAGCATTGGGACCAAGCGCTCTGTCTCATCTGGAAATCAATACGCTTTCCTTCGGCTCGACAAAGGGGGACCGCAGCCGCAAAGCAAAGATCAACTATTTTACCATCGCCAAGGAAGGACTGCCGCTGTACGACCGGCTGATTAGCACCGGTCGAATCATCGTTCAAAACATTCATTTTGATGTAGATTCTTACGTCATCAAACCTTCCTCTTACGATGCTCTAGAGGAGATCATCACGATTTTGAACAAGCATCCAGCCTTGGAGCTGACCATCGAAGGACATACCGATTCGGATGGCGATATGGCCTCCAACCAGCTGTTGTCGGAGAACAGAGCCAATGCCGTAAAAGACTATTTGTTTCGCAAAAAAATCAAGCGTTCCCGGCTGGCCAGCAAGGGCTACGGAGCGGAGCGGCCACTGAAAAAGGGCGATACCCCAGAAGCAAAGGCGGAGAATCGCCGGGTGGAGTTTGTCGTTTATCGCAGTCGCTAATGCGCATCAATCGCCCATCATCTTGCCGATGAATGCCTTGACTGGATTGTGGTGCTTGACGACGATCACCGTTTTATTCGTCTTCTTGGCAATTTCTTCGGGGATGCTACCAAATAGGAACTTGGCATATCGATTTTGGCCAGCGGCTCCAATCATCACGGCATCAAAATCTTCTGCGGCCTGGATAATGCCCTGAACAACATCTTCATTTTGTATGAGCATTTGATCCAGCTCGATGCCATTTTGAGTACTTAGGCGGTTGAGGCTGACGGCCAGATTATCCTTACTTTTTTGGATTTCTTCTTGGCTGGCAGACGGCTTGACGACCTGGCAGGAGGTCAATTCTCCCTTGTTGGCATGTGCCAGGGCATAGGCATATTGTTCGGCACATTGGGCGTGTTCGCCACCTGCTGTAGGCAGTAATATCTGACGAATGGGCTCATCGCTGACCAATTTGACTAAAATGATGTCGGTTTGTGCGTGGCTGACGATGGTATCGGTGATGTTTCCTAGGATGCGCTGCTGACTGGTTGTGCTGCCTTTCCAGCCCAAGAGGGTCAGGCGGCAGTGGTGTTTGCGGGAGGTTTCCAGAATGGCGCGCGCCACATTGTAGCCAATGCGGATGATGGCATGGACGGGTACACCTAGCTTCTCGGCAAAAATCCTGGCTTGTTCCAGCGCAATCTGCTCTTGCTCCAACAACTTATCGTCGTATCCGGTTAGTGGAACTTGGTTGGGAACTTTTACGACCTTGAGTAGTAGCAGTTCACCATTTTTTTCCTTGGCAATGGAGGCCGCCATTCGGATGAGGCTGTTGACATTTTGTGGATTGGCCAAGGGAACCAACACCCGGAATTTTTCCTTGTCAAACCTACTGCGTCCATGGCTGTGCGCAATGTGGGAATCGGTGCCAGGAATGATGGACTCTACGCTTTGGCTGCCTTTCCAGGCAAAAAATCCCAGCACGCCAACAACCAAACTGCCCAAGGCCATCAGCAGCGGTACGGGATGACTGAATATCTGGTAAATCAAATAGCCATTGGCCAATATGCCCAGTATTGGAATCAGAGGGACCAGTGGGACGCGGAAGGGGCGTTCAATATTCGGAAACTTTCGACGGTGGACAATCAAGGCGAAGTTGACCAGAATCAGCGCCAGCAAAAGGACTGTGTTGGCAAAATACGACAAGTCTTCCAAGGACAAGATCAGTGTGAAAACTATAATGGTACCACCGATTAAAAATACCGAAACGATGGGTGTTTTGGTTTTCTTGTTGATCGTTCCCAGCTCAGGTGGCAAGTGTCCCAGTTGACTCATGGAGAGGACAACCCTCGACCCCGCCATAATGGAAGCATTAGAGGCAGAGACCATAGAAAAAATGGCGCCACCAATGATGACGTATCCTCCGACCGATCCTAAAAATTTCTGTGCGGCTTCCCCCATGGAAGCTTCATTGTATTCCTGCAATCCGGCAAATAAAAGCACCAGGACCACGGCGGTATATAAAACCGTCACAATACCCATCGACAGAAAAATGGCCCGTGGAATATTCTTGACAGGGTTTTTGACCTCCCCGGCAGAAGCAGCAATGGCAGAAAATCCAAAGAAAGTAATGAAGACCATCGCAGAGGTCGTTCCAATCATCACCCAGTCTGTACTGAAGCGGTTGATTACCTCTTCTGTGTCTACAAATTGGAGGCCGCCAAAGACAAACCATACCAATAAAATGACCTTGGCCGCTGTTACGACCACCTGGAACTTGCCGCTTTCCTCTGTTCCTTTGATGTTCAGCAGCGTTAGGCCCAGCAAAAAGACGATGCCAGACAGGGCCTCTATGGGCGAATGCCAGATGAATTCGTTAAAGTAGCTCGACAAGCTGGCGATATAGAAGGCGCAAGAGGAGGTGTAGCCCAAGATGAGCGCCCAGCCTACAAAATAAGCCAAGGGGCCAGGGTAGGTTTTTCGGGCGTACAGATAGCCTTCGCCGGTCCTTGGATAGATAGAAACAAATTCACAATAAGTTAGAGCGGTGAAGCTGGCGACCATGGCGGCGAGTAAGAAGGCGACGATAGCAGCGGAGCCAACATTGCGGACTGCCAGTCCGGAGAGTGTAAAAATACCTGCTGCGATCATGGTTCCAATGCCGATGGCCAAAGCAGTGGTCAGGCCCAAGTCCCGGTTTAATTCCGTTTCTATGTCCTGATGTGAATTTTCTGGATTTTTCATTTTAAATAACTAGTCGATCGTTTTTTCACTGCTCAGCGATTCGGGTCGCATACATTTCAAATAAAGCCTTTCGTACATTACGACTTAGCTTGAGCAGAGACGTTTCGTCATTACAGCTTGCAAGATAGTAGCTATTCACTGTATAAATGAAAGAGAAAGCGGAAAATTTGACTTAAGAAGCCTTATCTTCCTAAGCATTAAACGAAAATCAACCAAATGTCTATTCCTACTCCTCGCCGGGCAATTCTGATTCTTTGTTGGTCGACTTGTCTGCTTTACGCTTGTTCCGACAGCACCCATACCATCCGCAATTCGACCTTTCAGCCAGCCCCAGACGATCTGGTCGATCCAAATCTCGACTATGCGGATTTCAAACCAAAGGACGAACAACGAATCATTTCCAGAGCCGATTATCAGGATCGTCTCTATGGCTTCTGGTTGGCCCAGTGCATTGCCAATTGGACGGGCTTGATCACAGAAATGGATAAGATTGGAGGGGAGGGAAAAGATGGAAAATGTGCTGGCTTTTATACCCGAGAGGATTGGGGGCAGCCTGATCAGCCCAATTTGTGGAACTCCAATAACTACTCAGATACCATCGATTTTCTCTTTGTGGACGAAGGAGGTATCTGGGGAGCCGATGATGATACCGACATTGAATACATTTACCAGCACCTACTGTACACCGAGCAGACATCCGTGCTGACCGGCGAGCAGATTCGAGACGGTTGGCTGAAACACATCAAGAAAGAAGAGGAGAATTTCCTTTGGGTCTCCAACCAAACGGCTTTCGATTTGATGCAACAGGGCTTGGTGCCACCTCAAACCAGCGACCCGGCCCGCAATCCCAACTACGAGATGATCGACGCTCAGTTGACGACTGAAATCTTTGGCTTCTTTGCGCCAGCTCATCCAAAGGTCGCCCTGAAGATGGCTTATCTGCCCATTCGAACGTCGGCTCGGCAGGAAGCTGCTTGGATTGCAGAGTTCAATGTTATCATGTATTCATTGGCCATTGCGGCTAAGGAGGAATGGTCGATGAAGGAGAAAATTTTCAGGATGGCGGAGGTCGCTCGGCGCCAACTTCCGAACGATTCGTATGCTGCCAAGATGTACGATTATGTCAAGGGGAAATACGAAGAGGGGGTTCCTTGGGAGGAGGCGCGGGACAGCCTGCATCAACGCTACCAGGTGGAGCAGCGGGACGGTTACGAGTGGTCGACCAAGGATAAAAACTGCAATGGCTGCTTTGCGGCTGGAATCAATTTTGGCGCCAGCATCGTCAGTCTTTTATACGGCGAAGGAGACCTGAAGGAAACCATTAAAATCGGTGTTTTGGCCGGCTGGGATTCCGATAATCCGACGGCGACCTGGGGTGGTTTGCTGGGTTTTATGTTGGGGCGTCGAGGGGTGGAAGCGGCCTTTGGGCGAACGTTTGCCGAGCAGTTCAATATCCACCGAACAAGGATTGGCTTTCCCGACGATGGCATCGATGATTTTGAGCAAATGGCGAAGGTTGGGGTTTTTGTTGTTGATCGTGCGGTGCAGGAGTTGTTGGATGGTGGGGTGGATTTGGCGGAGGGGGTTTGGTATGTGGGGAGGTCCAGGATTTGGTGATTTGGTGAGGAGTGATTTGGTGAGCGGTGAACGGGTGAACGGTGAGCGGGTGAACTGGTGAGGAGTGATTTGGTGAGGGGTGAACGGGTGAACGGTGAGGAGTGGACGGGCTGCGGTTAGTTGCCAAACTGTTTACTGAGGCTCGGGTACTTTAGAGATGAGGTCTTTGATGACGAATTCTTTGACGGATATGCATAGTTTGTACATGATTTTATCGACTTGTATTTTGGATAGGGAGGGGTCAATGATTTCGTGTTGTACTTTTTCGAAGTGTTTTTGCCAGCCTCGGTAGAGTCGTGGGATGCCTCCTCCTGGGGCTACGTCTAGGCCATTTTCGGAGCACTTAATGAAGCGGAAGCGTTCATTGAAAGCTTTTTCATAAGCGGGTTGTTTTTGGATGGTTCGCTTGTGGGCATCCATGAACATTTCGTATTCTTTGAAAGGCCAATTAGGGACTACGTTCCAAAGGGCGCTTCGGGTGATGACTTGTATGAAAACGAAAGAATTGTTGATGGCGTCGATGATTTTCTTTTCGAAGTCGTTGCCGTGGTGGAGGTTTTCTTTGTCGTAAAATCCTTTGCGGATGTTTTCTTTTTTTAAGAAATCGTAGATCAGCTTGGAGAAAAAGTTGGTTTGATGCATGATGGTATCGGTCGTGTCGATGATGATTTCGAACTGACGGAAAAGGGTTTGGTAAGCACAGTTGAGTTCAAAGGCATTTTTGTTGGTGTAGGAGATGAAGTAGAGATTCCAGTCTTTTAGTTTTGGAAAGAGAAAGCTGAAATGGTTTAGTAGCCTGTCGTCGGTGATGTTCCATTTTTCGAAATTTTTGTACATCAGCTTTCTGACGATTTCCATTTTGTATTCGTAATCCTGTTGCGTTGTAATTTCGAGGTAAGCAAGGTCTTCTGCATAGTCCAATACGAGCTTGAGGCATTCGATCACTTGCTCTGCTGGTGCATTGGCATTTTCTGTTTCCATTTCGATGTCGTCCTGAATTTTTCGGACCAGCTCTTTGTATTCTGGAAAGTTGTGAATTTTCATCAGATCGAGCATACTGCCTAGTTCGAAAGCGTCGAGTAGGATTTGTCCGTCTCCTTCGACGGCTTCTACGCCATGTTGGCTGTAGGTTTTGATTAGTGTTTTGATTGTATCGTTCATTGTCGTATGCTTAGGGAGTGTCTGCCGAATCTTTCGATTGATCTATTTTTGCTTTCAGGGCTTTTCTTTCTGATTGTTGGCGGCGAATGTTGCGCTGTTCTTTTCGCTTAGCTTCTACTTCCTCGAATTCTGCGATGTAGTATAGAATTTCATTGAGTTCATCTATTTTTTCTTTGTCAGCTTTGGAGGGCTGCCGCTGCTTTTGAATATCTACCCATTGATCTAGTTCATTGGTCGTCAGAGCATCTTGGAGGATGCTGTCGTTGTCCTCTGGAGGTGTTTCGAGTTTGCTCAGGTAGGTTTCGATTTTCTCGTTGAGTTGGTGAAATTGTTTTTGCGTCTCCTCATCAGGTAGGTACTTTTCAATGATCTGACGCAGCTCTCCTTTGAGCTGTTTTTTGAAGGGGCGCATGGCAGCGTATTTCAGATAGGTGGCGTCCTTTTCTTCTGTTTCAAAAATGGTTTGGTACATATCGCTCATATCTGCACCGATGAAATGGCGTTCGAATTGGTGGATGTGGAAGCCATTGGAGGTCTTCCGAAAAACGGCAGCTTCGTTTTCTTTGCAACCTGCAACGACCAACGGGTTGTGGGCTGTGATGATGAACTGCACATTGGGGAAAGTCTCCTTGAGCAAGGCAACAATTTTTTGCTGCCAGGTTGGGTGCAGGTGGGCATCCACTTCGTCGATGAAGACAATGCCCGAGCATTTGGGAATATCCTGTTTGGACGCGTTGGGATTGAGTGAGCGTAGGTAGTTGTAAATCAAGCCAAAAATTGCCAGGATTGATAATGTTCCTTGCGAAGCAAACTGAATGGGAAGCGGCTCGCTGTTTCCTTCGGTAATGACCTCGATCAAAAACTGGGCATTGTCGAGACGTTCAATGCGATGGAAGCGAAATTCATTGTCGGTCAGCTCTTGCACCACAGAATGTACCAGCCGGAATATGGCCAGGTTGAAGCTGTGGTTTTTGTCGATGTATTCGAGGCACAGCTCATAAAGAAAAGTCTGTATGAGATCGGAATAGGGCTGGTTGTACAAAAAGTGATACGCACCATTTTCGCGCAGGTCGCTGCCTTTGCTATCGGCCCGTTGGATGCTGGTACTTGACCGGTTGAGGAATCGCAGATCGGATATGGCTAAGACAGGAACCTTGCCGAACTGTTCGGTAAACAGCATCCGATCACGCACGATCGATCTGGATTCGCCACTTCTGTCTACCTTTAGTTCGACGCTGGGAGACCGGTGGGTATTGCGGAAGTAGTCGGAGGTTATTTCGTATTCATTTTGAAGCAGTGCGATGACGAGGCGCAAGAGGAAGGATTTGCCATAGCCATTTCTGCCAAGTAAGACGTTCATCTGTGGCTGAAACTTCCAGTTGAACTGCCGATAAAAAGCCAGATGGTCTACTTTTAGTTCCTTCAAAGAGATGACCTTACGGGTGTTTTCTTCAAAGGCCAGAATGTTTTCCAACAATTTGACGTTATCTACAGCCACGGCCAGGTTTTCGATGTCCTCTAGTCTTTGGTAAATGCGAACCAAACCCTTCCATGCTCCCAACAGATTGACGTTTTGTGCAATCAGTTTTTGGTAGATGGCCAAAGCGGATTGCCAGTTGCTGGTGCCTTCCAGCTCTTTGGCACTTTGCAGTTCAGAAAACAGTATTTTTTCTTCCCTGCTCGACGGACCATCGTTCAGCTGTACAATTTCCTGCCGATCCTTTTGAGAAACCACGGACTTGCGTCGCTTGAGCTGGGTTTCTTGAATGCTGCGCGTACCTTGCTTGATGTTTTCTAAGGCTCTGTTGCTGCTGCTTTGGGTATCGGACAGTAGGGGCTTATCTTCCAACTCGTCGAGCGTTACCAAGAGCGCTTGGGTGATTTGGTTAAAGCGGATCGATGCCTCATCGGGTCGGATCAACCCATTCATATCTTCCCTTCGAAAGTTGTGGTATCGGCCAGAAATCAACAAAATAGAATCCTGGATATTGCTTCCCTTCGTGTGATCGATCAACAAATCGATGGCCTCTTGAAG
>JBCCSZ010000153.1:0-17737 GCA_039199225.1 Bacteroidota bacterium
ATTTTTTTCAAAAAAAATCCAATTTTTAAGCTGTTTATAACTGATTTTGTATGCTGCTTTATGCTTAAAATTCTCTCTTTGAATAGACGCGACTCGGAGTGGTCATTTTAGGTAGAAGTAAAAAATTTGCCTGCGAATGTTTACTTTTATGGCTGTAGGAATAGGGTTTTACAGCTTGAAATCCTTCAAAATTACAAAGCGCAATTACGCCAAACGAGAATACCCTTAATCTATGAAAGCTGCCTCTGTAAAAGAACTCAAAACGGAATTGTCAAAATATTCTGCCAAGCAATTGACGGAATTTTGTCTTCATTTGGCCAAGTTCAAAAAGGAAAATAAGGAATTGCTGACTTATCTACTGTACGAATCTGGCGATGAGGCTTCCTACATTCGCAGCGTTAAATCTCGGATGGACGAGCAGTTTGCCGGCATCAACAAACGCAGTCTTTACTTGATTAAGAAGAGCGTTCGAAAAATATTGAAGGAGACCAAAAAGTACATTCGCTATTCCAAGCAAAAGGAAACCCAGGTGGAATTGTTGATCCACTTTTGTCAGCAGTTGAAAGGAATCAGTCCAACCATTTTTAGAAGCCGCATCCTGCGAGGCGTTTTTGAGCGCCAAATTAAACTTGTTAAAAAGACACTCTCTACCATGCACGAAGACCTGCAATTCGATTATGAGCAGGAATTGCAGGTCTTGTACAAAGATTAGGATGCATTCAAATGCATCACCGCAAAACGATCAAACGCTTGGTCTGCGCCAGGCCGGAAGCCCTCTTCAATTGAACAAAATAAATACCTGATTGGAGGCCATTCAGCGTAAATTGTATCGCATTATTTCCATCAACCAGCTGTTCTTTTCTTGAGAATACCAGCCGGCCATTCACATCAGAAAGCCGAATATCTACCTGTTCTGCTTGCGTAGACGGAATGCGCAGCTCGAACCGACTCTTGGTTGGGTTCGGGAAGATTTGCACCGCTGAAAAGTCAAGAGCTTGGATTGCGGGCTTTGTTTTGCTAGCACTACAGACTGGCACAACGATATCTAAAGTTTCAAAACAGCCAAAGTCGTCAAAAACCGTTACGCTGTATGTACCACTTGCTAAAGCCGTAATGTCTCTGGTCGTAGCCCCATTGGACCAGTGATATTGCAATACTGTACTACCGATGGTGCCGCTAGTAGCTTTGATGTCGATGGACCCTGTCCCTGAGCCGTCGTCACAAACGAGCGATTGCACCGCAATCTTGATCTGGCAAGGAACCGCCGGACCTCCATCCAAACAACTCATGCCATCCGTCAAAGGGATAGTATAGCCGAAAGAGCCCAGGTCGAAGGAGTAAAAAGTGCCGCCGATGTTGACGATGCGATGCCCTTGTCCACTATTGGAGTTGTAAACGAAAATGCTTCGGTCGTCGTCTACCCACAAGGAGGTAAACTCATTGTCGTTGTTTAGTGGATTGGCACCAACGCTTACAACGGGTAAGATGGCCGACGAACTGGGGGTGCCGATGTTGTACCGACCCAGCCGACCATCTCTCACCGTTACAATGAATGATCTTGTTCCGTCCGTTAGGTATCCAATATCTTTTCCCATCGAAATGGCGCCGTTCAGGGTCGTGACACTCAAGCTTCCGATAGCAACCTTGTACAAAGCACCTGGGTTGCCATTGCCGTAGAGGTAGTAATCGGAGCCATTGCAAACGGCTGAGGTATAGTTTAGACTAAGGTCAATGCCCGCCAATGGGCCGAGGTCTTTACCGATGCCTGCCGCCCCAATTTTGATAAGGTGTTTGTTGCCCTTGCCCAATCCATAAATGTAGCCATCTGCCTGGTTGAAGCCCAAGGCGTCCAATGCCTGTGCCTTGTAGTTGATGGAAAACAAAAAACTTGGACTGAAACCACCAGACGTAACGGAAGCGACATAGACATCCATTGTTCGGTTGACGGTGTTTCTGACCAACTGGAAAAAGGAACCTTCACATGCCAAGGGCTCCAATACAGTATAGGTCTCGATAACCTGGCAAGCACTGGCATCGGTCACGGTCACAGTGTACTCACCCGTAGGCAGACTACTAGCTGTTGGCGATAGCAGGGTAGCATCATGTGACCATTGGTACTGATAGGGGGCAAGCCCGCCCGTAGGAGCGAGGGAGATGCTACCATCGACCTTTCCAGGTTCTGATACTTCTGATACTACGGGATGGAGGTCGAGTGTGCAAGATTCGATGGGTGTCAAGGGTTTGCTGGCCATTAGTATAGAACCCATTGCGCAAAAGATGCTAACTAGCAGCATTCGAGTAAGGAAGATTTGTTTTGACATACTGTTGATGATTTGATGGATAAATTGCCGAAGACAAGCGATGTCCGGGACTTTTTTCATCGGTCGATGGACGGCATGTAATGATGGAATGTTGCGAACCAGGCAGACGACAGCTCATTGGCTATCTTGGGAGCTAAGATGGAGATTGAAATGCAGCTTGCCTAAGAGAAATACACCAGTAGCCCTGTATGGGAATGAAGCGCCATTTTGGGGTAAGGAAGGGAATCAAAATTATTTTTCGAATCGATGGATAAATGCTTCTCGGCGGTTTTTGGCCAGTTTGAGGTTCGAACCGTCCTCCATGATAAGGTATCCGCCCTCCCCCTTGATATATTGTCGAACGTACATCAAATTGATTAGGTGGGAACGATGAATTCGGTAAAAATGAGAAGTGGGGAGTTGTTGTTCGAATGCCTTGATATTTTTAGAGGCTAAAATTTCCTTTTGACTTTTGAGAATAATCCGGGTGTACTTTCCGTCTGCCTCCAGGCGAATGATTTGCTCGAACTGGATAAAATGTAGACCCTCCAATGTGGCCACAGCGAGCTTCACTGGCGGGTGCGTTGCCTTGACTTCCTGTAAATAGGCAGCGTACTTTTCTGCTGTGTGCTTCAAATTGCGAAACTTTATCACCTTATCGACTGCCTGAATCAGCTCCTTGATGGAAACGGGTTTCATCAGATAGTCTATAGCATTGAGCTTTAAAGCTTTTAGGGAGTATTGTTCATAAGCGGTGACAAATACGATGGCAAAATCGATATCCGGAAACAATTCCAACAAATCGAAACTGGTAGCGGTAGACATTTCGATGTCCAGAAATACCAAATCTGGCTTCAGCGCCTGAATCTTTTTGAATGCATCCGTAATGTCTAAACAGCTAGCTACTACCTACACCTGTGGGCAGTATTCGTTTAGCAAAGTCTTCAGGACAGAGATGGCCTTGGGGACATCGTCTACGATAATGGTGCGTATGATTGGATGCTGCATGGCTGGTCTTAGGTGTTGGGTTGAATGAATGAAACAATGGCTTTTGTGCCAGCTGCTCGGCCTTTGGCATCGAATAAATCTTTGTATTCAATGGCAATTTTTTGTTCGCCTAAACGCGCCAGGGCCTCTGTCTTTTCAGTTAGAATTTTGTTGCCAAGTGAGATGGCCTTCCGCTTGGATTGCCGCTGCAACTGACTCGAAGCTACTCGTCCGATGCCATTGTCCTGAATACAGCACTGTAACTGATGATTGAAAAGGTGAATAGAGATGTCGAGCTTCCCATGACGTTGTAAAGGCAAGAGTCCATGGATGATGGCATTTTCAGCCAGTGGTTGTAAAATCATCGTTGGGATGGTATGTTGAGTAGCAACAAAGTTTTTGGGTAAATGAAAATGATAGTCGAAACGGTTTTCATGGCTCAATTTGACCAACGCTAGATAAGCTTCCAACAGCTCCAGTTCTTTACTTAGCTTGACCATTTGGGCCGATGAATGTTCCAAAAACATGCGCATCAAGGCTGCAAATTTGCTGAGGTGTTCGTTGGCGGAGCGCACATCTTTTTTCACGACAAAGTGCTGAATAGAATTGAGGGTATTGGAAATAAAATGTGGATTCAACTGTGCTTGCAGTGCCTGCAGTTCCAGCTTTGCAATTTTTTGTTTCAAGCTGACTTTGGCTATGGCTTTCTTACGCATGCTTTGCATCCAGCCATAAATCAATCCCAAAGAGCTGACTATCAATAGGCTTAGGGCAGCGATCTGGAAACTTTTCCTCTGCCAAAACAGAGGCGTGATCTGGATTTGCAATCGCTGAATTGGTACTTTTTGTTCCAGGCTCCCATCGGTGATGGTCAATTCGAAGCTATACATACCAGGTGCCAAGCCTGCGTAGTGGACCCGCCGACTGGTCGTCGTTGTCCAAAAGGTATCCAGCCCCAATAAGCGGTATCGAAAATCGATTTTTCCCATTTTCGAATAGGAGATACCTGTGTAATCAATTTGGAGATTGGCTTTGTCGTATGGAAATGTAACAGCTTGTTGATAGTGGTATACCTCCTTGGATTTGCTTACTTTTTGAATGACTAAGCGGGGAGCTTGATCCACATATTCTAGGTAGGGATTCAAAAAATTGACACCCTTATCGGTGCCGACAACCAGCAGGGAATCCTTCAAGTGGAGATCATAGATGAGGTTGGAACCCAGACCGTGTGATGGGTGGAATTGTTGAATGTTTGGCGATTGTTCTACCCCTCTCGCTAAGCTGATTTTATTGAGTCCTTTATTGGTACCTACCCAGCATAAATACGCATCCTGTAAGATACTCACCTGGCAATTGTTGCTGCTCAATCCATCCTTTGTGGTGATTTGTTGAATGTCATTTCCTCGCTTGCAAAGCAGACCATTGTCTTGGGTGGAAAGTAAGACTATTTCATCTCCGATCCCATCGATGTGGGTGATGCGGGCATTGTAAGCCCTATGGCCTTCGAGCAGTCTGCTGATCTGACCGTTTTCCCAAACATACAATCCTGTATTACTTCCAAAGTAAAACTTACCAGCGCTACTGGCATAGCCACAGAGCACTGGTTGGTCCCAGATAACATCTACTTGTTGCAGCTTGTTTAGATCAATGCGGTTGAGTTGGGTAGAGGTACAAATGTAGAGGCTGGAATCCGAAAAAAAGAGCGCCTTTTTACCACCCGACAAAAGAGAGTTGTTGAACTGTAGTAAGTCTGTTGCGTGTTGCAGAGACAAATCCATGCGGGTCAACTCCTTGTCTCCGATATAGTAAATTTTATCGCCAAAATATTGAATGTCCCGAATGCGGTTGTAATTCGATTGTCCCGAAAAATTGTGAACGATCTGTTCTGAACCAGTCCACTGGCTGATGTGGCCATTGTCGTGGCCAACCAATATGGAGCCATCCTTCGGATGTATCAAAACCGAGTGTGCTTTTGCAGAGGCCAGTCCATTGCTCTGATCAATCAAGGGGAAAGTTTTGGAAGAAAAGCGAATCAGACCACCGCCAAAAGAGCTGAACCAAAAATGCCCTTCCTGGTCTTCCACCACTGCACTTACAAGGTACTCCGGCAGCAGTTTTTTAGGGGGAAGTGTTCTGTCAAATTTATTGATTTGCAAGATACCCTTTTGGTCGTTGGTCAGCCAGTAGTGTTGGCTTGTGCTGAAGAGCTTATAGGAATAGTTGGTCTGATCGAAGTCTTTGATGTATTGGATATTTTGCCAATTAGCCGCTGTATCCAGCACCTGGAGGAAATTGTCTTGTACACAAAAGAGTGCATCGTCAGCCAAAAAATAGTGTTGGGAATAATTATCAAACTTTAAAAGGGTATCGATCCGTTCTTCATTTATGCTGTATTGGATGTAGCAGTCCTTGCCGGCCAAGTATAAATTTCCAGCCCCATCGGCCCTAACGAGTTTCCAAGGATTGAGCGCATCGGGAAGCGGCTGCGCAAGCGGTTGGTCTTCAAAGACGATGAATTCAGAACCAGAGAGAATGTAAAGACGCTGGTCTGCTCCCAACTTATATTGTGGGTAGTAATCTGGACGGAAAGGTTGGTGGAACATCAGCTGGGCGAGTTGCTGTGAATTGGCTGTGTTGTAAATCAAACCATCTTCAAAGTAGCAAGCTGTTTTATTGTAGGTCCAAAACCAAATTCTTCCTTTGCGATCTTCCACCATGCCCAAAATTTCGGAATCACTGAGCCCATCTTCTTTCTTATAGGTGCTAAAAGAAGCGCCATCGAATTGAATGAGCCCATTGTCCGATCCGATCCACAGAAAGCCCCGCTGGTCTATGGCCATCCCATACAGCGTCATGCTTGGCAGGCCATCTTTGGTGGTAAAAAACTGAAAGAGGTGGTCTTGACTGCACAGCTCGCCACCGACTCCAAGAAGCATCAGACAAATGATTCCAATACTCCTTATTGTACGCGTCATCTGATAGTTGATATTTGTATGCAGTTCAATGCCAGTTGGTCTGTTTTGGAATGAGTAGAAAGGTAGGCAAAAGATACGATTCCAAAGAAAAACAAAAATTCTTTTAGTCGATAATTTGCTAATTATTAATGCCCAAATAATTGGCCTTTAAGCGCTTAAAATCTTATCTTATAAGGAGATACTACTTTAAAAAAATATTCGAACTACGCTATGGTCGAGGCCAAGGGTAATGGTAAAAACTATATTGCAGGGATAGCTGCCGGCGACACCGCAACGTTGGAAGAAATCTACCGAAAGTACCACCAGGTTATTTTGCACTTGGTGAAGACTCATGGTGGAAGTGCTGACGATGCCCGCGATGTCTTCCAAGAAGGCATCTTATTTATCTACCAAAAATCGAAAGAGCCCGATTTTCAGCTACGGCATTCTTTTTTATCTTATTTTTATGTTGTCTGTAAGAATATTTGGTCCAATCATTACCGGAGAAAATACAATGAAGAACTCAGCTTGAATGTTGCCATTATTGAAACAGAAGAGGCCGGACTTATGGAGGATATTTTGCTAAACGAACAATATCGGCTCTACCGAAAACATTTCCGAAAATTGGGCAAGGATTGTCAAAAGGTGCTGGAAATGTATTTCGACAAAGTTAGTATGGCGGAGATTGCCCGACGCATGGGTTTTGCCAGTGAAGGATATGCTAAGAAACGAAAATTTAAGTGCAAAGAAAAACTCATTCAGCTCATCAAAGCCGATCCTAGTTTTAAAGAATTGAAACACAAGGAAGAATGAAGGAATCTGATGATCTCATCTCGCAGTATGTTCAAGGAAAACTCAGGGGAGTGGCCTTGGAACGCTTCGAGCGCCGGCTGGCAGAAGACGATGCCTTAGCCGAGCGGGTCGAGCTTTTGCAAAAATTACATACGGCCATAAACGACAAAAGGGCTTTTGAGTTGGAGGATAAAATCAATCACATCGGGCAAAGGTATTTTGTGGAAGAAGAGGCAAAACCTGCTCTCAAACCTTCTTTTTCCGAGACCCTATTGCAACAGTGGAAGTGGATCGTCTTTTTGTTGGTCCTCGTATTGGCTTATCTGTTCTTTTTGTCGCAATCGGGTGCGCCCACCAATGCTCAATTGTATGCGCAATATTTTGAAACTTATCCCTTGGAAGATGGCAAAAGGGGGCGTCCGGAAGCAGATTTATACTCGGCGGCTGTCCAGGAATACCAGCAGGGACAATATGCAAAAGCAGCCATTTCGTTTGGTCAGATTGTAGCGGCCGATGCTGAAAATATGCCGGCATTGTTTGGTCAAACACAGGCTTTGCTCAACAAAGAGACGGTCGATTGGGCCTCTGTCGAAAAACAATTGCAGCAACTCAGTGCGCGCGATCAACATGTGTACGTACAGGATGCAAAATGGTATCTTGCGCTGGTTTATCTGAGGCAGTCTAAACTGGAACAGGCCAAATCGGAATTGCAGCGCATTGTGGATGGGGGAGGACCTCATGCAGAAAAGGCAGTCTCTCTGCTCCGATCTGTCGACAACAACTGAGCTTTGATACAGTAAATGTTCATCGACTTTTATACCATTTCCAATAGAGCATCGTGAGGAGTGCCATTGCCAGCAGCACGAGGTAGAGTAGGTGGTTGTTGCTAGTCAGTTTTATGGTGTCGAAATCTCCAAGGAGTACAAATCCCGACCAGTAAAAAGGATGCTGAAATTTCAAATCCGTATTTTTCAAAAATTCAATTTTGGCCAGATGCAGGGACGCACCCTTGGACCGCCCTTTGGCCAGTTTTTCATAAAACAAGGGCATTAGTTCACTGGTGCTCCGGTCGTTTACCTTCCACAGGCTCATCACCACGCTGGTCGCTCCCGCAAACATAAAACTCCGTGCAAGACTGAAAACACCCTCGCCTTCGGTATACACCCCACGGCCTGTTTCACAAGCACTCAATACCACCAATTGAGCTTGCAAGCGCAAATTACTGACCTCGTCCTGATACAGCTTACTGTCCTCCATCTCACCCTGACTGAATTCGAGATAGCCATTCTCGGGTTGCTGAAAATCCGCCATACCATGCATCGC
This sequence comes from Bacteroidota bacterium, assembly GCA_039199225.1. Classification (GTDB taxonomy): domain Bacteria; phylum Bacteroidota; class Bacteroidia; order Chitinophagales; family Saprospiraceae; genus JBCCSZ01. The sequence continues at coordinate 8,357 of JBCCSZ010000153.1, forward strand.
CAGATGGATCAAGCCATAGTCGGAGGCTTTCTCCTTGAAGCGGTGTTCTGTTGCGTTCGCACCAAATTCATAGCAGCCATAAAAGTAGCGGGCAATGGTTTCCACCTCTTTCCGATTGCCAATCAACGGCCCCGAACCAGCCCGGATAACTTCTGCTGAAGGCTGCCCCGTCCCGTTGGCTTTATACAAGGGCGCAACGGCCAGACAGTGACTATTGAAATGCGCTCGTTGGCGTTTTTCCTGGGCGTACAGCAGCAATCCAATTGAAAAAGTGTACTGCACTTGGAAGCGATGCAACACATACGGCAATTCAGAAAAAGACACATCTGTATCTGTCGGGCAACTACCAACCAATGCCTCAAAGGGTAGAGCATGCAAGGACCCATCCGGCGAGAGGACCAATTTTTTGATGTGGCTTTCCACATGCGGCATGACCGGCGCCAGTAATAGATCGTACAAATCATGCGCTTTTTCAGCATATGAATCACAGGCCGCCTGCATGTCCCGTTGGAAGGAGTAAGTATCCGTTAGGACCTGTCGAAAATCATCGATGTTCTTCCGGATGAGCCGTGGGCTGCCCAAAGAAATGAGGTTCAAGGATTCCTGCGTCAACACAAAGGCAAATACATGTGATTTGGAAGTGTAATAAGATATAATTGCATTTTCCTCATTTGATATTTTCTTCCTAATGTTTTTGATACTAAACGCTTGCTCTTCATATCTCCAACGAAAGTAGTTGGGAAATTCAATTTCCATTTTTTCTTTCAGCCGTGCGAGTCGCAATCGCTTTTGAGATGCATAATTGCGGTAGAGGATTTGCTGGGCGGAGTCGCCTGCTACGCGCCAGAGTAGCTTTTTGTAAAAGGCCAAATCTGTCTGCAGTTGTTGTTCGAGTTGCAGTAAGCTATCGGGCAGACCTGCAAAGCGTTTATCCTCAGATTGTCTCAGGCTGGCGAGTAGCAAACTGGCTTTGCCTTTTTCGGAAAAGTCGAGTGCCTTTTCCAAATAAATGCTTTCGCAGCTTTGTAAATAAAGGAGGTGACTGATGTGTATGGCTTCGGCATAAATGGGTTTAAACTTTTTGCTCCAATGGAGCCAACTGGATTGCGTGGCCAGTTGTACTCTGAGACTGTCCAGGTTGCGGATGAGCAATTCATAGGTGGAAAGGGCGGCAGAAAGGTGGTTTTCGGCGGTGGTGAATTGCGCCCAAGTCTGTGCTTTGGAATGCAGGCTTTCCAGATAAACACGCTGATTGTAAACGATGAATTCGTTTGGATTTTTCCGAAAGTCTGAATTGTTTTTGAAGTACTTGCAATTGGCGGTCAACGACTGTTGATAATGGGCCAAGGCCGCCTGGAAATTCTGTTGTTGCTGATAAGCTTTTCCGAGATAGTGAAAAATTCTGGCTTTAAAGGTTTTGGATGGTGTCTGATCTGTTTGGTAATTTTCCAGTGCTTGCTGAAGCAATACGATGGCCGTATCGCTTTGCTCGTTGCGGATGTAGAGCAGGGCTAAATTGGCCAGGGAAAAGTACTTTTTCTCTTCTGGCGCCACGGCCAATGCTCGGCGGGTATAGTCGAATGCGTTGCCATCTTGATTCAACTCCCGGAAGGCGGCGCCTGTTTCCATTAGGCAGCTGGATAAATGCCATTGGTAGTTTTCGAATTGGGTAAAGTTGCTCAGTAATTGTTCGGTCTGTTTGAAATATCGGATGGCTTCCCGAAACTGTTCTTGCTTGGCCAATATGATGCCGATGCTGTTGGATGCTATGATGATTTCTTCTTTTGAATTGTCTAACTGCTTGAGGATGTCCAGGGCGCTTTGCAAAAAGTCCAAAGCTCTTTGGTGGTCGCCTTTTTGGTCGTACCAACTCCCTAGGTTGTTGAGGCAGTTGGCAATTTGAACGGAGTCGGAAGCCACCTTGGGCGTCTTATGGCGAAAAAAGTGTAAAGATTCAAAGGTGATATCGATGGCCTTTTCATAATCGCCCAGGGCATCGTATAAGCCTCCGTAAATACCAAAAAGTGTAGCGCCTACAGAAGGCTCCAAGGATGGATTGGGAAGCAGTACTTTAACTTGGTCCAGATGATCTTCACAGGCTTGCGTTCGCCCGCGGTACAATTCTGCGACGGCATACAAGATTTCACTCCAAGCCAAGTCGTTCCACGCTTGCTGCTGCCGAAAGATGGTCATGGCCGGTGCCAGGTAGACCACCGCACTATCGTAGCGCCCAAAGGCCAGTTGGACCTCTCCCTTCTGGCGCAATGCTCCGGCCATCAATACTCCTTGGGTGTCGAGCTGTTCTTGGGCCAGGTACAGCGCCGAGTCTGCCATGGCCGCTTTGAGTTGATAATCGATTTCATCGCAAATCTTTGCCATTTCGATGTAGGTAGCCACCTGCTTTTCGGACTTTTTCCATCGGGTGTAAATGTCCTGGCATTCGCTGGCTCGTTCGAACGCCTGGCGAAACTGTCCCTGCTCCTGCAATTGAACGCTTTGGGCAGATAAATCCAGCGCGCACAGGCTGTCGGCAGTCCAGGTTGATTGCGCCAGACTGCCAGCGGGAAGCATCCACAAAAGAAGATACAGACCGAGCATCTCTATGTGCGAAACGCGATAGATGGGGAGCATAGGAATACGGGATTGTAGGCATACGGGTTAGAATAGTCGGAAGAGCGGAAGGCTCCTCCGACTAAGAAACTATAAGAAAATCATCTTGATAACTTTCGGCTATTTATCTCCTGCCTTCATGAAAAATAAATTTCACATGTTGCATCGTCACCTCCCCGGCGCTGGTTTGAAAATCCAGATCGACATATTGAAATTCCGTAAAAGGAATAGAAGATAAACGTCCTTCTTCGTCGTATGTGATTGTTTCGCCAGATGACTGGGGCTTACTTTGGATTACGTAGCGATTTTCGTCGGTACCAAACACTAAGGCTGGTTGATATTCAAAGCCCATTTCAGGTACTTCTTCTAAGGTCAGTTGAACCTGAAGAACATTGTAGGCGCTTCGCTCTCCGCCTGTGCCAGTTGCTTTAATGGTGACTTTTGCTACTTTGGGAGGGCCGACGGCCCTTGTTGAACTTGTTCCTGGGTCTCTCATTGTGGAGTTGTTAATTGTAGTGATAATTAGAAGCACTATTAATTTACAAAAATCCATCCGTAGAGTCCCAACTTCATACATGTTTTTTTATTATAAAGTAAAATAATACCTTAAAGCAGCCTTTTTGTCGAGCGAAATGTTACTGAACAGACAAAAGATGAATAAGCACTTGCTCTGTTATCGGTCGAGCTGTTGCTGCTGTTCCTTTCCATCCATTTGAGGTGAAAAGGGTATGAGCTGGCTTAGGTAACCAATGATTTGCACATTGCGATCTTCATCGGGCGGCATCACGACGGTCAGAGGCCCTAGAGCCAGCGATTTATTTTGCGTTTTGGCATCCTGAATGATCTTCTGATCGGATGGATGCCAATCGGCATTGATCTTGACCTCCTTGGCGATCAACATGGCTGTGGTCATCAATGGAAATACGCCGTCGTTCTGTTCCAAGGAACCCGAAGAACAAAAGCCTGCTTTCTGACCGGACAAATACCACTCGGCGGTTTCAAATAACAAGGGATTGAACCAGGGCCTGTTGAAGCGAACCAATAGGTATTTCAAATTAATCGAGTTGATCCGGCTGCTCGGATGGGGCCTACCTTGGGATTGACCATCCTGCTGCCATTTGAAAGGCGAACCCTTTGAAATAAGAACGATCGAATTTTTTTCGCCCTCACCACTTAGGTCCACCGATAGATTTTTGTAGCGATTGATGTCGGCCGTAGGCCAATCTTCTGGAACCGCATACACAGGGCGCCATACGCCAGAGGTACCGTCCATATTGGCAAAAGTATCACCACTGAATTGACCTAGAGAACTATTGATAACACTTTCGGTAAAAGAAGCACCTGCTTTTGCTTGAGCGCCATGTAGAAAGTTTTGAAAAAGGTTTTCAGTTGACTTCCCAGAAAGCGAATAATACTGCTCGAACGAAGGTGCTGGATCGGCGAGCTGGCGAAAAGCAAACAGCGGCCGTAGATCACCGTTGGGATTTGAACCCGACTTGGCATTTTCATATTCCTTGGTGTTGATCGTTACAGGAAAAGAATTGAGTTGAAGAATAGAGGCATCTTCTTGTTCTTCCAATTCTTCGGGGCTACTGGGTGTACAATGCCGATGGCTGCTCGACGGGTATCGATCTTTTTCGATGGAGTAGGCAATGGCTTTTGTGATATTCATCATTGTGTTAAAATTTTAGGAAACGGAGGTGGTTCATGGGCTTTGTCAAAAAAGCCAGGCCGCAACAGTTCGGCACGAGAAAGACCTGCCAACTCGCAAACGAGCTGCTGCGGATACCTGACTGGATTCTAATGAATGCTAAACGGAATGGAAAGCTGAGTGAGTCGCTATAGACACTTGCTGCTTAATTATTCCGGGATGGGTCATTTGGTGTGTTACTGGAAACCTCTACCGCTGAAATACCTTTGGGGTTTTGAGGTGGACTGTAAGGGATAACGCTGTTGACCCAGGCGATCACTTGCAGACCTGGCAACTTCAATACGCCATCTTCAAAGGTAGCTTCGAAAGACTCCTTGGTGCTGCTCTTCGAGTAGCTGCCACTAAAGCTGAATGGACCCCATCCGCCGGATGCTTTCGTAGAGATAGAGTCGGAAATGAACTTCTTGTCTTCTGAAGTGAAATTTGCCTTGATCTTGACATTTCTGGCAAGGACAAATCCAGTTGGCAGAAGTGGCATTTTACCCTGTATATCATTGATGTTGGCATTTGAAATACCACCGGCATTGGTACTACCTACCCACCAGTCATTCATTGTAAAGAGCAAAGGGTTCAGCCAAGGCCGCTTGATGGTTACTGTAATCAACTCAGCTTCCAGCTCGAAGCTATTGGCTTGCAGACTGGCTGTTTGCTCTTCTCTATCACCACTGACGCCACCAGATGCATGGAAGAATCCTCTGCTTCCACTTGCTTCTGCTGAATACTTGGTAGCAGAGCTACTCGATTTTTCATTGAGGAAAGAGCTACTCAAAGAGAATTGAGAACCCTCGATATCCGATCCATACCATTCTGTCGGTAAAGCATAGGAAGGTAACCAAGATCTGCCGCCAGGACTATTGGAAGGTAAGAGATACAGCCCTGTAACCAATTTTTGACTTTCTGCAATGACACTGCTGATGGCATCATTGACCGAACTCACTAGAGCATTCTGGGCCTGTTCGACGGGTGCTTTGTACGATCGTATCCAGTTGTTCCAGGCTTGGTCCACTGCCAACTGTAGTGCAGGTGCATCAGCATTCCATGCCAATTGACCTTCAGAAGTCGTAAGGTCATGTTTATTATACCCATTACGAAAAGCTACGACTGCAAGAGTGTACTGTTTTTGGGCCTCATCGTATGCTGCGGAAACATTTGTTGGTGTAACAGTAGTATACTCACTATCGAAGCCCTGGGTTGTAACCGTTTCGAATAAATAATCATTTGCCTTGTTGTAAAGGTCTTTCTGCGATTCCAAGACTTGACTGTCTGTATTTGCATTATTGACGATTGAACTGTAAGTATCTGAAAGCTTAAAGCCTGAGTCTGCCCACAGTGGGCTGAGGCTTGGCTGTGCGTCTACGAAAGCAGAAAACAATTCTGCCTTTGTAAGGTCACCCTTTGGGTTACCAGGATTCATCATACCCTCGAAATCTCTCGGGTCGATGACAAGATTTTTTGCGAATTGCAAAAAGGTCGTATTTCTATTCCAAGCCGAAGCTTGTCCATCGGGAGCATAGGTAAGGGCATCAAAGAGCCGATCATACAAAGTCTCGAGTAATTTATTTTCGTCGTCTGAAGTCATAATGAAGTGTTTTTTAAATGAATTAGTAATAAAAAAATGGTCTTAAGGAGAAAGAGTGTTTTCGAAAGAAAGGAATCGATTCATCCCGGATAATTGTTTTTAAGAAAGGATGATTGGACTTCTTCGTATTCGAATTTTTTTAATTATGAACGCGTTCGCAAATGGGTGTTTTTGAGTGCCAAAAAGTTACCCTCCCCGGGAATAAAAAATTATTTTTTTATGCTGGATACTTCATTTAGAGGCATTAGATAAACTTGTAATGTGTTGATAATCAGCAAGTCATCGCCTTTTTATTTTCTTGTGTTGGCACATAAAAAAAAGATCACTTGTTTTTACAAGTGATCTTTTTAAAAGTCCACAAAGGGACCTATTTACTCATGCTACATTAAACCTTGCAGCATCTTTTTAGACTATCGACTCATCGCAATAAGGTGACATCACCTTTGTACAATTCTTTCCAACCATCGACAAATTCCACCTCGGCCCAATAGACAAAGACGGCAGGGTTCAACAATTCGCCTCTCAACCGGCCGTCCCAACCGCGGGTTGGATCGTTGGGCATAAAGTTGAAATCCTCGTAAATCAACTCGCCCCATCTGTCGAATACCTGGAAGGAGTTAATGCTCTTGATGAGATTGTCTCCTGCAAAAATCATAAAGACATCGTTGACGCCATCGCCATTGGGCGAGAACACGTTGGGTATGTACACATTCCGTTCCTTGCGCACCCGCACCAGGATTTCTGCTTCGGCCGAACAACCATTTTCGTCAATGATCGTCAAACTGTATCGCGTTTCATCTACGGCCGTGACAAAAGGATCGAGACAGTCAACACAACTCAGGCCATCGGTTGGCGCCCAGATGATGGTATCAATTTCCGCATTCGGAATATTGGTGTTGGCAAAAATTTGCTCGGATTGTCCCAGCTCGACGACGATCTCCTGCTGAACCGAAACAACCTTTAGCGGCACTTCCGGAATGGTGAAAATCTCTTCGTACTCACAGCCGATAGCATCTTGGACCAAGACGGTATAATCGCCTGGATCAAGCGCCGGAAATTCGGTGGCGCCAAAGAAATTTTGTCCATTGTCGATCGAATACAAGTAAGGGCCTTCGCCACCTGAGACGGTCAGAATTTCCAGTCCACCCAAATCACCAAAGCAAGGCGGAGGCGTTACCGCCACATCGAGGTCTTGTGGTACATTGACATTTTCCTCCACGCTCACTTCATCAGAATCGGTGCAGCCATTTCTGGTGTTCTCCACTTGGAGTTCATACAAGCCCGCCGCATTGACAGTCGGCTCCAACGTATTCCGTCCGCTGACAACGCCTGGTCCTGACCAAGCATAGACGAATTCAGCACCTGTTGAAGAGCCAAGCCCGCTGAGTGCGATTTCTGTTGTAATACAATCCAAATCGTCTTCGGCGCTTGCAACGGCATCGGGGCTTTCACTGTCTTCATCAACCGCAACCAATTCGACGGTCTCACAACCATTGTCTTGATTGATGAGGGTCAACGTATAAGTACCACCTTGATTGATTAAGGGAGTCAGTGTATTTCCTCCGGAAACAATTCCACCGGGCGGGTTGGAAGTCCAGACTATGGAGGCGTTGTTGGGGCTGTTAGAGCCGCTGGCATCCAAGGTAGTTTCTGGCAATCGGCAAGTGATGGTGGCGCTGGGTAAGATGTCTATGGACGGGAAGACCCGATCTTCCAAAATCTCTATGCTGTCCACATGTATACAGCCACTGATACTGTCTAGTACCGTCAGGTAATACAAGCCTGGACTACCGATCTCTGGCGTTGGACCATCTGCACCGGAAAGAATACTGCCAAGGTTGGTTTCCCAGCTAAAGACCAAATTACCAAAGGGCGTTGAACTACTGGCATCCAATACCTGTGTCGCATTGTTGCAATCCAAAGCACCAACCTGTCCGATGACCGCCAGCGGAGGATTGTCCAACAAGCTTTCGACAATAACCGTATCGTAATTTTCACAACCATTCAAGGTGTCAGCCACTTGCAAGACATACTGCCCCGCTTCACTCACCCGTAAGGTATCGCCCGTCTGACCAACAATCACATTGTCATTGTTGTCAAACCAGGTGTAAACCAAGGTCGGTCCTGATTGCGAACTCGATCCATCGATCAATACACTGGGTGAGTAGCAACTGATGGGCTCAATGGGCTGAAGGTTCACAAACGGATAATCCTGCAAGTCTGTGATGATAATTTGATCTGTATTCTCACAACCTGTAATCGTATCTACCACGAGCAGCGTAATGGTTCCCGGCTGAGAAATCACAACCTCGGAGGAGGCAACAGAATTCCAGAAGTATTGTACGTTTGCCTGCTCATCGGAATACAACAAAATACTACTTACTTGACAATCCAATACATTGTCCGGATCGGCATAAATAAAGGCAGTTGGTATATTGGTACTGTCTCCAATGACGACTTCATCGATATTGGAAGCACATCCACTCAATGTGTCAATGACTTGCAAGTTGTAGGTGCCAGCCGTACGGACCAAGAAATTGATTTCTTCAGAGACAATATCTCCATTTCCATCCGTCCAACTGTACACGATGTGCGTGCCACTGCTACTTTGGCTGCCATCGAGCAGCACTTCCTCTATATCACAAGTGAGATATTGGTCTGGACCGGCAGCAGCTACTGGCTCGTTGGTGTTGGCATCTACGAATAGGCTATCCATGGCCATACAACCATCTGCATAGGTCGCATTTAGAAAATACCAACCAGAATCCGACACCATCGTTGTCAAATTGTCATCGGTAAAACCATTTGGACCAGTCCATGAATAATTTCCTGCTTCTGTAGATGCAGCACTCAAGGTGACCATCTGCTCTTTGCAAGAAACGGTTGCAGAAGGGGTAATGATTGTCAACACTTGCGGACAAGCAGAGCAAGTCATCGGCGGATCAACCACAATACTTGTCTGGCAAGTAGTCGTCGTCAAATCTTGCAAATCAAAATTCAAGGTTCCGCCCGAAATTGGATAAGGCCCAAATGTAATGACCTGTCCGTAATCTCCCGTCAAGCCACCTGCAACAGACTGCCAACCGCTACCGGTGTTTTGCCCATTGACCAACAAGTCAAAAGTAAAAGTATCATCGGAAGAATCATCCCCCGTCCCGTTGTCGTCGCAAATAATATTGGTAACAGTTGCACTGATGGTACAATCTTCCTCACAAGGATCGAGTGGTCCGATGTCTTGCTGGGCGGTACAACCTTTGTCAGCATCTTCGATGCGAATTTCGACAGTCCTACCATCCGCTGGCAAAGTGATGCTGGTGCCACTGGCATAGTCAAAAACACCCTGGGAATTACCATCCGCAAACAGCTCAAAGCTGGCCGAAGCCCCTCCATTGACAACCGAAGCATTCACTGTCACGGTATAGAAATCATCCGAAGGATCGGTCAGTGTTCCATTGTCATTGCAAACAAAATCAAGTAGATC
>JBCCSZ010000154.1:0-17665 GCA_039199225.1 Bacteroidota bacterium
GCCGGTCAGGCAACCGCCACGCAAGGCACAGGTTGGCATGTCAAAATAGCGGCCATACTCCTGCACCATAATATCGGCAGCCACCTTGGAGGCCCCAAAGAGTGAGTGCTTAGATTGATCGGTGGCATCAAGGAGTCGTTTACCATCGATCAATCTAAGCACTCACTCTTTGGGGCCTCCAAGGTGGCTGCCGATATTATGGTGCAGGAGTATGGCCGCTATTTTGACATGCCAACCTGTGCCTTGCGTGGCGGTTGCCTGACCGGCCCGAACCACTCTGGTGTCGAATTGCATGGCTTTTTGAGCTACCTCATTAAGGTGAACATTACAGAAGGGGAGTACACCGTCTTTGGCTACAAGGGTAAGCAAGTCCGGGATAACATCCACTCTTACGACGTGGCTCGCTTCATCGAAGAATTTTTTGCCGCCCCTCGCTGTGGCGAAGTTTATAACATCGGTGGCGGAAGAGACAATTCTACCTCTATTTTGGAAGCCTTCGATAAAATTGGTAAAATTACTGGTAAGGAGATGCGCTACCAGTATTCTGATAAAAACCGGGAAGGTGACCATATGTGCTACATTTCCGATTTGACGAAAATGAAAACGCACTATCCCAACTGGGACATTACCAAATCACTCAATAACATTTTTGAAGAAATAGCAGAATCATGGATGGTCAAACTTCAAACCTCCGGAAACTTAGCGAAGAAGGTCATGTCGTAATTGTTACCGCTTTCTACCCGCCGATTCCAGGTGGTACAAGTGTCATCATTAAGAACATCCTGAAGAATATCGATCCGGAAAGCTATACGGTGGCTACGATCAGTCCCAGCTTTTCCAAGGCTTCGCCCGCTCCCAATATTGCTTACTTAATGAACACCTTCGTTTGGTCTTCTCGCCTCAATGGCTATTGGAAAGAGTGGCACATTGGGGCGGCTGTTCAGCGCTTGGTGAGGTTGTGCAAAGCAAAAAAGGCGAAGTACATCGTTGGTGTTTATCCTGATTACGCTTTTTTAAAGATTGCTTATGAGGCTGCAAAAATTACTGGACTGCCGCTGATCAGCTATCTCCACGACACAGTGGCGGAGGGCTTGGCACACTCCAAGCTGGCCGACAAAGCCAAAGAGTTGCAGGACCAGGTGTTTCAATACTCCGCCCATACATTTGTGATGAGCGAGGGGATGAAAGATTTGTACAGAGAAAAATACAACTTGGAAGTTGATGCCCTAGAACATACCTATCCGGAAACATCGGAGGAGGTGCATTTCGATCCCAGGATCAAAGGGAGCAACATCTTCTGGGGAGGGGCCATCTATTCGATCAATCAAAATGCAGTTAAGCGGGTCGTTCGAGCGGCGACTGCCCTGGAAACGAAGGTCGAAATTGCCTCCAAAGCCAAAAAGGCTGCTCTGGAAAAAATGGGTCTGCCGACAGAATACATCGAGCTGTCCTTTTACAATCGCGAGGCGTATCTTCAGGCGCTGCAAAAGCAACAGATTTTACTGCTGGCGCTCGACTGGCCCGATGAATCCAAAATGCATCGCGATGAGTTGGCAACGATCTTTCCAACTAAGACCATTGAATACCTGCATGCTGGTCGACCGATTTTGGTCCATTGCCCGGAGGACTATTTTCTGGCTCGCTTCATCCGCCAATACAACTGTGGCATTGTCGTCACGGAGCGCTCGGAAGAAAAGTTGAAAGCGGCCATTGATCAACTCAAGTCCAGCGATGCAGCAGTGGCCGAGATGGTAGCCAATGCATACAAAGCGACATCGGTCTTTAATCACGCCAGGCTACAGGATAAATTTATTTCAGTATTTAAATCTTCGGCTCAATGTGTGGAATAGTCGGCTTTAGCGACTTCAACAAAAGGTCTTCTGAGGAGATGCTTGCCAAGATGACTGAGGTGCTACACCATCGGGGACCAGACGATTCAGGTTCCTACTTTACGGATGTACCTTTGGCGCAACTGGGCTTTGGGCATCGTCGACTATCGATCATCGATTTATCCAGGTTGGGGCATCAGCCCATGGTCTCAGAAGATGGCAACCATCGCATTGTGTACAACGGCGAGGTGTACAACTTCAAAGAGATTCGGGTGGAGCTGGAAAAACGGGGACACCGCTTTCGGTCGAACTCCGATACAGAGGTCATTCTGAAGTCTTATATAGAGTGGGGGACTGCAGGCTTTGATCGTTTCATCGGGATGTTTGCCCTTTGCATCTACGATCAGTCGAAGGAAAAGCTCATTTTGCTTCGGGATCGGGCGGGTGTCAAGCCGCTTTACTATTCCTGGGAGGATGGCCTGTTTTTATTTTCCTCTGAGTTGAAATGCTTCCACCAGCACAACGGCTGGAAAAAAGAAATTGATACCAATGGTGTCAGCTTGTTTTTGAAGCATGGCTGGATTCCTGCACCACATACGATCTTCAAAAAGACATACAAACTAAAGCCCGGGCATTTTCTGGAGTTGAACCTCCGTACTAAAGACCTGAAGGAGCATAAATACTGGGATGTATTCGACTACTACAACAAGCCCCGTTTGGACCTTTCGCTGGACGAGGCGCTCAGTCACACGCATGAGCTGTTGAAGTCTGCCAGCGAATACAGAATGGTATCCGATACGCCAGTGGGTGTATTTCTCAGCGGTGGTTACGACAGTTCGACGGTAGCCGCCTTGCTGCAATCTGATAGGACGGAGCGACTGAAAACTTTTGCCATTGGCTTTGATGAAAAGGAATTTGACGAAGCGCCTTATGCCAAGCAGGTAGCGAACCACTTGGGGACCGATCACACTGAATTGTACTGCTCGCAAGAGGAGGCCCTGCAGCTATTTGATCGTTTGCCCTTGTACTACGACGAGCCTTTTGGCGACAGCTCGGCCATTCCAACGATGCTGGTCAGCCAGCTGGCCAGCCAGCACGTCAAGGTCGCCTTGTCGGCCGATGGTGGCGACGAAGTATTCGCGGGCTACACCCGCTATTTTTCGGACGCTAGCGTTTTTGAGAAAATACATAAAATACCCAAGCCCATCCGACAGCTTTATGGGCATACCCTTTCCGGTAAGCTTGCGCCACTTCTGGCCAGCAATACCTACAAGGAGATTTTGTATCAAAAGTTTGATGCCGTCATTGGTCTCGAAAATGTCAAGACTTCTTATCGCTACAGGGTGGAGCCCATTCATTTTTCAGACAGGGAATTGAATCGATTGATCCTTGGGCAAAAAGGAAAAGCGTACGGGCATACTTTCTACGATGATATGCACCTGCTGAGTACCGATCTGGATAAGATTCGATTTATGACGGCGCTGGAATACAAGACAACTATGGTGGACGACATCCTCGTTAAGGTGGATCGAGCGACCATGTCTTACAGCCTGGAATCGAGGGAGCCACTACTGGATCACCGCTTGATCGAATTTTCGTCGAGGTTGCCCAGGCACATCCTTTGTCATCGAGACATTCCGAAATATTTGATTCGCGAAATTTGTCATCGCTACATCCCGCGGGAGATCATGGAGCGCCCCAAGCGAGGCTTTGCCATTCCAACCCGCCAATGGTTGAACGATCGCTTGAAAAAGCATGTAGATCATTACTTTAGCGATTCATTTATTCGGCAGCAGGGCATCTTCCACGTTGATGAAACCAACAAAATGCTACGCGACTTTTACGATGGCACCGATAACAATCCGGAAAGACTCTGGATATTTTTGATGTTTCAAATATGGTTTGACAAATGGAGTTGAGCGCTAACGTATGGGGGTAAAACAAAGAGACATCAAAGTATTCACCTGGGGAAGCATCCTGCTTGTGTATACTTTTCTACTTGTTTTTACAGGTCGCTTCGAGCAGTATAGTTCGCTCATCACCAAAGGTTTGACGCCTCTGTTCGTATTGGCGGCGGTTTTCTTTTTTAAAAATCCGATCGCTAAATTTCCCAAGGAGTACTTCGCCTATGTCGTACTTTTTGGCTGGGCTATTTTATCGGGTATCAAGGTAGAAAGCTTTTCCAACTACACGAGGTTTCTCCAATTGTTTTTGGGTATCACCATGCTCTTGACCATTGTTTATGTATTGATTCCTCGCTACAATATTGTCAATTTTTTCCATGTAGGATTTTTATTGGGCGCTATGTTTTTGCTTCGCGATGCCTACTTGAACTTCGACCTGGCGGCCATTGTCAACCAAGAGGTAGGAGGTACTCGTTTGGAAGGTCAGGCCGGTAATGCCAACACGATTGGTGCAATCTTTTTGATGGCTGGGCTTTCGAATTTATTTCTTTTCGACTCGGCCAAAAATTTGCTGATCAAGGCCGTGCTTGTTGTGGCGCAGGTGTTGTTGATCATCGGTGTGGTCGCAACTGCTTCCCGCTCCTCGCTTTTAGCCATTGTCTTATCGGTTTTGCTTTACATCACCTTTAAATTGATCATTCAGAAGCAATATGTCATCCTTTTGGGAGCGCTCTTCCTAATCTTGTCGGGTTTGACTTTGAGCTATAACTACATCATGGAGCAGACCTATTTGGGAACCCGTATCGATCGTTTGCAGAAGGGAAAAGACGGTAGTGAGGAGGAACGGAGTCAGCTGATTCGGGATGGCATACAGATGGTTCGTCAAAATCCATTTATGGGTGTAGGTATTGGAAATTTCACCAACAACTCATCCTCCGGTAGGTATTCCCACAACGATATTTTGGAAGTCACAGCCACTCTGGGCTTCATCGGCCTTTTCATATACAGTACTTTTTTCGTCTTCCCAATGATGAGCATTCGAAGGCTCCGAAAGAAAGACATTTTGCCAAAAGACAGAGGACGAATTATGGTCATAGGTGTCAGCACTTTCATCTATTTATTGAGTGGTCTGTTCAAACCATTATTTGTCGATCTGTTTTTCATGTTTTTCATAGGAGCACTTTATGCAGACCTCCAAAGGATAAAACTCAAATATGCATATTTGTCAAATTACCAGCATGCACAAGTGGGATGATGCCCGCATTTTTAAAAGAGCGACCCGGCACCTAAGTTCCGATGGACAAAAGGTTTCCTACATTGCGACCAGCGAAAAGCAGCAGTCGATAGACGGGATTGACTTTTACCCTCTGCAAGTGCGTACAGGCTGGCGTAGGCGGCTGTTCAGCTCCCGGGAAGCATACCAGGTAGCTCGGAGTTTGAAGGCTGACATCTACCACTTCCATGATCCCGATCTAATTCCATGGATGTTTTTATTGAGTTTGCAAGGGAAAAAAGTCATTTACGATATACACGAGAATTTCTACGAAAAATTCCACCATCTGTCTTTTCCACTCAAGCAATTGCTCAGCTTTTTGTACAGTATGTACGAGCTACCCATCCGCTCTTTTGCAGGTGTAGTGGCTGTATCAGAAAGCCTTCGTCAGATGTATGCGGGCAAGAGTCGTTCTTCCATCGTTGTGATGAATGTACCCCCCAAAAGTACCCTGCCCGAGGTACAGAATAATGGCAGACGAGAGCGCCTGACAATCTACATCTCAGGTCAACAGTCTGAAAAGCGAAACTGTACTCAAATTGTAGAGGCGCTGCCAAGAATCAAAGAAACGTTTCCGGAGATCAAGCTCCAATTGGTTGGGCGATTTGTCCCGGAATCTTATGAGCAAACCTTGGTTGATAAGGCAGCTTCTTTGGGGGTACAAGACAATCTGATCATCGAGGGCATGTTGCCGTGGGAAGAAAACTTTAAACGAACAGCAAAGGCGACCTTGGGCTGTGTTTTCTATGAGGACAACCCCAACAATCGCGTCGGTATCCCCAATCGCTTATTTGAATATATGGCCAGCGGTATTCCCATTCTGGCAGAAAACTTTGTGGAGTTACAGCGAATTGTGCGGGATGCAGATTGTGGCGTATTAGTGGATTCTTCCAATCCGGCTGAAATCGCTCAGGCAGCTTTGGAGGTCTTGTCCGACCAAGAAAAGGCTCTGGAAATGGGGCAGAACGGTCGGCAGGCGGTCATCCAAAAATACAACTTCAACGAGGAGTTGAAAAAACTGGAATCTTTTTACCAGCAAATACTAGAAGATCACCATGAGTGAGGCGCTGAATAAATTCCTCATCTATTTCAAAAAGGACGTTTATTCTTATTGGCAGTTGAGCGACAACAAATCTGTGGAAGATTTCAAGCTCAAAAAGTATCCGCTCAGCATTCAGCAGCGCATCTTAGAAGGCCACTATCCGGGAACAGATGAAAATGGTATTCCAGTCCTTGAAGGCTTATACCACTACACAACTATCTGCTCCTTTGGCCTTGGCAATTGGGAGCTTTTTTTGGATACGCGCGATGAGCAATACCTGGATCGTTTTCGAGCGATTGCCGATTACTTACTGGATAATATCTCAGCGGAGGGTGCCTTTATTCAGGCTGCTTTCAATCGACATAAGGCGGGTCCCTCTGCCATGATCCAAGGGGAGGCCATCAGTGTTTTGACGCGCATGTGGGAATGGAGCCAGGAAGAAAAATACCTAGCAGCGGCCCTGGCTGCTCTAGGACCCTTTCAAAAAAATATTGATAAAGGCGGTATTGTCGTACTTGTAAGTACAACGGGGCTGCCTTGGTACGAAGAATATACGGACGATCCGCTTTTTCATGTCCTAAATGGCAAGATGTACTCCTTATGGGGTCTATTGGATTTGTGCCTGATTTCCAATGACGACAAAGCGAAGCAATTGCTCGACCAAGGGTTGGACAGCTTGGAGGCACATCTGCATTTATTCGATAATGGCTTTTGGAGTTTGTACTGGCATCCGGAAAATGGCCGATCGTACATTGCCAGTTTGATGTACCACAACCTACACATCTGCCAATTGCAACACACCTATAAAGTCACCCAAAGAGCGCCTTTGAAAGAATATGCCGATCGCTTTCTGGCCTATTCCAATTCCTATACCAACCGCTTTCGCTCGGGCTACCATTTGTTGTCTTCCAAATTGCAAAAGAAACTCACAACTTGAACCGTCCGATGAAAGTAGCTTTTCTCGTTGGAGGGTACCCTTCCGATGCCGACCCAGCCAGAGGCGTTTTCAATGAACGAACAGCGCTGGCACTTTCCAAGCGCATAGAGGTCATCGTTATTCACCTGCAGGGCTGGCGTCCGGGGCGCTCCTTTTTCAAGAAAGAACAGCGTTCAGGCATTACAGTCTACAGAATCGCAACGCCCAAGTTGCCTGCTAAAAGTGGGGCCATCGTAAAGCTCAACGAGCGAATCGCTCAACGCTTCAGTTGGCAGCTGCTAAAGCATGTTTTGAGGGATGTCGATGTGATTCACTCCGTCTTTTTGACCTTTGGCGGAATGGTGGGGAGCTTTTGGAAAAAAAAATTAGGAGCTGTCAAGCACCTCTCACAGGCCATTGGCTCCGATGTGAATTCCCAACTCCCAGCTTACCTGAAACGCGACAAGGACAATCCTTGGTGGTGTCAAATAGATGGGGTATTGTGCAACAGCTGCGCTTTAAAAGAGGCGTTGGAGCGATTGATTCCGGGTATTCCCAATGCCGTTGTTGCTTACAGGGGCATCGCATCAGATAGATTCGACGATGACCTGGGAGACAAAGGCTCGACTGCCGATAACTCCTTCAATGTCTTATACCTAGGCGGCTTTGGTGCTTATCCGGAGCTTCAATACGGAATAAATACAAAGGGGGGAATCACCCTTATGAAAAGCTGGGAATTGATCGATCAACAGTCGCGCAATTTACAACTGACCATCGGTGGTCCGGCCTCTCAATCGGATATGGTCAAAGAATGGATAAATGGATTGCAGCAGCCTTCGAAGGTAAAGCTGGCTGGCTATGTCTCGCCGAATCAAATCCCAACTTTACTATCCCAAAGTGATTTGGTGGTTATTCCCAGTATGGAGGAAGGCTTGCCCAATTTACTGTTGGAAGCTTCGCTGATGGCTAAGCCTGTGGTCGGTACGAAAGTCGGTGGTATACCGGAGGTCATCATCGATCAAAAAACGGGATTTCTAATTGAGCCAGATGCTGTTCAGTCGCTTTCGCAAACCATCCTTCAGGCATGTGAACTCGATAATTTGGAACAGCTTGGAGTGGATGCCCGCCAGCGGGTGCTGGAACATTTCAATGCGGCCAATTATGCACCAAACATCATTCAATTGTATGAAAAACTGCTTCAAGCCTAAGTAATTACCTGGATAAATTATGTGTGGAATAGCTGGATTTTTGGAAAAGCCCGATCAGGCCCTCAGCAAAGGGCAGCCTGTCGAGGTGATGAATAAGATGCTTCACGCCATTGCACATCGCGGTCCTGACGATTGGGGCATCTTTCACATCGGAGAGGCACCGAAAGGGGAGGGCGTAAACTATCAATTTGAGCCAGGAAAGGGAGAGGGGGAAATTGTTCTCGGCCATCGACGCTTGTCCATCATCGATCTGAGTCGCAACGGCCACCAGCCAATGCGAAGTAGCGACAAGCGATTTACCATTGTCTTTAACGGCGAAATTTATAACTACATCGAGCTGCGAGAAGAGTTGAAAAGTAGCTTTGAGTTCAAAACCCATACAGATACAGAGGTACTGATGAACTCTTATCGGGCGTGGGGCGAAGACATGTTTGCAAAGTTGGATGGTATGTATGCCTTCGCTCTGTGGGATCGAGACCAACAGCAGTTGTTGTGTGCGCGCGACCCGATGAACATCAAGCCGTTCTACTATGCCTTCCATGCAGGTGCTTTTCTATTTGCTTCCGAACCCAGGGCTATCTTGAAAGCGATGGGTATAAGTGGAACCATCAACCGCCAGCAGATTTCTGAATTTTTGCTGTTTGGCATTTCCGACCACGATGAAGGAACCTCCTACCAGGAGATCAGCCAGCTCCGAGGCGGGCATTTTATGACGATCGGGAGCGATCTGAGCATAAGGCGCAAAAAGCAATTTTGGCATTCGCCAAAAGTCCCGGCGCCCAACGGCCAGAAAAACGGGAAGCTGTACCATAAGATCAAAGAATCTGTCGACCGCCAACTGCGATCAGACGTCCCAGTGGGTAGCTCCCTATCCGGGGGGATTGACTCTGGGACCTTGGTCAGTTTAGCTGGTGAAATATTGAAGGAAGACAGCCACAAATACCATACGCTGACTTTTACCAGCGATGCCTTTGCCAATGACGAATCTCAGGCGGCCAAGTCCATCTCCGAATACTCGGGCATGCCGCAATGGCATCCAGTGAAAATCGATCGCCAAAAGCTCAGACAGAACCTCGAAAAGCTGGTGCATGACATCGGCGAACCCTTCACCTCCCTATCGATACTGGCGCAAAACCTGGTAATGAAAAAGGCCAATGAACTGGGCATCAAAGTGATGTTGGATGGCCAGGGGGGCGACGAAGTTTATCTGGGTTACCCGCGGGTGGCACAGCGGATCGTTGGGGAATACTTGCGGAGGGGCGCGATCGGAAAGGCAATCCGGGAGCTGAAGGGGTTTCAGGCGCATGCTTCGCTGTCGCCCAAAAATGCGCTCCTAGGCAATCTGTTTTTTGCTATGCCAGGCGTTGCCTCATACCGAAATAAGAAGCGGATGAAGCAGTTGGTCAAAAGCGATTTGCTCGATGCTTATCGGGAAGAGGTGATTGCAGACCGATTTGCCAACAAGCCTTTGCAGGAGGTGCAGACCGATGAATTGACCAAATACATTTTACCTCGATTGCTGCGCTATGCCGACCGCAATTCGATGGCCTATGGTGTTGAATCGCGGGTGCCACATCTCAGCGTGCCGCTGGTAGAATATGCACTGCGCTTGCCACTCGATCAGCGGGTTTCCAATGGTTGGACCAAATTTTCTGTCCGAGAGTCGATGGATGGTTTGCTGCCATCGGACATTCTATGGGCCAAGGTCAAAAGAGGCTTTGACATTCCGCAAGAGGAGTGGATCAAGCTCCTGAAGCCCGATTTGATTCAATGGATTCGCGAATTCGAGCCTGCACAGGAGCTGTTTAACATTCCCAGACTTATTGAATTGATCGAGGCAGATAGAGCCGGAGAGATGCATGTGTGGCGGGTCATTTCTGTCATATTGTGGATGAAGTTTTTAAAAGTAAAATACTAGAACTATGAAAATAGTTACCATCGTCGGGGCAAGGCCCCAGTTTGTCAAGGCTGCTGCGCTCAGCCGTTGCATGGCACAGGAGCCGTCCATACAGGAAGTCATTGTCCATACCGGGCAGCATTTCGACATCAACATGAGCGATATTTTCTTCGAAGAGATGCAGATTCCCAAGCCGGATTACTTTCTGAATATCAATTCGCTGGGGCATGGCGCAATGACTGGGCAGATGTTGGAAAAAATCGAAGGGGTGCTAAAGGAGGAACAACCGGATTGGGTCTTGGTATATGGTGATACCAACTCAACCTTGGCGGGTGCACTGGCTGCCCGAAAGCTCAATATTCGTCTGGCGCATGTAGAAGCAGGCTTGCGTTCTTTCAATATGAATATGCCCGAAGAGGTCAATCGCATTTTGACCGATCGGATCAGCGATGTCCTTCTTTGCCCGACCGAGACGGCGATTCAAAACCTCAAAAGCGAAGGATACGACAACTTTGACTGCTCGGTGTGCAGAACAGGAGACATCATGGAAGATGCAGCGATGTTTTACCGTCAGTTTAGTAAAAAGCCGGAGATGGAGCTACCAGAAAAATTCGTCCTGGCGACGGTCCACCGCGCAGAAAATACGGCCTCTGAAGAGCGTCTGAAAAACATCTTTGATGCCTTGGATGAAATTTCCTCAGACATCCCAGTGGTCCTACCTCTGCACCCTGGTACTCGGAAACGCTTGGAAAGCTATGGCTTATCTTATCACAACATCACCTTGATTGATCCAGTAGGCTATTTATCGATGGTTTGGTTGCTGGAAAACTGTCAGTTGGTGATGACAGACAGTGGTGGATTGCAAAAGGAAGCTTTCTTTTTCAAAAAGCCTTGCATCACCTTGCGGGATGAAACAGAGTGGCGAGAGCTGGTCGATCACGGTTTCAACAAACTGGCCGGCGCAGACAAGGAACGCATCAAAATGCTCTTTTCTGAAAGCATCCATCAAAAGCTAAACTTCGATGTGAACCTCTACGGCCAAGGAACGGCGGGTACGTCTATCCTAGAGGCCATCCGGACCGTTGATGCGGCCAAGCTCGAGCAGTCGGTCGCTTGACGATTTTATAGTTGGTTAGCAGTTTCTACCTAGTGTATTTTGGGGAAACTGCTAACCGACAATCTTTTAATCCAACTTTAGCTTCTCTCTCGCCTCTACCTTTAACTTCCCTTTCCCCAGCCAAATATTGTTGCCCGACTGAAAGCGGTCGATGTTTTTGAAGATACTCTGTTGCTTTTGGTGCTTGGCCGACTCGCTCCCGATCACATTGTTTTGAACGTAGCAGCTTTCGACATTGGAAATAGACATGTTGGAGCCTGCTCTGTTTTGGGCTGTCACCGATAAATTTTCTGTAAAGACATTATTGCGGACGATCATCCGGGAGGTTTTTCCCTTGAATCGCTCGTAGATAAACGCCTGTTTGCCACACCGCTGGATTGTATTCCCATCTATAACGATAAACTCGTTGTCATTCTCTCCATCCTTCAGCTGCTGAATGTGTAAGGCATTGCGCTGAAATCCCTCCATATTATTATTCCTAAAATTGAATTGATTGATGTTCTGGATGAAGACGCCTGTCATGCCAAATTCGTTGTCATTGACGAGTAGGTAGTGAAAATTTTTGTTGGTAAAAGAGCGGCACTGAAAAATGTGCATTGGATTGTCCGTTTCGATGATGTTGTTGGTGAAAATGACCTTCGAGTACTCGTCGGTATTGTTGAAATTAAAATTGATGACGGGGCTGGGTTTGGAGAGGCGGTCTTTCTGAGTGATGACAATGCGGTTGCCGGAAAATCGCAGGCTGCCTCCTTTGAAATAGGGGGATTTGCCATCCTGATAGTTGACGACCAGCTCATTGGTCCTTTTTCGGCAAAAAATGTTGTTGTTCGTAATTTCGTGGTTGAGATCGAAGGTATTTTGGTAGAAAGTGATGCTGTGCATATGTGTGTGCTCCTGCTCATCGTAGAGGTTGTAAATATTGCAATTGTCCACCTTGTGGTTTTTCCCACGGATGCCGACGCCGCCGAAGATGTCGCAGTTGATGTACCCACAGGACTGGCTGTTTGGATGAAAAGAGGCGGCGTAATTGATGCGGCTTGCTAAGGTAGAATTCATGCAAGTATTGAAGCGGTTTGGAATCTTGATGGAGCCGGCCCCTCCAAAGGTCAGGGCGTGGCGGACGCCGTAGAGGTTGCAATTGATGAGCTTGACATTTTGGGAGTTCCCTATGTTGATGCCATAACTCAAGCCATTGCCTTGGTCATTGGTTGTTTTTTCCGCCCGGATGTTTGAAAACGATTGATTGTATCCCAAGATGGTTATGATCCCTGCATAATTACTTCCCTTGACGATCAGGTTAGAGAAATTATTATTGAGCCCCTTTTCCATCCGAATGCAGGCTTTCAATTGGGTAGGATCACCGATGATTGTCATGTTGCTGATGCTCGACTGCGTTCCTTCATAGCGATAGATCACCACTTCTGAGCCTTTGTAATCGTCATAAGTTTGGCCAAAAATCAACAATTTGCGGCCGACGACCTCCTGCACTTTCAGATACTCCCCTTTGACAAAACCCTTGTTCCAGCTATCCGCTTTTTTGGAAGCGATGATCAGCACATCACCCTGCTTGAAATTAGGAGCCGTTGT
The DNA here is from genome assembly GCA_039199225.1 of Bacteroidota bacterium. Taxonomy (GTDB): domain Bacteria; phylum Bacteroidota; class Bacteroidia; order Chitinophagales; family Saprospiraceae; genus JBCCSZ01. The sequence continues at coordinate 12,774 of JBCCSZ010000154.1, forward strand.
AAACTCCAACTCCCGATCGTAGCAAACGATGTCTCTTCGCAGCTTCAAGTTGGTCGGCTCACTTTTCCCTCCACCAAAGCGAATGATGGCCTCCTTGTACTGTCCACCTGGTTTTGCCTTTAAAATGGTATTATTGATACTTTGTCCTTTTATATCTATATCTTTGCCAACTGTTATGCCGCGGCTGATGGTGTACACGCCATTTTCGAATTCAACGATCCTGGAGCCGCTTTTTTCAGCATAAGCAATGGCTTTTTCAATCGCATTGGTCCAATCGGGGTCACCTTCATTGTAAAAGTCTTTTACAAACACCCCTTGGCGACCGCTACTCGGAGCATAGTCATATTGTACAACTTTACACCCTCCTAGTAGTAACAAACTGAAAAAGAGTACGTTAACATTCTTTTTGAACATAGTCATTTAGTTATTTTACAGGTCAAATGTACACAAACGATACGATATACACGGATTTGCCTGTTTCATTTTTAATGTACCTCAGCCATGACAACCGAGTTTGCTATGAAGGATAAATTGGTAGGGGAAAATCCTTCTCCCAACCCATCTAATGCCCCTTCGAAGACGGTCTGGATCATCAACCAGCACACGGCTACTCCTCATACGACCAATGGTCACTTCAGGCACTACTATCTGGCCCGAGAATTCAAGCGAAAAGGCTATAAAGTCTGTCTGATTATTGGCTCTTATTCTCACCTTTCAAAAAGAAAAGAACAACCCAGTAAACAATTTACTTTTGAACTAGTTGACGACATTCACATCTGCACCGTCAAAGTTCCCAAATATGGTATTGGTCGGAGTGTGGGCCGCATATTCAATCTTATTGTCTTCTGTCTCAAACTGTTTTTCCTGCCCAATAACAAGCTGCCAAAGCCGGACTACATACTGGTATCGTCTATGCCTTTGTTTCCGATATTGAATGGTTACCGGCTCAAGAAAAGGTTCAAGAATTGCAAGTTAATTTTCGAGATTAGAGACATTTGGCCATTGACGATTATTGAATTGGGTCAATTCTCTGCTCGGCATCCATTTGTCAGGTTGCTGGCAGCCATTGAAAAATTTGGTTATCGAAAAGCCGACTACATCACATCGGTTTTACCTCATACAGACGAGCACATCGCCGGGACCATCAAGAAGCCCTTTAAGTTTCGCCACATCCCTAATGGGATCGACTTGGAGAGCTACGAGGAGCAATCGGTTCCCTTGAATGCGGAAACCCTTGCCGGAATACCGAAAGATAAGTTCATCGTTGGCTATGCCGGAACCCTTGGCCATGCCAACGCCATGGAGTTTTTTGTGGAAGCAGCCCGGAAAGTCGAACAGCACGAGGATATTGCTTTTGTGCTGGTGGGAGAAGGATATTTAAAGGCTGATTTACAAGATGCTGCCAAAGGTTTGAGCAACATCCACTTCCTGAATGCCATTCCAAAACACCAAATGCCGGCGCTTTTGCAACGATTCGATCTGTGTTTCCTGGGATGGAGGGCATCGAAGCTCTACCATTTTGGCGTTTCTGCCAACAAGATTTATGACTACATGTATTCTGGGAGGCCCATCGTGATGGTAGGAGATATTCGAAGCAATGAGATCAGCAAGACAGGTTGCGGCGTGACCCTGGCCTATGATGACGCGGATGCGCTGGCCAAGCAAATCTTCGAGTTCTGTCGTATGTCGCGCCATGAGCGCCACGAAATAGGGCGGAAGGGAAAAGACTATGTATTAAAGAATAATACCTATCAGAAGCTTAGCGAGCGCTATATGGAGATTTTTACGGAATTGACGGCTTCCACCAAGGGCATAGCTTCCGAAAAGCTGATGGCCAAAGATAAGTAGGTGGAAAGGGGGTAAGCTTCAAGGGGGCATATAGATAATGTACACCTTGGAGTATAGCGATGCAATGAATGAAAAATTGATTGACAATACACCCCTGAATACCTTAACTTTAAAGGAAAAAAGCAGATGACCCTTCATTTAAATCGGAAATCCTTCACCGTTCAGGAGTACCACCAACTTGCTGAGATCGGGATTCTCAAGGAATCCGACCGGGTGGAGTTGCTGTATGGAGATATTATCACTATGAGTCCTATCAAAAGCGCCCATGCAGGCATGGTCAACCTGCTCAATAGGTTGTTGATTAGAAAATTACTTGATGAAGCCATTGTGACCTGCCAAAATCCCATTGAGCTGGATAAATACTCTCAACCAGAGCCTGACCTTGCCATTGTAAAGGTTAGGGCAGACGATTACAGCAGCCAGCATCCTGGTCCCGAAGATGTCTATTTAGTCATCGAAGTCGCTGATAGTTCCTTAGAAAAAGATCGTCAAGTGAAGGGGCCGCTTTACGCAAAGGCCGGCATTCCCGAATACTGGATCATCAATTTATCGGATCGTCAGATCGAGATACACCGTGAACCCAAGGATGGTGCATACTGCTTCCAACAAACTGTTTTGGAGGGTGGAAGAGTAGAGAGCAGCAGCGTACCGCTCTCCCTTGGTTATACAGACATCTTTAGGTAGCTTTGAGCAAATGATCCGTTCACTTTTGAATACAAATCAAATGACCCTTCATTTAAATCGGAAATCCTTCACTGTTCAGGAGTACCACCAACTTGCTGAGATCGGGATTCTTAAGGAATCCGATCGGGTGGAGTTGCTGTACGGAGATATTGTTACTATAAGTCCTACCAAAAGCGCCCATGCAGGCATGGTTGATTCCATGATTGAACTGCTGATTATTAAGCTCTATAAAAAGGCAAATATTAAGTGCCAAAACCCAATAAGCCTAGACAAATTATCAGAACCAGAGCCTGATATTGCGGTTGTCAAATACAAGGCAGACGGCTACAGCAGCCAGCACCCTGGTCCCGAAGATATCTATTTGGTCATCGAAGTCGCTGATAGTTCCTTAGAAAAAGATCGTCAAGTGAAGGGGCCGCTTTACGCAAAGGCCGGTATTCCTGAATACTGGATCATCAATTTATCGGATCGTCAGATCGAGATACATCGCGAACCCAAGGATGGTGCATACTGCTTTCAACAAACTGTTTCGGAGGGGGGAAGAGTAGAGAGCAGCAGTGTGCCGCTCTCCCTCATCTATGCCGATATTTTTAAGTAATTCTTAGCTGAAGCCAAGTTGTATAAATACCTTTTTCTAATCTAAGGTATAAGCTCTGTGAACAGGCCATTCATCATCATAGCCCTGTTTCCATCTTTTGGTAGCCAATTGATCGTCGCTGGCAAGGCAAGCATTGAGTTCTGATACAATATGTTCTTTATCCATTTCCTGGCCAATGAATACGATTTCATTTTTTCTGTCACCAAACGTTTGATCCCAGGTCGATTCAATTTGCGTCTGGTTTTCTACGAAAGACAAATACTTACAGCGCCTTTCTTGAGGCATACTGCTCCACCAAACCCCTGCACTATCCGCCTGTAGCGAATCACCTGCCTGGCTCCATACCAATGCCTGTCCGGGGCGGGAAGCCAGCCAAAACAATCCCTTACTCCGAATGATGGTACTTGGAAACTTGTGCTGTACATATTCCCAGAATCGACCCGGATCAAAAGGCTTTTTACTGCGAAAAACGAATGAACTAATGCCATATTCTTCTGTCTCAGGCGTATGCTCTCCTTTATTCAATTCTTCTAACCAGCCTGCACTTTGTTCTGCTTCTTCAAAATCGAACAAGCCTGTATTCAAAATCTCTTTGGGCGCTACCTTGCTGTAAGTTGACTCAATGATCTTTGCAGATGGATTAAGCTTGTGAATAGCCGCTTTGAGAACACCTAGGTGCTCGGGCGTTACCAAGTCTGTCTTGTTTAAAATGATGACATTGGCAAACTCAATTTGGTCCGTTAACAGATTGACGATTGTGCGGTAGTCCCCCTCTATATCCGTCATCTGTCGGTCCATTAAAGTTTCGGAACTGTCAAAATCCTTAATGAAATTGAAGGTATCGACCACAGTGACCATTGTATCGATATAGCTGAATTTAGAAAGGTCAATCCCATTTTCTTCATCTACAAAAGAAAATGTTTGCGCTACGGGGACAGGCTCACTGATACCTGTGCTTTCGATGATCAAATAGTCAAAGCGATTTTCCTTTGCCAAGCGCTCTACTTCGATCATCAAATCTTCCCTCAAAGTGCAACAAATGCAGCCGTTGCTCATTTCGACGAGCTTTTCCTCTGTCCGCGACAAGGTGTTTTCACTCTTTACCAATTCCGCATCGACATTGACCTCACTCATATCGTTCACAATGACGGCCACCTTCAGGCCCTCCTTGTTGTGTAGAATATGGTTGAGCAAGGTTGTTTTTCCCGCTCCGAGGAAGCCGCTTAAGACGGTTACAGGAAGTTTTTTTTCTGCTATCATTCTTTTAATTGTTTGATCATTAATACCACTAATAAGTTGAAGGACATCTCATATTACGTATTTTCATACAAAATATCCTATAGCTCTACCTCTTTTCGAAGAGGCAACAGAAAGTATCTCCATTCTTAATGCAACTAAGTTGCAAAAATAAATAATTATCCTGTAATTGCAATCTGGTTGGATATAAGTGCCTGGACAAAATTGTGTTATCCTTAGTTTGAGATGAGTTTCAGCTATAGACGAGGCAAAAAACACAGGCATAGCCGTAGCTATGGTGAGTATTTTTAACAAAGTATAGAGGTGAAAATCGTTCAAAATAAGTCATTATTTAATTTGTCTAGGCACTTAAATACGATGAAATTAGACTTGTTGGACTGTGAAAATCAGTATATTGTGTTAAAAAATCAACTAATGGACTATACTCAGATAAAAAGTGCTCGCCAATTCAAATCTACTACAGGATACAGTAAAGCAGAATTTGAAGAGTTATACAAATATTTCA
>JBCCSZ010000155.1:0-17481 GCA_039199225.1 Bacteroidota bacterium
CTTGACGCCTATATTGATGGACATCTCGACTCAACTCTTTAAAAAAGAGGCTCTCATCTTTTAACTCCTTATTTATAAAACTAAGAAAAAGGTTTTTACGCATATCAATCAAGTTTTCTAGATCTGCTATTATTTGGAATTTTATTAGCTCGTTCATAATGCCTTCCATCTCGTTTGAACGCATCTTTAAAAAATCGGACTGTCTTTCCTGCCGCATTTTTAACTTTTGTATATACAGCTCTTGCTTGCCCACCTAGATTTTTGGATGGTACTGTTTTTTGGAAAACCTTGAATTTCCCTCCAATACTTTTAATATATTTATATCCTTTACCTCCAGATGATAAAATAGAAATCCCCCCTTTAACAGCTCCTCCAGGAATACCAATCATAGGACGATCAACTTCATAAGTTGTACCATCACGCTTATTGTACACAATAGATAAAACTCCTCCATCTGTACTTGTTACATCATTAGGCTTGATTGTGACAGCCTCAACAATCCCAACTCCCTTACCCATGTCTGATATAGATACCTCAGCTGTACCCCTCACTATATCAGCACCGTTATTCATATCTTGAAGTCTGATAATTGCAAAGGAACCATCCTTTTGCTTCTTAACCTTGTTTTTATTGAACCAGCCAGTTTTAATATTATTTTCCTTTGCATACTTTTTAGCTGCCTTCTTATCTTCAAATAGACCATCTGGATCAATATTTGAAATCGGATTATCAAACCCATACCTGTAAGGACTCCAATCGTATGCTTTCTCCGCCAACGGATCCACACTCCACCATCTTCCCACCGCCGGATCATACCACCTAAATCCAAAATCCAACCAATCCAACCCAAAATCCTCATTCAACTCCTTCCCATTATACGTATACTTATTCAACTGCACCGCACTCCAATCTCCCCCCATCTGCATCCCAAACGGATAATAGTGACTCTGCTGCAGGATCTCCCCTTCTGTCACCTGCCCATTGCCATTCAGGTCTGAAAATGTCACTCGGCTGTTGCCCAAATGGTCTTTCAGACTGTACTCGTAGCGGTAGCTGCCATTTTCAGCTACTGCCCGACCTTCGGCATGGTACACTGCTTCTAGAGTGCTGCCATCGTATTCAATGCCTTCCACATAATGCTTGATCGTCCCGGCACTCGTTTGCTTTTTGACCTTGTTGCCGGCAGCATCGTAGGTCCATTCGATCCAATTCCCATTGGAATAGTCGATTCGTGTAGGTAAATTTAAGTGATTGTAGGCAATATTGCTAATGCCCCTGTGGCCATCCGTGACAACATTGCCATTCGCATCGTAGGTGTAGCTGCCAACCCCACTGCTGATGGTCGTCTTGAAGCCATTGTTTCTATAGGCACTCAGCCCCGTTTCGGATAGGCTCGTCAGCTGATTGTCTGTATAGGTGTAGTTCAGTCGGTCGATGTAGGAGTAAAAGGTGCTCGTGCGCTTGCCCCTTCTGTACAGACGCTCGATGTTGCCGCGTTCGTCGTAGCGCATGCTCGATAGGTTGTAGCGGTTGTAGTTTACCAAATTACCGGTGTTGAAGTCCTCTGCTACATAGTTGGCACCGTCCAGCCGATCCATCGCATCGTACTGAAAACCATATTGTTGGATGTCGCTACAGCCTACCTGCCAGTCCATCCGAGCGATGTTGCCATTGTATTGGGCCGGAGCCCCCAGGCTGCTGTTGGCCACATCATAACCCAGCTTCATCGCAAACAGGTCGTTGCTTGTCCCATTGGTCATCGACAAGGGGTTTTGGTCGGCTTCCAGTTGTTGCAGGTTGGCATTCTTGCCCTCTTCTTCTAAGGGCTTCAAGGGGAAGGTCTTTTCTATGCTTTTCTGAACTTCACTGGCCAGTATGCCGGCAAAGACCTGGATATTTGATGCCTCAGCTTTGGATAGGATTTGCGCTTCCACCCGAAGCAGAAAGTCTCCCATTTGATGCCATTCTATCTTTTCGTCTGCCATCGATAGGTCTATTTCATCCGTGTAGCTTCCTTGCAATTCGGTACTGTATGTTATTTGCAGGTCCTCCCCTATGAGGCCCATCACAGTGATTTGTTCTTCTCGAACACGCTCTTGCCGACTGCCATCTCCTAGGGTAAGCTGACCCAGCGTCTTGATGGCAAACTGTAGTTGATCTCCTTCTTCTTTGAATTCCGCTGCATTGAAGGATACCAGCAGTTGCAAACCGTCAAAGCCAATACCCGGACCGTCTATGCCTCCTCCTGGCGCATTGGGGTCTGGTTCGCAAAAGTCATTGATCTTCATCAGCCATCCTTGGTCGTTGTAGGTGTAATCTACGTTTTGGAGGTACTGACTGCCCGATTGGTGCAGGTTCTTTTGAATCAAAAAGTCCCGATGGTTGTATTGATGATTGGCAATCTTGACATCCGGACCGCTCCCGATCTTGTGGTACACATCTTTCAAACGGCCCTGATGGTCATAGGTAAAACGCTCGTTTATCACTGTTTCTGCATTTAAGGCCGAGCGGTGTCGACGGTATGCACTCAGTTGATTGTCGGCCAAATCAAAGGTCCGGATGTGGTATTCACTGCCCAGGGACAAGTATATCGGGTTGTTTGCGTAGTTGACCCGATTGCGGCCATAGTCGTCGTAGCCGTGGTATTTCAACAACCAATCATTGGCCGTTCCCAATATCTTGTTCTTGATCAGATAGACCTTGCCTTTATTGATCGGCAGCGGATCGTCGTAGATCGTTTCACTCAGCAACTCGGAAAATGGGTAGGTCAGGTGGCCATCTGGATTGCTGCCACTCCAAAAGCCACTTTGCACCACTCGACCATAATCGTCATACTGTTGGTGCAACCACAGATTGTCAGATCGCAGATTGCCATCCTGGGAAAAGCTCAATAGGTTGCGTTGATCGTATCGCATCTCTTGGAAGTGCTGACCAGGAATTTTCTTCTTCAGTATATTGTCGGCTCCATCGTACAGATAGGTATAAATCAGCTCGCCATCGCTAGGGCCGGACCCGGGTGGAAAGACCTTATCGATCCGACCCTTGTCGTCGTAATAATGATAGGTGTCTGCTTGAACAACACCTGATTCATTCTTGACCCTGGATAATATCTGGCGACCTTGTTGATCGGTGAAGGTTTCTTTTTGGTTACCATTTGGATCGGTGATGGCTATTTTGGTCAAACTATTGGCAGCATACGTTAGGCCCATCGGATGAACAACCTCTCCAGATGAATTGCTGCCATACATCGTCGTCGTGGCATACCATCCGGGGGGCGTACTGGAAAGCAGTCGACCCGTCGGCTTGGATTCATAAACCATCGCACGGTGTTTGTGGCTTGCTGGAATGTCTACCCGTCTACCATCGCTGTGGATAGAAGGATATGGGACATATTCTTTGACTACCCGTCCATCGCCATCGTATACCACGGCTGCTTCTACCACATCCCGACCATCTGGCGCATACTGCTTTTTCACTTGCTGAAGGTGGCGGCCCAACCCATCCAAATAGCTGCGAACAATCACACTGTCCAAATCACTGCCCGTGCTGACGGTGTAGTTGGTCTTATGCTCTACGTAATTGTCCGAGCCCGAGCCTTTTTGATAATGGTATTTGAAGCCATCTATCACATTTCTATTTCTCGACTCAATTTTTTCTAGGCGCCTGAGTTGGTCGTAAAAATAGTCCACCTTTTGACCATCGATGGCCGTCTTTTGTTTCAGCAAGCCACTTTGGCCGTGGTATTGATACTGCTCCTGGTGGTTTTCATAGGTCTTGTTCAACAGTTGAAGCGAGCTTGCATCCCAGCTCAGAACATATTTTTTCCAGCCATCCTGCCGAAATTCTGCTGCTTTTCTACTCGTCGGATCATACCGCTCTATTGTCGCCTCGGCCTGCCAACTTCCACTGCCCGTTCCATTTTCATCCCAACTGTATTCATACCTTTCAAAGTGGTAGGGATACGGACCAAAACCGGAAGTCAAGCCCGCAGGCTGATTTCCCGAAGCATCCATGAACCGATACGTCGTCCGACTGCCATCCACCATTTGATTGTCTACCAACATCATCGTCTCCAAGGGAAGCAAACGGTTTTGAGCTACCAGCTTTTGCGCCACCGCATCGCTGTAATCCTGTGGATATTTGTTTTGGGTTTTGTATGCTTTTCCATCCGAATTCGTCGTTCGCACCTCAATTGGTTGGAGGTGATCACTCAAATTATAGGCATAGTCCGTTTGCGTTTCTACCCCATCGATCAACACCTTTTTTTGCTTAATCACACTCATACTTTGCTTGAACGAGTAGTTGTAAAACTCTGGGGGTGGCTGGCTGCTGCAAGTCAAAAAGGATTTGATGCGCGCCGAATTGTAGGAATTGGCAACGTCCTCCTCTTGTTGCTCATAAGTCATCTGTTCCTCATCCCCATTGCCCAAATCTTTTCGCTTCAGCTGACCCATCCAGGCAGGCAGAAAGCGCGGCGCATCGTTGAAAGGACTGTCGTAATTCCCTCGGTGGGTGCCGGTGGTCAATTGAAGGGTGTTTTGATCAAAGGGCAGCTCAAATTCATGTACCACACTGTAGCTCGAATGATGCTCCGTCACCTGCTGATAACCAATGTAGCGACCCTCGTGGTTGTTCAACGGCAGCACGATCGGCTTGGTAAATTGATGGTAAACCAAGGGGTAAAACAGCGTTTGTCCTGGTACCCCATAATGCTCATAGCAGTAACCGTAATCGCTTTTGAAAAACAGCACCCCAGAGGAGTTATTGTCTTTTTTGTATTCATAAGTACGTACCAGGCTCGCTCCACCATCTGACGGATTGTTGGTAATGGATTTGATGCGCAAACCACCTGCATACTTTTCCGTATTCACCTCATTGTCCTCTGACCATAAATCAAAACTGGCATTTCCAAACTCACTCGTAATGGAAAAGCGAACTGTATCGCCGGCTACAATGGAAGTCGACAAAAAAGATAAATCTTCTTCGATGATCTGATTCGGATTGCTGGGGTCCACATTGTAGCTCATCGTACCCACATAGCTGCCATTTTGGTAGACCCGCAAATAAGACAGGTTGTTGGCATCGTAACAATAGGACGAGGGCGGAAGGAAATGTACCCACCGAAAGCGACCATTATCTATTTGGTCTTGGGTCAAAATTAAGGAAACCTCCGCCGTCCGAGCACTATTGCAACAATAGGCTTGAACTGGATTTTCATTGCAGTTGACCAAGCCCCTAATCAAATCCGTCCGAGGATTGGCGATCCACAGGTCTTTGTAGCGGTGCGTTTCATAGTCAAAGACGCTCACTCCACCCGTAGGATATTGAATCTGTTTGAGCGTAGCGATGTTTTGCACATTCACATCTGGATTGGCATTCAAATCACCGCCTCCTTCCTGATTGACCTTCCCATCGCAGGTTAAGGTTGAAAAGGGAATGTTCATGTAGTCGGCCATCGGCGTATTGCTCGCATCGTTGAAATAACCCCAATGATCGGCGTCCAGACTGAAGCGATCAAAAATAAACGAGCTGCCATCGCCATTCAGCGGTCCAAAATACTCAAATTTATAGGGTGGAATTTCTACAGAGCCATCACAAGCCGAGCGCCCAATGCTATCCAGCTTCAAACGCTTGCCATTGCTTTCTGATTGGGTCGGCGGATGTACAAAATAGGAATAGAAAAAATCGTGTTGCTCACAATACACACCATCCAAGCTGCGCTTGCGGATCGATTTTAATGCTTTTGGTAAATTGGTTTGCGAAGGCACAAAATAAAACGGATCAATGTCTTGGCGACTGTTTGCATCGGCATCAAACAGGACTTCCTCCCGGATGGTATAAATGCGCGTCAACCGACGAGATCGAACCTCCGTGATGTTGAAATACTTATCCCGTACAGCATCGTACATCCCATAGCAAGCTATGTTTTCATTGATCGTCGGATCGTTCTCGCAATACCAATAACCCTTTTCGCAAACCGCCAAATCCCAAATGCTGTAGCGCTCTTCTTCCCCGTATTCCAAATAGATGTGGTCTCGACCATCAAAGGAAATGATCTCCTTGAGCAGCCAAGCAGATACATACTCATAGTCACTATCTGTACCCGGCAATTGACCCCAAGAAAAGGTCTTCGAACGCTCCTCTGCATGATAACCCCCAAACAGGTAGCGCGTTCCATCGGGGGTGGTGATCTCGAAGCCCTCAAAACCATTGCTGGTTCGGGGCGCGATCTTCAAATCCTGCTTTTCGATTAAGATGGGGTTACCGGAATTGTCATATATAAATTTGCCGCTGTAGCCATTAAAATTGAATGAATAGATGTCGGATTCCCCATCCACTTGCCCACTGATGATTTGAGGGCCGTTGTTGTTATTGGGATGGATTTGGTTGTTGGAAAAAAAGCCATCGGCATCCTCATCGGCAAAGCCTCGGGTCGTGCGCGAAATGCGGCCACCGGCATGTAAACTCCAACCCAAACCCACCCAACTGGCTTGCTGACGCACTTGAATTCCGGAGGCGTGGTAAGACATCGAAATTGGAAGGTCCACATCTCCTTGGCTGATTTGACAAATCGGTACACTGATCGAGGGGGTGCCACTGAATAAATCGACCGGTAAATCGGTGTACTGACCCAAGGCGGCCGACTCCGGCGTCGGGGAGGCATAGGCATCGACTTTCGTATTCAAGGGCTGGGCTGATAAAATACTGTGGGATAGCACAACACTCCACAAGAGTATGTAGTAAAAGATGGTTTTCATTGTTTGGATGATTTGGCTTTAGCGAGAGATAGTGACTTTGCGACTTTGGGTTTGATCGGCCATTTGAGCCCGGAGAAGGTAGATGCCTTCCGGCCACTGGCTACAGTCCACTTGAAATTGTTGAGCGGAACCCATCGATTGACCCCGATAGGCGTGCATCTGTTGACCGCTGTTGTTAAAGATTTCAAGGACCAACACCCCCTCTTTTGCAGACCCAATAAAAATGTCCAACCGATCTTTGGCCGGATTGGGGAATACCTGTAATTGTGTCGAGGGGGATTCTTGTGATGGTGCCGCGCGCAGCTTGGACGCACAAAGACTGGAAGAAGTCAAAAGGCCGCCACGGGGCCCGTCCTCAGACAAGACCGCCTGCATGCGCCACTTCTGACCTGCTGTAAATAAATACCGACAAGCGTCGTAGGTATTGTCCATAAAATTCACCGTCATCTCCACTGGATAACCCGCACACAAACTCACGTGCTGATTGTCCGGACATCTGTAATTGACCGCAGAGTGCATTGGGGTGTCTTCCACAAAATCATCCCCACAGGGCGTCTTTCCCCATAGCGGATACAAGCCCAAATAGCTACCCATCAAATGCGTCAGGGTCTTGCCTTCATCATACGGTGGCGCCAGGCCAAGGGTACCAAAAAAGCGATCGTCGATCACAATACCATCACTCGCCAAGGATCCCCCCGGCAACTGCGCATACCCACCCACATCATCTGACAAACGACCTACCCATACATTGACAAAGCGATCTGCTTGAAAGGCCGAAAGACCACCCGACTCCGCCCGCTTGATCTCATCATCATAGCCCCAGCCGCTCGAAGAGGATTGAAAATAACGCACCGCATCCGGCAAATCTGCCAGGCAAAACTGGATTTTCGTATCCACGCCCCTCTCACCAAAACCCTCCTGGCGATCAATGGCCAACAGCTCTCGACCTTCTTCACTCAAACTAAAATCGCGATTCAAAGCCGCCAACTGAGACGCTATACGCGCCATAGAAACGCGCTCCGACTCATTTGAATACACCACATTAAAAACCAGGGGCAAGGTGATCTGTCGCTCCTCTTGTTCCGACTGCTTATCCGCAAGATAAGCCTCGATAGCTAACTGAGATTGGGCCACATCCGGGTAGCGATCCAACAACAGGTCCTGGGCCTCAAGGGTGCGAATGTGGCGCAACAGCTCAGGATCATCCGATTGAGCCTGTAAGTAAGAGCATAGCAATAGCAGTGAAAAAACTGTGAGAAGTTGTTTCATTTCCAAAGATTTTTGTGAATCATTTTTAATACCACCAATTGATAAAATCGATGGCCATCAACACGTATTGGAAAGAAAAAGGCTTATACTCAACAAGATGAAATCAAAAGGAGCGACGACGATGTTTGTTACAGATGCTATTGCAATAGATCATTTTTGATTCGACTCATTGAAAACCTCTGAACCTGCTCCAGCAAAAGTTGTAAGGAACAGGTTGCTTTTTGTGAATATAGAACTATTCCTTTATATATACAACTCTTCCTGCAGATACAACAACATAGGCTCCGGCGCGCAGGTCATCACGGGCTTTCAATCAGAGGTTTTCTCAAGCCAGGCGGCTGCTCTTTTCCTTGGTCTGCAAAACAAAGGCAACAACAAGCGTTACCACCAATCCGATGATTAGGACCGTGGCAAACATCAGCCCGCCTTGAAAGGCTAGATTGTCCATCAGCGGCCCCATAGCCTCCATTTGCTTTTGATATTCCACAAAGGCTTCGGGTGTCAGAGTGGCTTGGAAGTGTTCCTCTGCCCAGAGCTTGAAATCTTCCCCCCAGACCTTGAAGAAAAAGGCTGTGTACAAAAACATGACAATGGATGGAATCAGTGAAATACCCATGCCTACCTTGAATGCTTGTCCGAAGCTGATGATGCCGTTGCAGTCGTTTTCTTTGTAGTAGCGAACGCCGAAATATACCGTGCTTAAAGCTATGATCATCGACAGATAGCCCATCACCTCGGAGGCTCCATAGCCCAGTGGTTTGGCAATAAAAAACCAGTTGATGAGGCCCATTAGGGTCAAAATGATGGAACTGATGATACCGTAGCGAAGAATGATGTTTTTCATAAGATTGCGTTTAATGAGTGAATTGATATGATCCAAATCACGCAAAAATTCACGAATCACACATCAGTCGAAAGTACCATTCCGCCTTATCCTACCCTAAATCAGCCGAAAGTATGATCGATCAAAGGGCTATTTTGCCATGAATTGCTTGACAACAGTCAGAAATTCCGCTGGCTTCTCGATGAAGGGAAAATGGCCGGCATCCTTGATTTCTACATATTCCGAATTGGTAAAGGAAGCTTTCAATACCGCACGAGACTCTAAGGCGGTCGATTCGTAGTCGCCATAGAGCAACAAGACAGGGACTTTAACCAAATCCAGATCGCCGTGCAGGTTGTAGTATTGAAGATCAGGCCCCATGAATCGGAAGAGAATCAAGCTGTTGCGGTAAAAGTTATCTGGTAGCTTCAAATCGAGTTTGCTCACCAGCGATTTATCAAAAAACTGGCGCTCAAAACCAATGCTGTACATCTCCTCATAAGCCGATGGTAGACGGTCTTCAAAGGCTTTGGTCTGCTGTACGGCTTGCATCCTGGCCTTGTCTTCTTTGCTGTCGCGTTGCAACATTAGGTCTTCATCCCGCTTGCGCATGGCCGAACTGCCGCTGGTCGGGCTGATCAACAACAGGCGTTTTAGGTTTTCCGGAAAGGAAACGGCATAGTTCATGGCCAATAAACCGCCCCAGGAATGTCCCAATAGGTTGAGCTTTTCGATGCCCAGTTCTTTGCGTAAGCCTTCGATATCGTCCACCATACCTGCAATAGATATTTTTGCTGTATCTGAATTGAAGTTCGAACGGCCACAACCTTGCTGATCGTAGAAAATCAGTTGGTAAGACTTGGCCAGGTCCTCGAAATGCGGCAGTAGGTAGCCATGATGGAAGGAAGGCCCCCCGTGAACAACGAGGACAGGCTCTCCTTTACCCACAACTTTGGTAAAAACCTTACTCCCATTGATGTCGAGCAGGCGCTCTCCTTCCTCGATGGTTTTTGGCTTTGTAGGCTCGGCTTGGGCAGTTGGTGCTGTCTTGGAAGCGGTCTCCCCACAATGTACAAGGGTCATCGCCATTATCAGTAGGACAAAAATTGGTAGATAGCGTTTCATCGATTGACATTTTGCTTGATTCATGATCTGTTATATCTTTGATAAAGATGCTTTTGAGTGGCAATTCTTCCCTTGCCAACCCAAAATGCTAATAGGAACGCAATAACAATGCAAAAGTATGAATATCGGGCCATTCAATTTTTGGAGACTCCTTTTTATCATCGGATTTGGAGGTCTTTGGGCTTGCGGAGACAGCCATTCCTCCAGCGCTAAGTTGCCTGAGCATTGCCATGATGCTTCCCTCGGCAATCTGGTCGGCACTACCGAAAACTACATGAAAATGGTCTATGCCATTGAGCCGAATGCTGCCAAAGCAAAGGATTTTCAGGGGATGGTACAGATCAAAGGAGGAACTTACCAAATGGGGGGCGACAACCAACAGGCCCGTCCAGACGAATTTCCCAAGCACCAAGTAGCTATCAATGATTTTTGGATCGATCAAAAGGAAGTCACCAACGCCCAATTTCGCGAATTCGTGGAAGCGACCGGCTATGTCACCATCGCCGAACGACCCATCGATGTAGAAGAGCTGATGAAGCAATTGCCCCCCGGTACGCCACCGCCTCCTGCAGAAGCCCTGGAAGCGGGCGCCCTGGTCTTTCAAATCCCACCCCCCGACCGCCCTCAATACTTTGTCTCCGATTGGTGGATTTTTACCAAAGGAGCCAGCTGGCAGCACCCACAAGGTCCCGAAAGCAGCATCAGAGGCAAGGAACAGGAACCCGTTGTTCAAATTTCCTGGTACGATGCACTGGCCTACGCCAGATGGGCTGGCAAGCGGCTGCCGACGGAAGCGGAGTGGGAATACGCCGCGCGGGGAGGACTATCGGATGGGGTTTATCCCTGGGGCAAAAAGGCCATCGACGATGAGGCACCCCAAGCTAATTATTGGCAGGGAACCTTTCCGACGGAAAACCTGTCGAAAGATGGGTTCCAAAAGATAGCGCCTGTCGGCTCCTTCCAACCCAATTCCTATGGACTTTATGATATGGCAGGCAATGTTTGGGAATGGTGTGCCGATTGGTACCATGCACAGTACTACCAACAGAAGGCCAATGCGCAACTGATCCTCAATCCACAAGGCCCCGACAAAAGCTACGATCCTATGATGCCCTCGACTCCGCAAAAGGTGGTCCGAGGGGGTTCTTTCCTATGTAATGACAGTTATTGCTCTGGCTATCGGGTGGCAGCACGCATGAAATCCAGTCCCGATACGGGCTTGGAACATACGGGCTTTCGCTGCGCTAGAGATGTTCGCTAAGCATCCCCATTCACATCACTCCAAGGAGGCAATGCGGTCCAAGACTGTGCGAATCAATCGATCGACAGATTCGGCTGGTTGCTCGCTAAAGGTGTTTTCTGCTCGGTTGGCCAATACGACGCTGCAGGAGATGGCGCGATGGCCCAGTATTTTGGCCAGGCCGTAGATGCCCGCTGTTTCCATTTCTAAATTGGTGATTTGTAAATCCCGGTATCTGAATTTTTGAAAGGCAGCCAGGAGGTTTTGCTCCGCCAAGCCCGCTCTGATGCTTCGTCCCTGTGGCGCATAAAAGCCCGTGTTGGTCAAGGTTGCCCCTTGCAACATCCCCTGCCCCACTTGCTGCAGCAACTCCCGATCTGCTTTGACGAAATAAGGTCTGATCGGAAATTGAACACCTCGCCCGATTTGTTCCATAAATTCATGCTGGAACATGTACTCATCTGCATTGTTATCCATCGGGTAAAAGTGCATCAGTCCATCCATGCCGATGGCAAAAGTCGAGACGACGAAGGTGTCCAACGGTATTTCTGCCTGCAGCCCACCGGTCGTACCAATCCGAATAAATTGCAAGGAGGTCAAATTGGGTTTGACAGTCCTGGTTTCCAGGTCGATGTTTACCAGGGCATCCAGCTCGTTGAGGACGATGTCGATGTTGTCGGTGCCAATGCCCGTAGACAGTACCGTCAGGCGCTTGCGGCGATAGGTTCCTGTATGGGTAACGAATTCTCTTTTTGCAATTTTTACCTCCACCTCATCAAAGTATTGGCTGACCTTTGCGACCCGGTCTGGATCACCAACCGTAATGATGGTATTGGCCAGATGCTCAGGTCGTAAATGTAGGTGGTAAATACTGCCGTCGGGGTTTAAGATGAGCTCGGAGTCGGGAATCATAAGACGTTCTTCAGATTTGTCTGATTTGGGTAAAATGAGGCTTGTAATTTCACTAAATCACGAATTCTGCCCATTTTCGCATTTTAAACACCAAAGATAACCAAACAATATGAGAAAGATATATCACCTATCGACCTGCAGCACTTGCCAACGGATCATCAACGAATTGGGTGGCGCCGAAGGCTTTGAAATGCAAGACATTAAGACAGAAGCCATGACGGCCGCACAATTGGAGCAAATGAAGGAGATGGCGGGTTCCTACGAGGGTTTGTTCAGCCGACGCGCCATGAAATACAGGGGCATGGGCTTACACGAAAAGCAGTTGAATGAGGATGATTATCAAAAGCTCATTTTGGAGGAATACACCTTTTTGAAACGCCCGGTTATCATCATCGACCATGACATTTTTGTGGGCAATTCCAAAAAGACGGTCGAAGCTGCCAAAAACAAACTCAATGAATAAGGAGTCTATTGCCGAATATTTTCAATCCTTGCAAGACGATATTTGTCGTCAGCTGGAAATAGCAGATACCGAAGGAAAGTTTCAGGAAGATCGCTGGGAGCGGCCCGGTGGCGGCGGTGGCCGCAGTCGGGTGATTTTGGGTAAACACATTGAAAAAGGTGGTGTGAATTTCTCTGCGGTGCATGGTGCGCTGCCCGCGAAGATTGCCAGTGCGCTTCAATTGGAGTCCGCCAATTTTTTTGCAAGTGGTGTGTCCATCGTTTTACACCCCTTGAACCCTTGGGCGCCCATTATCCACATGAATGTCCGCTATTTTGAAATGTCCAACGGCACTTGGTGGTTTGGTGGTGGCATTGATCTGACGCCCCATTACATCGACCGGGAAGACATCGACTTTTTCCACGGACAACTCAAGGCAGTTTGTGATGCCCATCACGTAGATTACTATCCCGAGTTCAGCCAATGGGCCGATCGCTACTTTTATCTCAAACACCGCAAAGAAACCAGAGGCATCGGCGGTATTTTCTTCGATCGATTGTCGGGCAAGGATGGCTTTAGCATAAAAGATCGCTTCCAATTTGTCAAAGCAGTCGGCGAGTCCTTTGCCCCCATTTATGTTAAGCTATTGGACAAACACAAGGACCGCGACTATGGTGAGCGAGAAAAGAAGTGGCAGTTGTATCGCAGAGGACGCTACGTAGAGTTCAACCTAGTGTGGGACAAGGGGACCAAATTTGGGTTGGATACCGATGGACGGACAGAATCAATTTTGATGAGTATGCCTCCTTTAGCCCGTTGGGAATACGACTTTCAGGCGGAACCTGGCAGTTTGGAAGCAGAAACACTGCAATACTTAACAACACCCCCTACTCGACCTTGACGTTTTTGCCCAAGAGGCGCTTCCACTCGGGATGCTTCTTCAAATACTTGGCAACAAAAGGACAAAGCGGTATCAGCTCTCTTTGGTCTTTCTCGATTTGCTGAAGCGCTGCCAAAATGAGCTTCGATCCAATGCCTTGCCCTTCTAAAGCAACAGGAACCTCCGTATGGGTTAGGTAGGTCTTATTTTGCACCTTGATGTACTCAGCAATAGCAAGGTGCTCGCCAACCTGGAATTCGTAGCGCTTTTTTTCTGGATTGTCTAGGAGTTCGTATGACATGGTAAAGGGTAAAGTTCTAAGGGGTTGGTACCATCAATCACATTGCAGGAAGATGGGCTCTGTACGAATGATATTACTTCGCTTGCCCGACCGATCCTCCAACTGGATTTCGTAAATGAGCGTATCAGAGGGGTATTGGGCATATCGTTCACATGGGTTCAGGCCGTTCGGAGGAATACAGCAAATTTGGAATTCTGCACTGAGCACCACCGAAATTTCACCAGAGATGCCATTGTTGGCGCCTTGCACCGGCACAAACGGCACGCTGTAGGTAATAAAGGAAGAACCATCGCGCGTATCAGTTAGGAAAACATTGGCGCCATTTTCGGCATCGCCCAGGTCGCCATCGCCATCCGTAAAGCTGAAAGTCATCTGTAGGGAGTCCTTCGAACGCTGACGGATCAAGTTCTTACTGAGGCGCTCAAATTTGATGACCGGCTCGTCCGGATAATCGGGTGGCTTGGTGCAAGAGTCCAAGACGACTAACAAAAGGGCCAGAGCCAGAAAGATTGTATATTTGAGCGCTTCCATAACGAGCTTTTTTATTTCAACGGGAAGTTAGTTTATTTTATTGGGTCGTACAATTGTCATTATGCCTGTTTCAAGTAGCTATCACAAAATCCAACAACAAATTCTTCAGTATTCAAAAGAGGGCTTTGAAGCTTTGGCCTTGGAGGTCTTTCGCTACCAGGCAACTGCCAATCCCTTATACGCCCGCTTCCTGAAATTGTTAGGCAAAGAGCCGGAAAGCATCCAGTCGATTTCAGCCATTCCATTTCTGCCCATCTCTTTTTTCAAAAGCGAAATCATCAAGAGTGGCTCTTGGACCGAGGAGCGTATTTTCAGCAGCAGCGGCACCACCGGAGCCACCACCAGCAGACACTTTTTGAAGCAAACCGATTGGTACGACCAACTGAGCATTCAAGCCTTCGAATATTTCTATGGTTCCATCGCCGATTATGCCATCTTAGCCCTACTCCCAGCCTATCTTGAGCGCCAGGGCTCCTCCTTGGTACACATGGCCGATCACTTCATTAAGCAATCCAGACATTCCCAAAGCGGCTTCTTTCTCTACAACACCCAAGAGTTGCTAGAGGTTTTGGACGAGTGCCGCCGAAGCGACGTTCCGGTCATTCTTCTGGGGGTCAGCTTTGCCCTGCTCGATCTGGCGGAGCAACATCCAGGGCTGCTGGGCGATAAAGTCATCCTCATGGAAACCGGTGGTATGAAAGGCCGAAGAAAGGAAATCATCCGCGAACAGCTGCACCAACAGTTGCAAGATGCCTTTCAGCTCGAAGCCATCCACTCTGAATACGGTATGACCGAGCTGCTGTCGCAAGCCTACTCCAAGGGAGCTGGTATCTTTTACTGCCCGCCCAGTATGAAGGTTTTCACCCGGGAAATCACCGACCCCCTCAGTCCAGAAAAACCTGGCAAAACAGGAGCCATCAACATCATTGATTTGGCCAACCTAGACAGCTGCAGTTTCATAGCAACTGACGATCTCGGAAAAGTATATAAAGATGGTTCCTTTGAAGTACTGGGTAGAATGGACAACAGCGACATCCGGGGGTGCAATTTGTTGCTGATTTCTTAGGTCGGTCCTTGTCTTGCGCGCTCACCCAGTCATTTCCCACCTCTAAAGCCCATGAAATCCATCAAACAAACCGAGTTGGCAACACAATTAATTCACAATCAGCATCAAGGAATCGGCTTTGGTGCGTTGCTTGAGCCAATCCTGCAATTGCTTCAGCTCGCTCTTGCGGGGGCGCTTGCGGAAGCTCGCGTAGGCCAAAAACAAGGTATCCTGACGGAGACTATCGATATTGGAGATAACTGTTGGGCTGACAGACAACTCCTGCACATTCGCATTGATGGTTTTCAGCTCGCGTACCATATCGGCCAGTGGTAATTCCTTGGCTTTGTAGCGCAACAATTCCGCTTCCAGCAGTTGGATGCGATCGTCCTTGCTCTTCAGCTGCTCCTGGTTCTGTTTATAGAGATTGTCGATAAACTCGCTACGCAATTGTTGATTCATCCTTTCGACATCTGCAATGCCAATGCCCTCTTCCTGTTGGTTGAAGCCCTGTCGTACATCCAGCTTCGTGCCATGGAGGTTGTACATATGAAGCTTGCGCTCGCAAAGCTCCAGGATTTCTTCATCGATTTTTTTGCCGATCAAACGCACTTGGATCGTATTGACCGTATCGGTATAAATGAATTTACGACTGATGATGGGACTGTCCTCAAACTGCAATTCAGACCGTACAAAGGCAGCAGCGTTCCGCTCGAATACAGTCTTTCCAACGATTCTAATGGCAGTATAGACACTGGGAATGATCGTCAGGATCACAAAAAAGGCAATGTATCGCTTGACGCGCGTTTCCGTGGCTGGATCAACGTGATCCTTGGATGGGAAGCGGAGAAAGCGCACGATGAGAAAGGTGGACAAGCTGATGAAGACACTGTTGATGAAAAACAGGTAAAAAGCGCCAAAGAAATAATTCCAGTTGCCGGTTGCCAGGCCGAAGCCGGCCGTACAGAGGGGCGGCATGAGCGCCGTCGCAATGGCAACACCCGGTACGGCATTGCTTTTCTCTTTTCTGGACCCAGCAACAATGCCGGCCAAGCCTCCAAAGAAGGCAATCATCACATCCCACAAGGTCGGCTGGGTGCGAGCCAGCAATTCCGACTGAGGCTCCAAGATCGGCGAAATGCTGAAATACAAAGCCGACACCAGCACGGAAATGACGACCGCTACCCCCAGGTTTTTGACAGATTGCTTAATCAGTTCCAAACTGTTGATGCCCACGCCGAGCCCGACCCCCATGATCGGTCCCATGAGTGGCGAAATCAACATCGCACCAATCACCACCGCTGTACTGTTGACGTTCAAACCAATGGAGCAAACCATAATGGCAAATACCAAAATCCAGAGGTTGGTCCCTTTAAATGGAACGCCTTTCTTGATTTCTTCAATGGTTGCTCGCTCGCTCGCCTGGTCTTCTCCCAAATCGAAGAGGTAGCGAAGATACTCACTGAAATTTTTAGTAAAATCTGGTACAGCTGATTTCCTGCGTCTTGCCATCGGTTCGAGTGCTTTGCGGGGCTAAGGTATAGAAAATCCTGCTTATACGACTTTAAGTAACAAGGCAAAGTTGTGGGAAGTAGGCAGTTTTCACAAAACAGACTCCACGAGAAGACACAAAAACAAGCCGCCTCCAGCCGCAACACCCATATTTTTTTATCCATTTAAAGTAACCTTTTGCCTTCATACGTTACTATTTATATGAAACTACCAATGGATGATTATGGATTCAACAACCAATAAGGCATTTTTAGCACAATATCGCGACATACACGAGCCCTTCGTCCGCTATTGCAGCAGCCGCGCCTACGGCATCACAGAGACAGAAGACCTGGTACAAGAAGCTGTTCTAGCCACTTTAAAGGGCTTTAGCAGATTAAAAGACTCCCAAAAATTGCTGTCTTACATGATCGGTGTGGTCAACAACATCCTTCGAAATAAAAGGCGAAAAGCCCGTTTTCAAGGAGCATGGGACGAAAAAGTCCTTCAAAAACTGGAAAGTCAAACGCCCAGCCCAGAAATCGCACTGGACATCCACTACCTACTCAAAGCCATGGATCGCCTACCAGAAAAGCAAAAAGAAGCTATTTTATTATTTGAAGTAAGCGGCTTTAGCATTCGAGAAATCAGCGAGTTACAAGAA
>JBCCSZ010000156.1:0-17444 GCA_039199225.1 Bacteroidota bacterium
CAATAATCTATTTACGATTGGAAGTTATTTTATGGGAAAGAAAATCAAAAATTACTTAGAAAGCAATATGAAATTTGAATATCCCGATCTGAATGACTGCCTGAAAAATCAAAAGATCATTGAAGCAGCATATAAAACAATGCCTAACAACGGCTAGGACGCTTTGAAAAGAGCTTTTGGTAATAACAGTAAATGACTTTTAGACAGATTCTCCATCACTCTAATCAAACAAGAATCAGATGAACGTGAGATTTTTAATTGCTTTATGCTGCTTTGTATCGATAAAGTCTTTCGGACAGGCTACGGCTAAATTTTCCAAAGACCAAGTTTTGGCAGATTTGGAAATGTTGCGAGTCGCTTTGATAGAGGCTCATTACAACCTCTACGCTTACACAACAGAACAAGCATTTGACTCTACCTACAAAGAGGTCAAAAGTGCTGTAGTTAAAGATTCGCTTTCTTCTTTGGAAACGATTAATCTCTTTCAACGATTGGTGTCTACGGTCGATAATGGCCACACAGAAATTGATTTTCCAGGGCAAGCATATGGGGCATATGCGTACGCTGGTGGAACCCTTTTTCCCTTGGAGGTTGCCTTTGAAAGCGATAAGGCGTTGGTGAGAAAAAACTGGTCAAACAACGATAGTATAAAGATCGGTTCCGAATTGCTGCGCATCAATGGCCAACCCATAGCGGATGTCTTGTCAAAAATTTCTCCACAGATTTCAGCGGAGCGGCCTTATTTGAAAAACGCTAAAATAGAATTGTACTCCTTTCCTCGGTGCTACTGGCAAGTCTTTGGCCAACAGGGGGAATTTGAAATTGAACTTCGCTCGGCAGAAGAAATTAAAAAGTATTCGATAAAAGCCGTACCACTCATCGAAGGCTTTGAGGTTAGAAGGACGGAGGTTCTAAACGCTCGGATGCAGTTAAAATTTTATCCACAATCGGCCTATCTAAACCCTGGTAACTTTTCGGGTGATGAATCCAAATACCAACAATTTCTAGATTCAGCATTCATGGAAATTCGCAGGTCGAAGTATGAAAATCTGATCATAGACTTAAGAAATAACGGTGGTGGTAATGATTCGTTTAGCGACTACCTGGTCTCTTATTTTGCAAATAAGCCTTTTAGGTGGAATGGGAGATTTACCCTTAAAACAAGTAGGTTTTTAAAAGATTTTACAAGGCAAAACAATGATACAACCAATGTTTATTTTCGAGAGATTTTGACCCGAAAAAATGGAGAAATATATGAATTTGAGTTTGAGGAATTTCAACCACAGCCCGAGGCAAAAAGATTTCAGGGAAATGTCTTTGTCTTAATCAACAGGCAATCGCATTCTCAGTCTGCCGTTACGGCCGCCCAAATTCAGGATTATAAATTCGGTACCATCATCGGAGAAGAAACAGGCGATTATTCATCTTTATATGCCGCTCAATTTCCATATGTACTTCCGAACACAGGAATTCCTGTGAAAATTTCTAAGGGATACATCGTTCGTGTAAATGGAGATACCAATGAACAGGGCGTCATTCCTGATGTGTATATCAAAGATCACTTGTTGGACGAAGAAGATGAAATCTTAAAAGGGGCGCTTCAGAAAATTGGGGAGAAGGCAGCGAACGACTAGTGGATCGTTGCTATTGTATTCTGTCTGAAAGTCGATATGAAAATTAGGGAGACCATCGTTTGACTTGTCCTGAAATTAGTTGTAGGTTGCATTAAATGGAGGGACTGTATGCTTCGAATTCCGACCTGATGAAACACTCTGTGCAGGCGCTACTTAAGACAACACCATAAGCAGTATGAAAACAAAAAACGAAGGTAAGAAAGGAATGTCTTTTAGGGAGCATCTTTCAACGATCACTATTATCGCCGGTTTGGCGTCAATTATCTTTATAGAAAGTATTTTTCTGGATACATTTATTTCGATTTCGACCCTATTGATTATTATGGGGGTAACTAGTTTATTTATTACCACTATTTTATTCATTCTAAAGCCTCATTCTTTTACCTCCATAGGGGATGGGATAGAGACTTTGATTTTCAACTTTGTGGGAATGGGTAGTCTTTGCTGTTTGTTATTTCTGTGGATTAATTTTAATTATACGGATAAGGTCAGAAGGGTCAAACAATATGAAATTGTTCAAGTTGTAGGCTTGGAGTCCAGGAGGTTTATCAATGGCAAGAGGCATTATGGTGTTCGGGTAAAAATTGGTCCATCGACCAAAAAGGTATATGTTCAAACTCGCTACATCAGCAAGGTTGAAAATGCAAAAAATGTCGATATGTCTATTGAAAAAGGATATTTCAATTTTGATGTCATTAAGGCTCGGTCGCTTCGTTGATATATGCAAGTTTAAAAAAAGCCCCCTTGCATTTATTATCCAGGATCAATTCAAATTAATTGGGGGCTTCTCCTTTGTCTTTTCTTTACTTTGAATTCTTGGTGCTTGTTTCGATGGAGCGACGGAGCTTGTCTTTGATCCACTCGTCTGTTTTTTCCACAATGTCGTAATTGAATTGGGTGGCCATCAGTTTTTTGTATTGGGGCGTCATCAGAATGGAAGCTCCTTCTGCCATGGTACCGACCTTAATCATGCTGTGATCTGTTTCAGGTATGTGGACAAATTCCCCATGCCCAGGATGGTAGTGGTTGACAATAGCGACCAATTCTCTTTGTGAAAAATCATTGACCGCCTGTAGGTCTGCCTCTCCGTTCATGGACAGAACGTAGCTCTTGCAGCTTGCCCAGGCTTCCGAAAGATTGTGCGGATAGATTTCCCTCCAAAAATCTTCGTGGCGAGCAAAAATTTGATTCTCTCCATCAAAGCCGAAATCACGTTCTAGAATGGTTTTGTAATCGGGGTTTTGATACAGCTCCTTGGATGATTTCCCCAAGTGATAGTGTTCGTACAAAAGCGCATACAACTTGCGTACATCTTGATCGACTTGAATGTAATCACTTGTGCCGAGCAAAGGGTTTTGGTATCGAACCATGCGAAGCAAATACTCGGTCCAAGTATCGTGCAAAATACCATATATAACAACACCCTTGGGATGGTACTCCTTGGCGATGAGCGGAGCGTAAATACCGCCCATGGAATGCCCCCAGAGAAAAATATTTTCCTGGTCCATGAAGTCATAGCGGGCCAGTTGTTTGTAGCCTTCAAAATAGGCCGCTAGTTCATTGTCGAAACCCAATTGCTGGCAATCTCCAGTATTTTGGTTGTCGCCCATCCCAGGCTTTTCCATCCGAAAAACAGCATAGCCCTTTTCTACCAAGCCATCTATTAATTTGCGATAAGGATGGATGGGGTGTAGGTTGTCTACCGAAGAGCAGGTGTAGCCCGGAATGAAAAATACGACTGGATGTTTACCTGCCTTCAGGGGCTTGTTGACAATGGTTCGTACCAAACCACCTTTATAGCTGAATTGATCATAAATCACCTCTGAATGTTCGCTGGTTTCCTTTGGCGTTCCAATGGCCTTCCCGTTCAGCTGTATGGATTTCCCAGCTCGTAAGACGGCTGCTTCTACCTTATCTCCTGCCCTAAGCGTGGCCCGAACGGCGAGCAGTTCTGACATGCTATTGGTTGGCTTTCCATTGAGGCGAAGTAGAACATCTCCTTTCTTTACTGCCAGCTTTTCAAAAGTACCGCCCGATGCAATATTGTTGACCAACAAGCCTTTGGCGGTTTTCATCTTGAGTTCTTCGAGCATACTCGAATCAATGGCTGCTGGTTGGAAGCCCAGTGAAGCTGTCCGTTTTAGTGTTTGCCCAATGAGGGTACAGCTGCACAAGAGTAGTGCTGCCATAAAATATGCCGCTTTCATCTAATGTATTTTTACTTTTTGAGCTTGCCCTGGTGGTATCCAAAGCTCGTACTAACACAAAGTAAGGGCTTTTGTAGATGATCTGAGTTACAATAATTGCGAATGTCCTATGGCATCAGCCCGCTAGATTCAGCGAATTATTGCCCAGAAAAGGAATGGCATTGGGAAGCAATTGAAAAGCAGTGGGTGTTTGTCCGGTGAGACGCTTAAAAGCTCGACTGAAAGATCGTCGACTGTTAAATCCGCAATAATCTGCTACGTCTTGTATCGGACAACCCTTGCTCAATAGCTGGGTGGCCACCTCAATTCTCCTTTGCAGCAGACTTTGATAGGGGGTACTTTTGAAAACCATTTTGTAGGAGCGCAGCAAGTGGTATTTCGACAAATAAGCTGTCCGTGAAATATCCTCTAATTGCAGGTCTTTGTCAAAATTGTCGTAGATGTAATTTCGGGCTCTTTTCAATCGTCGGAGCAGCTCCTTTTTTGTTTTGTAACTGTTGGCTTCGAGCCGACTCATCATTTTGTGCTGATGCAATTGGTGCTCGGCCAATTGGATGGTCAGTGCGTAGTAATCTTCTTCGGTTAAATCTTGCTGTTGGCGAATCGCACCCAATCGAATGAGCGCTTTGCACAAGGGGCCATCTGTCAACTCGTAAGCATCTGGAATGACTTCCGGTATAAGCTCCGACGGATTGGGGTCCAGTGGCGAATCAGATGTTAGACCGTTTAGCGCATCGATGAAGTTGTCGTGATCCAAATAAAGACAGACGCCTTTAACATGGGTGGTGGAATCAATGCGGCATCGAACATCTTGCCCTTTGTTGACCAACAAAAATTGACCTTCCTTCAGCCGGAAGGATTCCTCATCCACCGTGTAGTGCTCCTCTCCGTGGAGTGGCATTTTGATGGATAAGCCAGAGCGATTTGTTTTTCCTTCGAATTGCTTCAGAGAAGATCGAACGATGGCATTCCCCATCTGATTGATTTGCTGAAAGGTCTCGTTGTTGAATTCCATGCTGATTGAAATTTTGACGGTCTTACCGTGGTCCACCTAAGCTGTGAATCACTTTGGGGGCGGCAAATTGCTCAGAGGTGACTGCCAAATTGTAGGCTTTTCACGAATTGAGCTACTGCAACATCCTTTTGCGATTCACAACTTAAGTGAAATAAGAAAATCAACGAGAATCTTTCTTCTTTTTTAGATGAATGCCGGGAGTATTTGTATGAAAGAGGGCATGGATAACTAATTCAGGGTGCCATTGTCCCGCCGCCAGGCTGTACCCATCAGCACTTTTGCCAGTTGTTCGCCGATTGGAAAGCCAGGTGCTTTTTGCAGCCACATAAATTCTCCGGCCGGATTGATTTCCAGGAAATAGAAAGTACCATCCGGATGCAAAATCAGATCAATGGCTCCATAGTTTAGCCTCAGATGATCCATCAGTCTCAGCAGTTTTTGCTCCAATTGAGCAGGCAATGGATATTCGAACCATTGATCAATCATGGCCAGTCCATCTTTTCGCCAATCGTTTTTGGCTCTTTCCGAGCTTTGTGAGTCGATGGCTGCAGAGAAAATCTTGTTTCCCACAATGGTCACTCTCAATTCCAGTTTTTTGGGAATGGCCTCCTGGAAAGTCATCGGACAAAGTTCCAGACCGTCGAGATCGTCCAGCATTTCTTCCTCTACCACATTGGTAAACACAACATTTTCGACCCCTTCCCGATAGACAGCAAAAGAGCTTTGCATTTTGGTAATGATGCCATTGGGGCAGGTGGTGTAAAACCGGCGGACTTCTTCTGGGTTATTGGTGATACAGGTCTTGGGAATGTGTATGCCCAATCGCTCGGCTATCTTGAGCTGCCATTGTTTGACACCAGCTTTCTTCACATTGAAGAAGGGATCGAGAACAAAGCAGTCGAGGCTGTTTAAAACACCTAGGAAGCTTTGGCGGGATTCATTTACAGAAGGGCTTCTCAATTGCGGGTCGATGTCCTTGGGAATGTGTTTGCCGATGTGCATCCGTCGGTACCAGCAGGCATGTAGGTCAGATAAATCGATTCGACCTTTGGGCGTTTCCAGGTAATTGTGAAGAGCTCCGTTGCGGTAATCGGTGGTTAGTTGTTGCTTTGTTGGGTATTCATCGGTGTTGAAACGGATGACCTCGGCGCCCATTTCTTCGAGTGGCTGGGAGACCATATCTAGGCATTGGTGTTCTTCGCTATGTGTGACGATAAGTACTTTTTTCATGATGGTTGATTTTGAGGGATAGAAAAATGAGATTTGATTCTTTGGGTCAATCCTGTGGCGATGGTTTGAGCGATGGGCAGGCTAAGTTCTTTTTCGAGCATGCCCCACTCACCACCCGGATTGACTTCCAGAAAAATATAGCTGCCATCCGTTTGTCGGATGAGGTCGATGGCTCCATAGGAGAGACCGATCAGTTGCATGAATTTGCGGATCTTTTCCTTGCAGTCTTCCGGTAGTTGATAGCTTTCCCATTTCATACTTGCCGGGTTGCCTTGGCGCCAGTCGGTCAGGTGTGCTGACTGTATCTTGCCACTGAAGCACTGTCCGTCGACGTAGGCTACCCGCAGCTCATAGGCTTTGGGAATCCTTTCTTGAAAAATCATGGGGCAAAGCGACAGCATGTCCAGCTCTTCGATTGCCTCGTCATTGATCTTCGTGGTGTAAAAGAAGAATTGATTGTGTTGCATGCCAACCGAAAGTGGCGTGTGCATTTTACAAATCATCTCTCCTTTAAGGCTGTTATAGAACTTTCGGACGGCCTCGGGGTCGTTGGTGATGATGGTTTTGGGTAAGCGAAGGCCGGCTTGCCGGGCGTAGCGCAATTGGAGGAACTTATCCTCGGCCTTATTCATGGCGGCCAGCGGGTCGAGCCATTTACAATGTGACAAGGCACCGAATAGGGCTCTCAAAACAGCTGTAGATTCGCGCATAGCCGCCTGCTTGTAGGCATCTTCCATGGGTGTATGGATGATGGGATGCCATATTTTGCGCGACCAAACAGCTCCAATTTCCCGGCTGCTGAATTGAAAGTCTGGTCCTTTTACGACGACCTCGATGCCTTGATCGTCTATCTTTTCGCTGATGTGGATGTCTTCCGGGAAGCGGTCGGTATTGAATCGGATGCAGGGCGTTCCCATTTGCTCAAGGGCAGCCATGACCCGATCGATGTTGAAATAGTCGTTGCTGTGGGTCAATAGTAGTGCGGTCATTTGGAAGTGGTTGGTTTGTCGAGGTGGATAATGGAAATCCTTGGGAGCAAAGACGGCTGGCCAATGTTCCCAAGGTAGTTCGACATCTTATTGAGTCATAATATCCTCATCGTTGTCGGATGGGTATTTCATGGTTGTAGCCTCATCGAAATCAGAAGGATACTTCAGGGTCATGGATGGGCCTTTTCCCTTAGCTCCGTTTCCACCTTTTACATTTTGAGGTGCTTCAATCCTTTGAGATTCCAATAGTTGTGCGAAAAATGGCTTTTTAACTTTTTTCATGATTCTGACTTTTAGAGGTTGTTTAATGATTTAAATATGTCCGCAAGTTAGTGCGGCTAGCCTCTGTAGGAAAGCCAGAAGGAGTCAAGTGGGAAAAAGGCGCAGTGAAATAAAAAAATCACAAACCCAAGGAATTCCAAGAGTCTGTGATTGATTCATTTGCTTTTAGGGGAAAAAGTAAGCCACCTACTAAGCGTACAGATGATCGTCGCCATCAGAAGGGTACTTCATGGTGACAGGCTCATCCAAATCAGAAGGGTGCTTTAGGGTCAAAAAAGGAGAGCCACCGCCGCCAACGACTTCATTGGCTGGGTCGTCCATCTTTTGTGATTCGAGAAATTTGGCAAAAAATGGCTTTTGGGGTTCATTCGACTTTTTCATAATGGTTGGATTTTTAGGATGTAAAGAACAGGTTTTAGCGAATAAATATTGAGGTTTGATACGACTTGTTGAATGGCCAGCCTGAATTGGTTGTTGCTGTGTCATCTGGGAGATTCCCAGTTGCTTGGTGTGTCTTTTGATTTGTCTAACGTCCTGTGCAATCTAAAGTACTTAAAAATGTGGACATTGAGGAAGAAAATTATAGATTTTGTAGGATTTTTTATACTTGTGTGGGAGGGGACGAGGACTGGGGGCGCGGGGAGGGAGGGGAGCGGTGAGCGGTGAACAGGTGAACGGTGAGCGGTGAACTGGTGAGCAGTGAGAGGTGAACAGTGAGAGGTGATTTGGTGATTGCCTTCGGCTTGTGATCAATTGGTGAACTGGTGAGCGGTGAACTGGTGAACTGGGGATGGGTGAACGGTGAGGGGGGATTTGGTGATTGCCTGTGGCTTGTGATTTTGTGATTGCGGGGGGGCGCTTGTGATTTTGTGATGAACTGGTGATTGTGGCGAGCAGTGAATAGGGGAGCGGTGAAGGGGTGATTTGGGGGGAGGTCCAGAGAGAATTGACTACTGCCTACTGATGGTTGGGGTTAGCCGTTTAGGAGGTTTCGGAATCTTTGTTCGAAGGTGTCCATTTTTAGGACGGAGATGTCGGCGGTTTGTTTGTGGGGGAGGTAGATGACGCCGTTGCGGCCGGTACGTTGGTATCGGATGATGTGTTTCATGTTGACGAGGTAGCTGTGGTGGGTTCGGCAAAAGATGTGGTTGGGGAGTTGTTCTTCCATGCTTTTGAGCGACTGAGAAGAGGTAACTCTGGCGAGTGCCTCCTTTTTGAGGTAGTGGATGTCGGTGGTGCGGTGGTCAGCTTTGCAGTAGATGATGTCTTTTAGTAGTATAACTACGTTGCCTTTGCGACGGTCTGGAATGATGATGCCCTTTTCGTCCGGTAGGTCGAGGGGGGATTGGTTGGTGGGGAGGTTGCGTTCCTGGATTTTGGCTTGGGCGGTGTGGACGGCGAGGACTAGGTCGCTGACGCGGTAGGGTTTGATGATGTAGCCCCAGGGTTGGGCGTCGTTGATGGCTTGTAGGGCGTATTGTGGGTAGGCGGTGGAGAAAATGATCCCGAATTGGCGGTCTGGGAGTGCGCGGAGGAGGTCGAATGCTTTGCCACCAGGAGGCATTTCAATGTCGAGAAAAACCAGTTGCGGTTGGTGTTGACGGATGGCAGAAAGGCCCTCTTCGATGGATTTGGCCTTGGCGACAATTTGAATTTGGGGACAAAATTTACCGATCATTCCGGTCAGTGTAATGAGGGCGCTTTCTTCATCGTCGATCAGTAGGGTGCGAATAGGATTCATCAATGGGTGTTATTTGGATGTTGGGGTTTTATGTAAATCATAGGACAGGCGCACCTTGGTACCCCAGAGAGCATTGGGATCACTGTTTTTTAAGTCGATCCATTGGATGCGCATATTGATTTGGTGTAAACGGTTGAGCATTTTCATTTTACTCTTTAGGAGTTTGATGCCTTTAGACTGGCGGTTGTAGGGGGAGTTCCCTTTTTTTCTGGCCAACGATTCTTGCAGACCGATGCCATTGTCCAAAACGCAGCAGATGAGGCGACCTTCTTCAATGGAAAAAGACAGCTGTAGGATAGAGGGACCTTTGAGGGCCAAGCCGTGGACGGTAGCGTTCTCCAGTATGGGTTGGATGAACATGGACGGAAAAGCCAGGGCGATGTCGATGTTGTCAGCCTTTTGGATGGTGAACTGAAATTGATCGGCATACCGCAACTTGATCATATCCAGATAATTTTGAGCGTAGGTTATTTCTTCTTGGATGGATACAAAATCGCGTTCTGACATCTGCAGGGTTTTGCGCAGCAAAACAGTAAATAGGTGGATGTAATCGCTGGCTTTCTCGGGATTAGGCGGGTAGAAGAATTGTTGAATGGCATTGATGCTGTTACCAATGAAATGGGGATTGATCTGGCTGCGGAGGGCGGCCAGTTGTGCTTGGTTGGAATCGGTTTCCAATCGAAGGTTGACGGTGCTGATTTTGAAATAGCGCCAGATTAGCCAGCCGATGCCGAGGAACAGAGTCAACCAGGGCCAGATGGTTTGTTGCCAGCTGGGCAGGACGGTTAGTTCCCACTGTGTTGGTGCCAGGCGGTTGTTGCCATCGTAAGTCAAAGCAGTTGAATGAATGAGGTAGTGGTTGGGGGTGAGGCTGATGCCGAAGTTCCAGTTTGGGGTGTCTTTCAAAATGGTATCCGATGCTTGACTGAGCGATTCTACGAGGTTGCTGAAGGTGAAATGGGGGAAAGGGAGCAACTCTTTTTTGTAGACATGCTCGTAGGACAGCCTTTCTGTTAGGCTGCGGTTCAATCCGGCGAAGGTAGCCTCCATGAAGGTGGCTCCGGGCTGCATCCGAAGTGCAATGGGCGCTTGCTGGCGGCCTGAAAAATCCAATGCCACCAAGCTGTCTTGATATTCATACTCAAAACCTGTCAAGTGGGTGACTCCCTCCGCCGAGAGTGATTCAAAATCCTTGGGATAAATGCAACTTACCCCCCTATTGGTAGCTGCCCAAAGCGTATCATTGACAAAAAGAATATCGTTGACATCCTGGCTGGCCAATCCATGCCGGGTAGAATAATTATTAAATTTTAAGTCTCTGGAAATCGAAAATATACCCTTGTTGGTAGCGATCCAAAGCGTACCATCTGCGGCGAGTTTGAGGCTTTTGATGTTTCCTACTTTTTCATACAGATTGTCTCCGATCGATTGAAGACTGTAAATTTTACCTTGGTCAATCTTTAGGTCAAGTATGTGGCTACTAGAGGTGACAACATAAATTTGGCCTGGTTGTCCTCTTTCAATATCGATGATTCTGTTGGACAGCAGCGGATAGCGGTCTCCCCAGTTTTGGGTAAAGTCATCGGCCTCACTGTACATGCCGGTCATTTTTCCGATCCATACATTGCCTTGGTGGTCGTCCTCTACGATGGTGATTCGATCCTTACTGACCCGTTTGGATTGTTTGTTGGCTTTATCGATTCGGACTAAACCACTGCTGCTGCCAATCCATAAGTAATCACTTTGTTCGACTGCTGATTTTGGAGACCCTAAAAGGATTTTACTCATGGTATTACGAAAATCAGACTGGTACTTTATAGACTCGTCTGACAATACGATAAGCATCGTATCGGCTACTATGATTTTTCGAATTTTATTGGTTCCATCCGAAGAGCTCAACTTGGTTTCCAAAGAGACTTGCCGATTGTTGGCTGCTAATTTGTATACATTGCCAATGTCGTCACCTGTATAAATATTTCCTACAGCGTCTTTGGTCAAGGTTAGAATATTATCAGATTGAAAACCATCGTCCACATTCCAGGTCATTCCAAATTTTGCTGGTAAACAATATAGCCCTTCATTGATGCTGTTGAACCAAAGATTTCCCCATCGGTCTTTATAAACAGAATTGATTCTCTTGCCTGGTAGATAAACTTTGGTATCCTTATTTTCTTCGGATAAATTAGTAATGCAGAAAACACCTGTGCCGGGGCGGATAGCCCAGAAATTGTCATCCTTATCCACATACAAGAATTCAAAGGCATTGCCAAGGTTGACAATGTTTTTTAAAGCTCCTTGTTCGTATTCGAAGTAGTATGTATTACTCTTATAAGCAACCAAACCACCAGAGGAGGTACCGACAGCTCTGATGAATCCACTGTCTTGCTCGAAGGTAAAGATGGGCTCGACGATGAGTGAATCATTTTTATCGTCAAAAGAAACAGTACATACGCGGTTGCTGGCATAGCTCAACCAGTCGCTATCGACTTTGTGCGGTTCTCTCACCTTCCCTTTGTAGCGTTTTACCTTTGGTGCTTCCGGACTATTGCCAGAAACCTGAAGGAGGTTGCCGCCACAGACCCACAAATTGCTATCGGTCTCATTGAAGAAGTTGACATTTAGATAAGCCATCGAGAGATCAGGCGCGAGGCCATCCATCAAATTGTTGTAGAATCGGCCATCGTATCTGAAAATAGGGTTTTGCTGAAAGCAGCTCATCCACAAACGCTCCAATGGATCCACGTACAGCTCTAGCACTTCCGGATCAGGCAGGCCATCCTTCATACCATAATTGTAAAACTGCGTTCCATCAAATCGCGATAGCCCCTTGTCTGTCCCAAACCAGAGATAGCCTTCATGGTCTTGAACGGCGCAATACACCAAATTACTGGGCAGGCCATCTTCCACCGAAAATTGGAGATAAGCAGGAGATTGAGCATCTCCCAAAAGGCTTGCGAAGAAGAAAAGCCAAAAGAATAAATTTTGCTTTGTAACACACATTGCTCCAGCAAATATCCAAATTTATTGCGTATCCGAGCTGATTTTTTCCTAAGTGTGTATGCTGAAGTGATAAGTGTGTAGTCATGCATAGCTATTACAAAAGCTGTCATGCTTATTCCTCAAACAGGCACAGCTGTAAAGTTGTCCTTGTGTGGTGAGCGATATACCCTTTTATTTGTATGGAGCACAAAAAATGTAAAGCATTGAAAACTACTTTTTAAACATCTTGAAAGCAAAAGTATCGGTGGGGCTCTAATAGGTATTTTTCACTCTTTTGGGGCCTCACACTTTTTATATATCAGTAGTAAGTCCGAAAAATTGCATCGTAGCTACTTGTAAAATCCTCCTTAAAATCTTTTGTTCATCGCAACTCGGGTGACTTAGTCATCTTTAACTGGATAAAATTATTATGCAGGTAATTTCGTCTAAGCACTCAAGTGTAGAGAGGCAAATGAAACCTGTCCACCTGCCTCTCTGCGTCCTTTGAGTATACAGCTCAACTGTTTAGCAAACGATCATTCTGATGGTTCTGTTGTAAGTACCAGTGCAGGTACCAAAGCCACAGTTATAGGTGTATTTCATGGTGATGGGAATATTGGGGTAGCCTCCACAATTTCCACCACAAGCAGCGTAGAGATCAACATAGATACGGATGGTTGGGGAGACGCCACTCCATGGCCCCTGGCTACAGAGAAAGATACTCTGGAACCAAATATCCGTCAAGTTAGACGCACAAGAGGGATTGTAAATGCCGTTCACGGTCAAGTCTACACAAGCACAGCCGTCCGTATCGGTATTGCAGCAGGTGTAGTCCTGGCTGTAGCTAAAGGACAGGTTGCAAAAGAATTCTTCCAGTTCTGCCAGGTCAGGTTCTTCCATGCAAACGGTTTCGTCCACGCATTCCGTTTCTGTCGTTGGTGCGTCAATAGGGTTGGTCGTAGTGAAACTCATAGAGAGTGTCAAAAATAAAAAAGTACATAAGGTGATGACTAAATTTCTCATAACTTTGGGTTTATGAAATAAATAAAAAGATTAAACGAAGCCAAAAGATGCACAGGCCACCGTTAGGTAGCTGACAAGTTTGTGAAAATCAAGGTGCGTGCATCAAAGACCAGTTCATGGCTTATGACGCATGCATCACGAGTTGGATTGATTTTAACTTCTTACAGGTAAGCTATTGAGTCTAGTTTCGTCTGGGCTGTAGAAGGAGTGACTATTTTTAGAACTGTGTACACATAAAGTTATGATTTAATGTATAAAGTTCAAAGCTTAAGCTGCCTATATTTTTAATTTTCTGTTTTGGACAAATCGTTACAAGGCCAGGATGATGTTTTGGCAATAATACTTTTGTTGATGCTGAGCTAGAACGATGCCTGCAGTTGCACATCAGATGGTATACATTAATCTTGCCGCCAACGTTAGGCCCAGTACTTGTTTTCTGATGGGTAAGGAAGCCTTTAAATTCAAGCCCATCTTCGGTGTGAATTGGTAAGTCATACCTGTTTGCATTAGAAAAGCATCCTTATCTGCATAGACTAATTGCTCACTTACGTCTATCTTTTGAGCATCTTCCGCCGAATAACTCAGTATCCTCGCATAAGCAATGCCCAAGTTAAAATTTAGATGATGATCCTTTTCTCTCCTAGAAACTTGGACCAGCCAGTCGATGTGAAAGGGAATTTCTAAGTGGTTGAGCCAAACGGCGCCATACTCAATAGGTGGATAGTATTGAGGGAGAATGTATTCACCGTTTTGACTAAAAAGAAACTCCATCCCAAGCTGGAATCTTTTGGATAACCTAGCCGTTCCAAAAACGCCAGTATTCAATCCAAAGTAGTCCATCAAGCCTTCTCCTTCCAGCTCAGAAAAATTTAGTCCCAGTACGATACCTGCCTTGAATCGTTGTTCTTGAGCCGCCAAATGATTGGGTAGGTAGCAAATAAAAATCAATAGTGCAATGACCAATGGGTACCTTCGCAGTACTGGTGGATGGTGAACCATAATTTTCCGGATGTTTGTAGTATATCGTATCAAATTTGCAGAAGAGGTATTGACCAAACCGGTGCGTCGATCGTTGGTGGTCGGTAATCGCATTGGGATAGCTGTTTTGTCTTCATGCTCTTTGCTGTCAAAAAGAGAACTGAGGAAGGTGAAAATATATTGAGCGCAATTGGATATTTAACAAATACCTTTTATCCTTGATATCGGCCCTGTTTTTCAACGCCAATTGATCCGATAACTGGGGCGGGTCTTTTCGAATTTTTTGGGGAGATTGTCTTTGATGGCATCACTCAATTTGCTGAGTAGTTTTTCCCGAAAGAAATTAGCGTGGACAATCAGGCTGACTTCCCGTACAGGCTCCGGTGCTTCGAACCGACGAATGTACTTTTTCTCTATCTCCAAATTGGCCGACATCTCAGGGATAAGCGTATAACCTTCATTGTTGCGAACCATATTCTTTAATGTCTCTATGGAGCCACTCTCAAAGGAATAGCTGAGGTCAGATTTATTTTCATCCAGGTCGCAATATTCAATACCTGATCGCGAAAGCAATGGCCGTGTTTGAGAAGCCATAGGCCATCTTGTACGATGTCCTTTGATTGAATGATCGACAAGCTGCTAAGTCTATGCCCAGGACTGGCAAAGACAAGGAACGGCTCGTAGAATAAGGGAATCTCGCGCAAGGTATTTTCCTTGAGTGGACTGACTGCGATCCCAAGGTCTAGGGAGTAGTTGTTGAGTCCGGAAATGATGTCTTTGGTCTTCAGTTCATTTATTTCCAGGTGAACAGCCGGGAAAGCATCACTAAACTTTTGAATAAAGAGGGGCAGTAAATAGGGTGCCAGTGTTGGGATGATGCCTAAGCGAAACAATCCAGATAAAGTTTCTTGTTCTTGCAGCACCATCTCCTTGAGGTTTTTGACCTCTGTTAGTATTTGTCGAGCTTTGCTGATGAAGCGTTCTCCCATGGGCGTTGGGACGAAAGGCTGTATGTTTCTGTCGAAGATGATCAAGTTCAGCTCCTCTTCCAGTTTTTTGACCTGTAGGGTGAGGGTAGGTTGAGAGACAAAACACTGTTGGGCCGCCTTCACAAAATGGCGCTGCTCGTCGAGGGCAATGACGTATTTTAATTGTTGAATTGTCATAGATTGAAGCTATAGATCATTGCATTTATTAATTTGCTAAATGTACGGAGGTTTTAGACATTTGCCAAATGCCAGAGGGAGGTAGTGGTATTTTAGAATGGAAGTTCTACCTTGCGAGGGGAATCGGTGATCGTCCGTCGGCAGGTGGGCAGGAGGATAAGATTTTGGGGAGGGATAAAATTTGGGGCTTTGGGTGGGCCCACCCTCTAGGTAGATCCCAAAAATCTACCCCTTTTTGAAGCCTCGCCTAGGCAAAGCTTCGCCAACCCAAACCTGGGCAAATTTGCCCACTATTGGTCATTTTTCACTCGTCAGCATCGTCTCGAGATTACCAATGTGACTATAATAGGACACGGCACCCCCCGAAATTCCATAAAAATAATTGACATTTTTTATTTTATAAAGCGTAGTATGTTGGTTAACAGTTTTTTGCAAGGGGTAAAAAAATTGCCTGTTCATATTGTAATTATTTTAAATCATAGCCTTTTTAGGCATGCAATTTAGCTGAAATGGATATTTTTCATCTCATCAGAACCGGAAACCTGGAGCAGGTCAAGCAGTTGGTCGAGCAGGATAAGACAGTCTTGAATCAAAAAGATGCCAAGGGCTTTCCGCCGCTCATTATGGCTACTTATTCTGGACAGTTAGAAATTTCAAAATTCCTGATTGAGCAGGGGATCGATGTCAATGCACTTGATGCGGCTAGTAATACGGCCCTGATGGGGGTGTGCTTTAAAGGATATACCGAAATGGCAGAAATCTTACTGAAGAAGGGAGCAGATATTGATCGACAAAATGTACAGGGCGCCACGGCACTGATCTATGCTGCTATGTTTGGACAAGACGATATTGCAAAGTTGTTGGTTGCCCATGGTGCGGATAAGCGCATCAAAGATAATCAGGGAAATACTGCTCAGATGCACGCCCAGGGAAAGGGGTTGACCGACTTGGCGGCTTTGCTGGCTGGCTGATGTTTTTAGTGTTGCACATGGATAGACAGCTCCTTCTCCAATTCCATAAATTTGCCTTCGGTTAGAAAGTGCATCTCCTTTATGAAATGGAGGTGTTCTTGGGCCTCCTCACAGTAGACACCAAAGAGTTCGCATTTTTTTGCCAATACTTTGGTCAGACCGATGCGGGCAAATTTTCCATACTCATCGACTTGAAGTGCTCGAAGATACTCCGCCTGCGCTTCGTCTAATTGTTTGCTATACAGGTAATCGTTTCCAGATTGGAGCAGCACCTTGTAGGCCGTCCGCATTTCGTCCTTTTTGGCCACCAGTTCAGCGCGTTCTTGCTTTTCCCTCCAATATTTATCTTTTGGGCAAAACCAACCTTCTGAATGCTGTAAGAAATGGTAGATCGCCAGGCAGAACAGCGTCGTACAAATCAGAAAAGCTGGCAACTTAATGCCGTATTTGATAGCAGCATCCCATTTGCCAGCTTTAAAGGTTCGGGTAGGTGTTGTCGGAGTATTTCCCTGTTTTGAGTTCTGTTGCTTTTTGCTAGAGGATCGCCATTTGTAAAAGTGCTTTTGTCTTTGAAAAGCTTTCTTGTGCTTAAAATCCGTTCCGGAGTGGCCCGGAATTTTCATGTGTCCTGGAAATCCCATAGCAATTCTTCTTTTGACGTTTGACATACGGACTAGAACATTCTAAATGTCATTCTTGGCCCTGTTTCTAAGTTCGTTTTTGAATGGCTTTCTTACCAACTTATTCGACAAGAAACGCACTTTTATCGAGTAAAATCTGTGTGTCAAAAGGGCGGCCGCCCCTTCTAATGAAGAGACGACCTTGGTTTGCGTCGGGTAGCGACCAAACGCTATCCATCTATGACGTCTTCGGTCCCGATATGACCGGCCGTACTCTGGGCCTGCGACGCCGCATTTTGAGTGGACTGGCCGCCTTTGATGGATGCAGTTTGTACCTTGGGTACTTCG
The DNA here is from genome assembly GCA_039199225.1 of Bacteroidota bacterium. Lineage (GTDB taxonomy): Bacteria > Bacteroidota > Bacteroidia > Chitinophagales > Saprospiraceae > JBCCSZ01. The sequence goes on from JBCCSZ010000156.1 coordinate 17,184, forward strand.
TTGTTTTTGAAGCGATTGAGTTCCGAAAATGAATTTTTGTTTGACATAATTATATGAATTTGGTTTGAAAAAAAAAGTATACCTATGACTGGCTACTGGGAGACCAGTTGCTAGTCGTTTTTTTGATATAAGCGTCAGAATATCAGCTCGTTACAGGTTCACTTCCTGCGCGAGTAGTGTTGGTTTACGCTAAAATTTTGTTGATTGAATGAGCTGCTTTTCGCTGGGCTTGGTCTATCTTACTTGTTCGTTTGGGTCCTC
>JBCCSZ010000157.1:0-17419 GCA_039199225.1 Bacteroidota bacterium
CGCTCACTGCTCACCAAATCACCCCTCACCGCACAAAGGGAAGCTCACCAGTTCACTGTTCACCCGCTCACCGCTCACCAAATCACCCCTCACCGCACAAAGGGAAGCTCACCAGTTCACTGTTCACCCGCTCACCGCTCACTCGCTCACAAATACCTCCCATCAAACGACAACGGCAACAAGGCCGCCGCACTTCCTATAACGAATACCTTTCCCTCTGCACCTCTCAAAATTACTCGCATGGGCTGTTGATGCATCGCCTCGGTCTCCACCAACACCTGCCGACAAGCACCACAGGGGCTGATGGGCTCCTTCAACACCTGGCTCGGACTGCGGGCCGTAATGGCGATCGCATCTACGGATACGCCGGGGTGAACAGCGGCGGCTGCCGACAAAGCTACCCGCTCGGCACACAAACAAAGAGGATAGGAGGCATTCTCCTGATTAGAGCCGCAGATGATTTCCCCATTGGTCAACAACAAAGCTGCTGCGACCTTGAAATTGGAATAGGGAGAATAGGAATGTTGAAGAGCCTCTACAGCTCGTTCCAGGAGTTCAGCATCTTTTGCATCCAAATCGGCTGGCTGGTCGTATACTTCATATCGGAGGGTGATCAGTCGGTCTTTCATGTAAAGTCATTGTAAAAAACAAACATATAAGATAGATGAGTACACCGTAGATGGTGCAAATTGTTTGAGAATGAAAACATTTTTAGGAAAATTACAATAAATTTGAAGCTTTCGAAATATCAACAGACAAAACAACGAACAAGTGAATAGATTGAAAAGCATTCTTGTGATAGGGGCCGGTCGCTCAGCGACTGCCTTGATAGATTACTTGCTGAACAAAGCCAAGGAGTACAGCTGGTTTGTAATGGTGGCCGATGCGAATCCGGAGCTGGCACAGCAAAAGGTGAACAACCACCCCAATGGACGTGCTACCTGGCTGGATGTTACCAAGGTCAACGATCGCCGCGACCTGATTGAACGGGCAGACGTCGTGGTTTCTCTACTACCGGCGCACTTGCACCTGGAGGTGGCCCACGATTGCATTAAGCTCAAAAAGCACTTGATTACGGCGTCTTATGTCTCCAAGGAGATGTATCGGCTGGGTGATGAGGCTCGGAATCGCGAACTCATCTTTATGGGCGAAATGGGGCTGGACCCTGGCATCGACCACATGTCTGCCATGCGGAAAATCGATGAAATCAAGGAAAAAGGTGGGACGCTAAAGGCTTTTCGTTCTTACACAGGTGGTCTGATCGCTCCCGAAAGTGACGACAATCCCTGGCACTATAAATTCACCTGGAATCCTCGCAATGTTGTCTTGGCAGGGCAGGGGACTGCTCAGTACTTACAAGATGGCAAATACAAATACATCCCTTACAATCGTCTTTTTAAATATGCTCAGCTGGTAGATATTGCCGGATTTGGCCAATTGGAAATGTATGCCAATCGGGATTCTTTATTGTACCGCGATATCTACGGATTACAGGACATCCCAAGCCTTTTGCGTGGAACCCTGCGCTATCCCGGCTTTTGTAAATCCTGGAATGCCTTGATCGAAATTGGGTTGACCGATGGCTCTTTTCCGATTCTTGAAACGGGTAATCTGACCTACCACTCTTTGATGGATGCTTACTTGGGCAGCCGCACTGGCTCTGGTTCTGTCAAAGAGAGAACGGCAGCTTTTTTGGGTGAAAGGATCGACTCAGAGGTCATGGAACGCCTCGAATGGCTGGGGTTGTTCCGCAAGCGCAAAGTCAACCTCAAACAGGCAACGCCTGCCTTGATCCTTGAGAAGCTCCTGCTGGAAAAATGGAATATGAGGGAGGAGGATAAGGATATGATTGTCATGCAGCACGAATTTGAATATGAGTTGAATGGCGAACAACACGAGGTCAGATCGACCTTGCTGATGAAGGGCGAAAATTCTGTAAATACGGCAATGTCCAAGCTGGTTGGTATTCCAATGGGTATTCTGGTGAAAATGGTGATGTTGGGCGAGGTGACCGCAACCGGCGTCAATATTCCCGTGATGAAGGAAGTTTACAATCCTGTGCTGAATGAACTAGAGGAGTACGAAGTTGTATTCAAGGAGGTCGAATCGGTTGCTTGATTTGGGTGAGCTGATATGACGGCTTTTGTCCAAAAGATTCGCTCCTGGAGCCGATGGATCAACAACGTCAATGCCTTTCAGTTCTTTCAACTGTTTCGGGCGGGTTCTGCTATTTTAATCAGCATCATCCTGGCAAAAAGTAGTCTGGGGCTGGCAGACATTGCAGTCTACGAATGGCTGTTGTACATTGGTCTATTTGTCAGCTTTTTTTGGATCAATGCTTTTCTACAGGCATTGCTACCGACCTTTCCACAGCTTTCTACCGATCTTCAAAGGCCCTTTCTGGCCAATGTCTACCTTCTGTTTGTAGGAGTGAGTAGCTTTTTGGCGCTGATGCTTTGGCTGCAACCGGAGCTTTGGATTCGATGGCTGACCGGGCAGAACGAGCTTCCTTGGTTCAGCTGGTACATACTATTCATTTGGCTTAATTTGCCTACCTCGCTGGTCGAGTACATCTATCTTTTAAACAACCGCTCCCGGCAAGTCCTTCTGTATGGAATACTTTCTTTTGGTGGGTATTTTGTGGCAGTGGTGGGTCCCATTTTGTTGGGCTACGGCCTGGGCGGTGCCATTCGAAGCATTGTCCTGGTGGGAGCTTTGCGATTTATTTGGTTGACCTATTTGGTGCGTCCCTGGCAGTATACGCGTTGGCAGGCTACCGAAATAAAAAACTACATCTGGCTGGCGCTCCCCTTGATTGTATACACCTTTTTGGCGGGTGCGGCACAGATGTTCGACAATTGGTTGGTGGGTTGGTATTATGAGGACAAGGAGCCTTTTGCCATCTTTCGATACGGTGCCAGAGAATTGCCCTTGGCGACTGCTTTGGCGGGGGGACTATCGGCTGCGATGATTCCAGAGGTCAGCAAAAATGTGTCTACCGCCCTGGGAATAATTCGTCAAAAAAGCCTTCGGATCATCCATTGGCTGTATCCCATCTCCATCGTCTTGATGCTAATCAGCCCGTTTTTATATCCTCTGGTATACTCCGATGCCTTTTCAGCCAGCGCCCGCATATTCAACATTTATCTGTTGCTCTTGGTCAGTCGCGTCTTGCTCCCATACAGCATATTGATGGGACTCAAACAGACCCGAGCCATCTTATTCATCTCTGTGTCCGAACTGTTGGTCAATGTGATCTTGAGCCTCCTCCTTATTGGAGAATGGGGCTTGGAAGGGATCGCTGTAGCAACGGTTGTCGCCTTTTTATTCGAAAAATTGCTAATGATTACCTATATTTATTACAAGTACAGCTTCTCCCCTAAAACATATATTCCGATTCGTTGTTACTTAATTTATTCTACCTTACTGATCGTTGCTTTCTTTTTAAGTTGGCAATGGACTTAACAGCTACTACCCAAAAAGATGAAAATAGGCATACTACGAGAGACTAAAGATAAGCGCATCGCACTCATTCCCGACACCATCCGCAAAGTAAAAAAAGAGCTAGGAGTGGATATTCTTATGGAACAAGGTGCTGGTGTTGCTGCTTCCTTCCCCGATGTTACTTACGAAGAAAATACCCAGATTCTTTCCCGTGGAGATGTTTTGGCACAAGCCGATATGATCTGCAGTGTCCACCCACTGGAAGAAGACGAGTTGGCACAGTTGCAGAAGGAGTGCTGGTTGATTTCTCTCTTTCAGCCATTTGCCGACGAGACCATTACGAATCGCTTGATGGAAAAGGGCTTCCAGGCTTTCAGCTTGGATATGATTCCTAGAACCACCTTGGCACAGTCGATGGATGTCCTTTCTTCGATGGCTTCTATTGCAGGTTATCGGGCCGTATTGACAGCGGCGCAGCACCTGCCCAGATACCTACCGATGATGATCACCGCAGCAGGTAGCATCCGTCCGGCCAAAGTGCTGGTCCTTGGAGCGGGTGTAGCTGGCTTGCAGGCCATTGCAACAGCCCGACGAATGGGGGCTATGGTAGAGGCATTCGATGTTCGGAAAGCTGCCAAAGAAGAGGTCGAAAGTCTAGGAGCTAAGTTTGTAGAGGTAGAAGGTGCCAAAGACGATACGGCCGCTGGTGGGTATGCGGTGGCTCAATCCGAAGATTTTATCAAACGGCAGCGAGCCGAGGTGCAGGCCCGCGCTACCAAGTGCGACATACTCATCACCACCGCTCAGGTTAGGGGGCGCAAAGCACCCATCCTGGTCCCCGCCACTACCGTTGAGCAAATGAAGCCGGGTTCGGTCGTTGTCGATCTGGCTGCTTCGACCGGTGGAAATTGCGAGTTGACCCAAGACAACCAAGTCATCCAGCACAAAGGGGTGACCATTGTGGGGGACTCCAACTTGGCGGCTGGAATGGCCCAGGATGCCAGCGTACTGTTTTCCAATAATCTATTCAATTTCCTGAAAATTCTTTTTAAGGATAAACAGTTTCAGCCAGATGCAGACAACGAAATCATTCGCTCTGCCTGGATTACCCGCCCAACCAAAGAAGCCTGACCAATAAGTTATTCACAAATATAGGTTGCAGTAAAAAGGGAATCCGATGGATTGATGCCCTTTATTCAGACCGACAAACCAGATGAACATGGAATCTGCACTGGAATTTTTTAACGACAACTATTTGATGATCTACCTGCTGATCTTCACCATCATTTTGGGTTTCGAACTCATCTCGAAGGTGCCGACAGTTTTGCATACGCCCCTGATGTCGGGCGCCAATGCCATCAGTGGCGTCGTGATCGTAGGAGCCATCTTATTGATTCGCCAGGCCGATTCGGGGGATTATCTAACCCTTGGCTTTGGGACGCTGGCCGTCGTGCTGGGAATGATCAATGTCGTCGGCGGTTATGCCGTTACGGATAGAATGCTGGAAATGTTTAAAAAGAAAAAGACCCGCTCATGAATATCTTTGCAATTACCAATCTGATTTACATGCTGGGAGCGCTTTCCTTCGTCCTTGGTTTGCGGCGACTGAGCTCTCCGGATACAGCGAGGCGGGGAAACATCCTGGCGGCTGTCGGTATGGCCCTGGCCATCCTTGCCACCTTTTTTGTCCCACTCGCAAGCGGACACAACAACTACGGCTGGATACTGGGCGGAATGTTGCTGGGAAGCATCATTGGTCTGTTGGCTTCCAAGCGAATCCAAATGACGGCCATGCCCCAAATGGTATCTGTCTTCAATGGCTTAGGAGGGGCTTGTGCCTTGGTTTTGGCGATGGTTGAGTTGTCTCACTACTACCATGGAACCGTGCAGTGGACAGGTGGGCAGTTACTCATCGTGCTATTGGCGCTGGTGATCGGTGGCATTTCTTTCACCGGAAGCTTACTGGCTTTTGGTAAGTTGGAAGGGCTGATCAAAGACAAAAATGTTACCTTCAAAGGACACAACATCCTCAACATCCTACTACTGGTCGTGACGATTGGCGCCAGTGCTTATCTGTACCAACAAGGGGTCGCGGGTGGTTTGACCCTGGGCCTGATCGTGATGGGCTTGTCATTGGTTTATGGCTTCTCTTTCGTTGCACCCATCGGCGGAGCGGACATGCCGGTGGTCATTTCTTTGCTCAACTCGTTCACGGGTCTATCGGCAGCAGCGGCTGGTCTGATCTACGACAATCAGATCATGGTGGTTGGAGGTATATTGGTGGGAGCGTCTGGAACCATTCTGACCATATTGATGTGTCAGGCGATGAATCGCTCTTTGGTCAATGTTTTGATCGGCGGTTTTGGAGGAGGAGCTAGCGCTGCGGCGAGTTCTGGCGATCAAGTGGCCAAAGAAGTAGCTACCACTGATGCTGCCATTCAACTGTATTATTCCCAATCGGTGATGTTTGTACCGGGCTATGGCTTGGCTGTTGCGCAGGCCCAGAAAATTTGTAAGGAATTAGATGATTTGCTGGAAGCCAATGGGGTAGCGGTCAAGTATGCCATCCACCCGGTTGCTGGTCGGATGCCTGGCCATATGAACGTTTTGCTGGCCGAGGCCGATGTGCCTTATCCCAAGTTGATTGATTTGGAAGATGCCAATGATGCCCTTCCCAATACGGATATGGTCGTCATCGTCGGTGCCAATGATGTAGTGAATCCATCGGCAAAAGACGATCCGGGCAGCCCGATTTATGGAATGCCCGTCCTCAATGTCTGGGAGGCCAAGCATGTTATTGTCCTCAAGCGAAGCATGCGACCTGGTTATGCCGGTATCCAAAATCCCTTGTTTTTCCACGAACGGACCCGTATGCTGTTCGGCGATGCAAAAGATTCCATACAAAAGTTGGTCAATGAGGTCAAACAACTTTAGTGAAGATATATCGATTCCAACTTATTCCTGAAGTCGATACTTTTCAATCAAAGCATTCAAGTGGCGATTCACTCGGAAGAAAAGCCTTTCACTTGGACATTTCCAGGGACACCAAAGGGTTTTTGTAAAATCTTCCGTTCATCGCAACTTGGCTTGAGTAGTCCATTTAATTCTAAGAATGGATTAACTTTGCAATTAACGTTACTTTAACGCCTATTATCCAGGCGAAAACAATAAATGCATCATTAAAAGCCTTAATATTGTTGGCAAAACAGACTGATCCATAGTAGGATTGATCTGTACTGTTTGGTTTTGGTTCACAGCTATTGGTATTCAATTAAAAACCGTTTTATCGACAAATAAGACTCCCTTTACAATGAATCCTGTAGCGCACTACATCTCCCGAATGGCTGGGCTGTTTTTATGCTTTGGCCTGTCTTTTATTCTACCTGGCAATGTTTGGTCACAAGGCAATGTGACCCTTACCGTGAACAGTGGTAGTTCCACAACGACTTGTACCGATTTATTCTCTGGGCCGGAGCCGCGTTGGGCCGTCCAAATTAATGGTGGCGATTGGGTGGTTTACCCTGCCGCCGGTGCCTGTTTCAACGACTTTCCATTCGTTCAATACGATGAGACTTTCGACTGTCCTTCCGACGTTCCCCTAGAACTGGAAGTTTGCTTCAAGGCTTTCGAAGACGATGGCTTCAACTGCAACACCAATGAAAAATGCGTTGAAACCATCTGTGCTACCTTTCCGATTGCACTGCCAGGTACTTCTCAAGACTATACCCTGGCTTTGCCTCCGGGCGGCCGCTCTGAAGGTTCCTTCGACTTTTCGATCGCCACCAACGTCAATTTTATTGGTGGACTCAACGATGTGCCTTGTACAGCCTTTGATTTGGGGCTGATTGCCAGAGGAAATACGGTCGGCGATGCCAGCCTCAGCAACTACAATAATTTCTGTGCCACCAACCTTTTTGAACCTGACCCCTTTGTAGATGGCCTTTTCCGCAACGATCACGCGGTTTGGTTCAGCTTTCAAATGCCTTCTGACGGCAGCTCGATGATTGAAATACGGGCCAACAGCGATCCGCAGGGCTTGGGGGATGAAATAAATATCCAAATGGCTCTGTACGAGTCAGACAACGATTCTTGCATCGGAAATTTAAGTGTGGTTGGTGGCATTCCCAACAACGATGTTCGCAGCAAAGTATGGCGGGTCAAGTGCTTGGAAGCGTCCAAGAGGTACTGGCTGCTGGTAGATGGTGGCTTTGATCCACCGGTGGGATATACAGGCTACTTTGGTCTGGAAATCGAAAGTTATGATGTCGTTGAGGCCGCTGATTTTATCTGTGATGCTGAAGATATGGGGGCTGTACCTGTTGGTGGTTCTGTTATGGTCAGCGACCAGAGCAATACCTGTGCGACTGATCTTAATGATCCGGACCCAAGGGCTTTCGTTGCACAGCGCAATGTTTGGTTTTCCTTCGAGGCTCCGCCCTCTGGCCATGTGCTGATAGAGGGCATATCTGATTTGCCTCCTCCCCAAGGTCGGGACCCCGTAAACTTGCAGTTGGCGCTTTATCGCTCTGCCAATGACCAATGTGATGGGCCGCTGGAGGAAGTGGAGAGTATTTACCGCTCTATTACTTTTGATGAACAAATGCGCGTTTCTTGTCTCGATCCGGGTAGAACGTATTGGATTTTGATAGATGGGGCTGGAAATAAAACCACAGGTTTTTTTGATCTCAGCGTTTCCGATGCCGGTGACTTGCCGCCTCAATATGTGGTCAACATCGATCAGCTCCTCTGTTTTGGGGAATCCCTACAGATTGGAGACAGCCTTTATACCGAAGCAGGAAGTGTCAATGAATTGCTGCGCGCTTCCAATGGCTGTGACAGCTTGGTGACGGGGATCATTCGGACTTCTCCGGAAATTATGACCTCCATCGATACTATTTTATGTGCCGGAGCTTCCATTCGCATTGGCAGCGATGATTTCAGCATCACAGGGAGCTACCAAAGTGTCTTGACGGCAGACAATGGCTGTGACAGCACGGTGTCTCTGGAATTACAGGTCCTGGACCCCATTTTGGTGGATGCTGTAATGGCACAAGAAGCGACCGGCTACCTGGCACCCGACGGTGTGGCCAACGTAACAGCTTCCGGCGGTGCTGGCAACTTTACATACACTTGGTCAGATGGCCAAACCGGTCCCATTGCTTTCAACCTCTTGGGAGGGCGTGATTACTGCGTCACCGTAACCGATGGCGAAGGTTGTACGGCCGAGGATTGTGTCTTGATCTTTTTTCCGAGCAATATCTTGTCTCAAGTGGTTTCTGATACCTTGGATTGCATTGGTGATACAGATGGTGAAATTGTTATCAGCATTTCAAATGGGGCTTGGCCATACAACTACAGCTGGGAAAATGCAGATGGCAGTCTCACTGGAAATGGAACAGTTCAAACCGAGGGGGGAAGCTCTGTCATCAGCGGATTGCCTGTGGGGAATTACAGCATTACCATCTCGGATGGCTTTGGTTTTGCCGCAGCCTTTGGCGAAATTGTAGAACCCGAACCCACGATTACACTGCTTGATACAACCCTCTGTTTTGGGACGTCCATACTTGTCGGTACAGATACTTACGATGCCAGCGGGCAGATCAATACGGTCCTAACATCGGCCAAAGGTTGCGATAGTACCATCATTGGAACGCTGACCATTTTGCCACTCAATGAAACTATATTGGACGAGACCCTGTGCTTTGGCGAAAGCTTGACGGTTGGCAATACGATCTATATTCAGAGCGGACCGATCAACGAGCGCCTCGTTGGCGCCAATGGTTGTGACAGCTTGGTTCGTGGAAATGTCGACATACGACCAGAAGTGCGCTCTAGTCTTGATACTGCCGTTTGTGCAGGTGAATTTATTGTCGTTGGCACCTCTGTCTATGCTCAGACGGGTGATTATACCGATGTGTATACTGCTGCCAATGGTTGTGATAGTACGGTCTATACCTCTTTGGTGGTCCAAGACGAATTGACGGCTGCGGTAGCGCTTGCTGCGGAGGCATCGGCCTTGAATGCAGCAAATGGCATCGCTCGGGTGATTCCCAGGGGAGGCAGTGGTAGTTATACTTATTTGTGGTCAGATGGACAAATCACTTCGGCAGCTACGGGTCTTGTCGGCGGAGGCAGCTATTGCGTGACGGTGACCGATGAGATTGGTTGTTCGGCGGAAGAATGCATCGTCGTATTGTTTCCGGTTGATATTCGCTCCGACATTGTCAATGGTACTTTGGACTGCTTTGGCGAAACCGATGGACAAATTACCTTCTCGGCCTATAATGGACAAGCACCTTATCAATACAGTTGGGAAGCACTGAATTCTACTTTGAATGGTAGTGGCGATATACAAACAGAAAATGGGACGGTTGTTTTGAGCAACCTTCCGGCCGATCAGTATTCCCTGACGATCACAGACCGATGGGGCCAAGGCGTTCACACGATGGAAGTGACACAGCCGCCCTTGCTGGAAGTCAACCTCCTAGCCAGCACAGCGCCACAGTGCCATGGTTTTTCGGACGGCTCTGTCTTGATGCGGATTCAGGGTGGTTCACAGCCTTATTTTTATGCGTCGACTCCCGTTGACAGCCTTTTCAGTCTCAACGATCAGTTCAAGGGAGATACGACCTATCAATTGGTTTTGTCTGATCAGAATGGCTGTACCGCTGTTCTGGAATTTCAGCTCGGGCAACCAGCGGCCCTTTCTGCCGAAGCTAGTGAGCAAGCTGCCGTTCGCTGTTTCGGAGAGGCCAATGGCGTGGCAACGGTCACGACCAATGCGTCAGGCGCCCGTTATCTATGGAGCAATGGCGATCAAACGGCTACTGCCGACAGCCTAGAGGCCGGCATTCACCGTGTCACCATCACAGACGACAATGGTTGTGTGGTCGAAGCATCTGTTGTGATTACGGAGCCAGTGGTACCATTGTCGGCGGTGGTTGAAGTGGTCCAGCCCATCAGCTGCCCAGGAGAAGCCGATGGCTCCTTGATGGTGGTCGCCGATGGAGGACAGAACTATTCTTACCTGTGGAGCAATGGCAGCAGCGAAGCAATCGCAGAAGGTCTAACAGCTGGGGATTACACCATCACGGTGACGGATGACAAGGGCTGTGCGACAGAAACAACCTTTAGCCTGACGCAGTCTGAGCCACTGGAAATGGAGCTGATGACCCAGGATGTCACCTGTACGGAAGGCGAATTCAGCGGCATCATTCAAATAGATGCGGTTCGTGGGGGTGTTGGTCCCTATGAGTTTTCTATAGATGCTGAAAATTATGCTGAGCAGATGGATTTTTTACAGCTTCCCTCCGGGGCATACGATGTGTATGTGCGGGATGCGGTAGGCTGTGTGAAAGCCTTTCCGGCCCTCATCAATGACCCAGATTTCATTTTGGTCAGTCTGGGCGATGATCGAATCATCAATTTGGGGGAAACAGCTACCTTGAATGCCAACACGGATAGCAACCAGCCGATCTATACTTGGTCGACAATTGACTCGACGACCTGCTTGGATTGCAGTTCTTTGGACGTATCGCCCATCTTCAGTACGGTTTATCAGGTCACTGTGACCGATGAGGTGAGTGGTTGTACGGCAACAGACGAACTGCGGGTGACGGTACAGAAAGATCGGAATGTGTTTATACCCAACGTCTTTTCGCCCAACAACGATGGACTCAACGATGTGTTCATGCTTTATCCAGGTATTGGCGTATCGGGTATTTTGCAGTTTCAGGTCTTCAATCGCTGGGGTGCGCCCGTCTATCAAATTCAGAATATGGATTTTCAGGACGAATCGCAAGGCTGGAATGGTACTTACAAGGGGCAGGTACTCGACCCCGGTGTGTATGTCTACTTTGCAGAAATTCAGTTCAAGGATGGAGAGGTTATTCAGTTCAAAGGAGATGTAACCTTGGTCCGTTAGGGTAAATTGCCTGGGAATCGGGGCTGGCATTCAGCCCATGAGCCGTTTTCTTCCATTTGGGTGGAGGAAACGGCTTATTTTTTCTTCTTTGACCAAATGAGTTGGAGGTTTTGCTGAATGTATTATCTTTGTTAAAGCAAAAAATACTGAATCAACCCTGTCTGGCACAAACTTATTATTGTTCAACTTATTGCTAGATACAGCCGATTCCTATGAAAACAAGCGTACTCCTCCGTTCTGTTGCTCAACTGTCTGGCACTTTATATTTATCTCGGAAGAGGCTTTTCCGCCTATCGGTCAATGTAGATAGTGGTTTAAATTTTTTGAAATGAAAAAAGTGCTTACTCTGTTACTACTTATCCTAGTATGTCATCAATACAGCCATGCTCAAAGGGGAAAAAAGTGGAAGGAAAAATCAATTTTTACTTCATCGTCTCTGAGTTATTACCCCGAGATAGAATCCTATTCCTTCTTTCGCACCATAGAAACCAGCCAAGACGAGCTGATTCTGAATTTTCTAACGTCTAACTCAGGAACATTCATCCTGGAAGACAACATTCGGGTGTTGGAAAATGAAAACATCAATAGGTTTCCATCTCAACTGATCAATATAGGTGCAAGCTTTCAGATCGTCAATGCCAATTCAACCTTTCACGAGCTGTCCTTAACCCGTACTTCCCATACCAAATCGTCTTACGTCAATACTTATGCTTTTGTGAATTTGGATGGTGACATCACAGCGACCTTTATTGGATACGAGCAGAAGAGTACGCTTTTAGCCTTCAGATATGAATTTGGAAAGTACTTTGGGAATGCCAAGACTTCCAGGGTACGATTTGGACTTTCGGGCTCCATTGAACCAACTTTTTATACCTACAAAAGAACAGCTTTATCCCTACAGAGCTTTCCCATCAAGGCGAGAATCTTTGCGATTGAAATGGCTTTGATTCCCATCTTATCTACCAAATTATCCAAAAGGATATGGTTGGATTTTAAGCTGATTCCGAATGTCTTGATTGCAGATTTTGGAGAGGTGAGGGTTCAAAATCCGGTCTTGACCACTAGACAGAGCCTTGCAGAGCGCGACTACAATCTGCCGGAGGTCAGCCTGGCAGGCAGCATTCAATTTCGCTACATGCTAAAAGAACCTCAGCAAAAGAGAAGGAGGCGCTCTCGCAATTAGGGCTATAAATCTCGCTGCTGGATCAGTCGGTAGCAAATGAACAGGAAAACGGCAATATATAGCGCGCTGGTAATGACAGCCTCTGTCGGGGAGAGGAACAGGCTGAAGTTGTTTTGTTCCAAGTACTCCTCTGCCATCCTATTCAACGGAGAATTGAATGGCACCAAATCGGAGGCGGCATTGACTGGATAAAAGTGAATCGATTTTCCAGGAAAGATGTTTTGGTGGAAGGAATATCGGACGATCCGTTCCAGGAAAAAAGCCCAGGCTAGGTAAAGAAATAGGGAAACGCCCGTCTTTCGGATGACGGTACCGATAAAAAGGCCAAAGGTCATATAGCTTAGCAGCATCAAAAAATAACGAGGGATGAGGTCGGTATTTTGCATCATTTTGGCAGCAGACAGCGTCTCGGTATGAGCAAGACCAAATAAAAGTCCGCAGATGACATAGTACAGCGTTCCTACTAGGCTGGCGGCCAAGATGAAATACACCTTAGAGAGAAAGTATTCACGTCTTTGAAGCCCGGTAATGATGTTTTGCCGCATGGTTCGATTTTGGTATTCGGTGGTCACAAGCATAACGGCGATGAAACCGAAGACAAAAAAGCTGATCCAGTTGCCGATGTAGCCCAGGTATTGCCAGACGGTGGGAAACATGTAAAAGGTATTTCGATTGATGAACTCTTGCGGGAGGTCATTGAACGATTTGCCGGCCAGCAATAGGGTTGGCAGTGCAATGACGTAGAGGATCAACAGGATTTGGGTGGTGGAGTGTTTTTGTATTTTGAGCCATTCCAGTTTTAGGAGGTGTAGCATTTATTTTTTGTTCTGTGAGGTGAAAAAAGGGGCGGTTGCTAGTATCAGCCTTTGGCGGTCAATTCGAGGAATTCAGCCTCCAGGCTTTTTTTGCGGGCATTCAGGTGGCCTAGCACAATGCCGTTTTCAAAGGCAATCTGGTTGATTTTTGCCGGATCGATTTCATCTGCAATTTGAATGCTGAGTAGGTCCTGCTTTTCTTCGATCTGGCGGATGTTCAGATGTTGCTTCAGAATTCGGAGCAGCTGGTGGTTGTTGGAAGACCGGAGGTCGACCATCATATCTTGATTGATGATGGCTCCTACGGTACCGGATGCCAATAGTTTTCCGTTCTTGATGATGGCTGCATGGGTACAAACCTTCTCCACTTCATCTAAAATATGGCTGGCCATAATGATGGTTTTGCCCATTTGAGCGATGCGAAGGATGGTTTCTCTGACCTCTGCGATGCCTTGGGGGTCCAGTCCGTTGGTGGGTTCGTCGAAGATCAGCACTTCTGGATCGCCGATCATGGCTGCGGCAATGGCCAATCGTTGTTTCATTCCAAAGGAGAAAGAGCGAAAAACGGACTTGCGCCGATGGGCTAAATTGACCAGTTTCAGCAGTTCATCGATCCTGGGTTGTTTGACTTTCTTGATGTGTGCCACAATATCTAAGTTGCGTTGTGCATCCAGATAGGGATAAAAGTTGGGCGTTTCCAGCAAGGCGCCAATTTTCAAAAGTGCTTTGTTGCCGTATTGGCCATCAAACCATTCATAGTTGCCACTGTCGTTTTTGAGAATGCCCAGGACAATGCCCAAAGTGGTCGTCTTGCCGCTGCCATTAGGACCTAGTATACCATATATATTACCTCGGTTGACGGTGAGAGATAGGTCCTGAACCGCTTTGATGCGGCCATAGCTTTTGGAGAGTTGGTGTAGTTGTAAGATGGACATAGGGTTGTCGGTTTGGCCAAATATAACTTTTGTACAGGGCTTTTCGATGAACACTCCTCATTTTCGTTCATTTATGGTCCAAGCTGGCCAGGAGGAAAGGGCCTACTCGCCACTGGAACCATTTTGGTGTATCGGAAAATAGATTTTATTTGTCCAGACCACTTTTTGAGCCTTGGCATAGGGGATAAGGCGGGGTTGAACCGTCAGGAGGTTGATAATTTATTTTTCATTTATTCTATGGCCATACAACCTATGGTCTTATTGAGGAATCTTTTAATGGGCCACAGTTGGATCTGCTTTTTTGCCGATTCAACCTGACTGCAATACGATTCAGGAATGGCCGTTTTACTCTTTGACCAGAACTTGGCAATTTGGACTTTCAAAAAGGTAGCTGTATAAAACTGATTATGTGAAAAAGAGACTTTCTGTATACACCTCTTTTTCGGGTTTGAATGGATTTCTTAACCAATGTCAATTTATCGCTGCCCAAGATATTTTAACACTCCGGCAGGGAACAACCCTCGTAGCTGAGTTGTTTCTCAGGAGTATTTATGGAACGCATTCGAAAGAATAACTGATAAGCCCGATGTTACAAAAGTATCTGCTCCATGCATTCTTGTTGGTGTTTCTTGGCTTTTTGCTCGGAATCAACCCACTAGCCGCACAAAAAATGACCACCGTCAAAGGGCAGGTCATCGATGGCGAAACAAAAGAACCAGTAGGCTTTGCCAATGTCTTCTTTGCTGGCACTACCATAGGTACTACAACAGATTTCGATGGAAATTACAGCCTCGAATCGAAAGATGCGACCGATAAGATTGTCGTGCAGTTCCTTGGTTATGAGTCAGATACGATGGCTGTTAAGCTGGGGGAAAAGCAAACGATTGATTTTACGCTCGGTACGTCGGCCGTTACGCTCGATGTCGTTGAGTTTGTGGCGAAAAGAACCCGCTATCGAAAGAAAAACAACCCGGCTGTCGAATTGATCCGCAAGGTTATTCGCAATAAGAAAAAGAACAGCCTGGAGGATTTGAGCTTCTATGAGTACGACAAGTACGAGAAAGTTGAAATGGACCTCAACAATATTTCGGACAAGTTTAGAAAGCGCAAAGCTTTCCGCAAGTTTCAGTTCATCTTCGATTATGTAGATACCTCCGAGGTCAATGGCAAGACTTTCTTACCGATATATTTGCAAGAAACTTCCTCGACCGTTTACTACCGCAAATCTCCTTCTACCAAGCGGGAGCATCAAGAAGGCATCAAACTGACGCAATTGGAAGGGGCATTCGATCCCAAATCGATGAATGCGGTGATGAATAAGCTCTATCAAAATATCAATATCAACGACAACAACATCAACTTTCTGACTTACCAGTTTGTCAGTCCTCTCTCCATCATTGCGCCGGATTTCTATCGTTTTTACATCAACGATACCATTGAATACAAAGGACAACAGGTCATCGACCTTTCCTTTATCCCCCGGAATAAGCTCGATTTAGGCTTTAGTGGGAATATGTACATTACGGATGATTCCATCTATCAGGTGGTGAAAATCGATATGACGGTTTTGGACGACATCAACCTGAATTTTGTTCAAGATGTAAAAATCGAGCAGGAGTTTACCCAAGTAGAGGGAGAGTGGGTCCTGGAAAAAGACTTTTTCCTAATCGATTATGCGTTGACCAAGAAAGGGATGGGTATGTTCGGGCGACGATCGGTGGTGTACGACAACTTCGTGTTCAATACCGAGCGAGATAAAAGTAAGTATGCTGGAACGGAAAAGGTGATTGTTGCCGAAGATGCCTATGAAAAGGAGCAATCTTTTTGGGATACCAATCGGTTGGATACCCTGACCGAGGAAGAGGAGGGCGTCTATGTGATGATCGATACCTTGCAACGGGTGCCGGCCTTCCGACGAACGGTCAAGGCGCTCGGGTTGCTGGTGACGGGTTATACCGACCTCGGTCCGTTCGACATTGGCCCTGTGAGTTCCTTTTACAGTTTCAACGAGGTAGAAGGGTTCCGCCTGCGTTTGGGGGGAAGGACCAATCTGAAATTCGACCAGAAAATTCAATTGGAAGGCTATGCTGCCTATGGATTCAGGGATAAACTATTTAAATATTACGGTTCTGCTCTCTACTCATTCAACGATAATTTCGAGGAACATCCCCGACATTACATTCGGGCGAGTTATATGCACGAGACCAAATTTCCGGGGCAGATTTTGGAATACATTACGGAAGACAACTTTTTGCTGTCTTTCAAGCGAGGACGGCAGGACAATATGATGTTCTTTACTTCTTTGAAAGGAGATTATTACTACGAAACCCGCAACAACATTACTTTACGCTTTGGGGTGGAGAACAAAGACATCGAGCCGCATCCGGGTGGATCGTTGGAATTTACCTACTTCGATCAGGATAGAAAAATCTTACCGCAGGTGAGTACGACCAATGTTCGGGCCAGCATCCGCTTTTCGCCGAACGCCCAGTATTTTGCCAGCAAAAACTTCCGCTACAACATCGTCAATAAGTATCCGGTCATCAATTTTGATTACGTATTGGGGATCGACGGATTGGGTGGCGACTACGATTACCACACCACCAAGCTCAATATTTTCAAGCGCTTTTATTTATCCATCCTCGGCTATTCCAATGTTGAAATAGAGGGTGGAAAATTATTTGGTAAGGGCATTCCGTACGTTTTGATGTGGCTGCCGCGCGCCAACCAAACCTTTTCGTATCAGAATCGGGCATACAACCTGATGAACTACCTGGAATTTATCTCTGATGAGTACGTCAGTATCAATATACGCCACTATTTTCAAGGCTTTTTCTTCAATAAGATTCCATTTTTGAAGAAGCTCAAGCTGCGCGAAGTCGCGACTTTCAAGGGGCTGTACGGGCGTTTGAGCGATGCCAACAATCCGATGCTCGATCCATCTTTGGTCCAGTTTCCAACGAATGCGGAAGGGGAGAACCTGTCTGCGACTTTGCAAGACCGCCCTTACATGGAAGCCAGTGTTGGTATATCAAATATTTTCAAGGTGTTGCGATTTGATCTTGTTAAGCGATTGACTTACAACGACCTACCAAATGTACCTGAACTATGGGGTGTC
>JBCCSZ010000158.1:0-17394 GCA_039199225.1 Bacteroidota bacterium
ACCACTACTTATCAACTCACTGTAGTCGACTCCTTTGGTTGTGTCGTTGAAGAGCGTATTACGGTTAATGTCCGAAAAGAGCGCCGCGTATTCATCCCCTCAGCTTTTTCGCCAAATGGTGATGGCATCAATGAGCGCTTTACTGTTTATGCTGGTCCGGAGGTAGCCGAGATCAAATCTTTCCGCGTTTTTGACCGCTGGGGAGAATTGGTTTTTGAAAGAGTAGGTTTCCTACCCAATCAGGAATTAGAGGGCTGGGATGGTCGTCTCGGTGGGCAGCTGATGGACAATGGTGTTTATATTTACTACGCGGAAATCCGCTTTGTCGACGGTTGGGAGGAGCTTCACCAAGGTGACGTAACCCTTGTCCGTTAGGCTAGCTGAGGCTCAACTGGATCGATTCCTCGATTTTACCTACCTTTGCGCTCGATCATAGCGCGTTTTCTTTTGACACACGAATACCCCCACAGAATGCCGTGAAAAACGGCGATTTCTTCATTAAAAGAATAAGAGGTGTATACACAGCAAGAAGTTCAAAAAGCTATCATTCCCATTCTTCAGGCTGAAGGAAAAGTTTACCGGAAATTCAATAAGATCATGGCCAGAGAAGCCACTGGTGGAGAGGTCATCCGGACGATTACAAAGGATGGTATCGAAACGATTAACCAGGCAAACCCAGGTGATTACATCGTTCAAAACCAGACAGAAGCTAAGGAGCAATACATCATTCGGTCAAATAAATTTGAAGCCCGTTACGTATTGGATACCATGATAGGCGACAGTGGGATCGGCGTGTACAAGCCAATCGGCAAGGTAATCGGCATTAAAATGGATGAAGCCCGCTTAAAAGAGCTGTCCCTCGATGAAGTCTTTTATTTTATGGCTTCGTGGGGTGCTGAGATGATTGCTCGTAAAGGAGACTACATGGTTTGCCCGCCGGACCTGAGTGAAGTCTACCGGATTGCTGAAAAAGAGTTCTATGAAACTTACGAAATAGACGAGCATATCGGTAAATAACTTGTTTTGATCGTGACAGCCATGTCTGTCGGGCCAAATGACTTTTGAGTAAGAAAAGCCATTTGGCCATTTTTTTAGGGACTTCTTCTGATTCAATTATTTACTTCTGAGTAAAATCCTCCTGAGATACCGTACCATTTCTCATCGAATATACGTCACATCCTCCTACGCTTTATCGATCGATTGGAGGGTTTATCGCCCTTTGTAGAACGTTCTTTCTTGTCACAAAATCATTCCTTTTCGTATTTGTATTTTTTTATTGTGTTGTCGTGACATGCCCCTTTGCCATGCTGCGCCAACTGCCTGTGGGAACGGTTAAAAAGCCGGTTTGACTGGTACAGTTCTTGCCTTCGCATATAGCATACTAAGGTAGGCCCTGGAAATATTGGAACAAACAAAACTACCAGTTTAACCTATCGCCCTGAGATCGCTGAAATTATAATTCATACCGCTAGATGTAACAAGCACTCGCACTAAAAAAGCAAAAGTTGAATTGTTGCCAGGGGTATACAGAATGAAAAACAAATGCGAATGAGTAAAACTTTTACTCCAAAACGCAAAGGCTTATCCCTGGAATCAAAAAAGGAACAACTGCTCGGCAGTGTGCTATTTCCCTATGGGGCTTCGACTTATTTGTATTCTTTCCTCTTCGTCGTTTCTTTCTATCCCATTCTAGAGTATTTCGCAAGCAAGTGGTTTTCACCCGCTGAGGCACCCGTTCTGGCTGAGAGGGCTTACGCTCCAAGCAATTTGCTGGCGCCCCTTTCGTTTGCACCAGAAATCTGTAACAATGGAATTGATGATGATGGAGATGGTCTGGTCGATTGCCTGGATTGCGACGATTGCCGTACCTCTTCGGACTGCTCGGATAACGACGGAGATGGCATCAACGATTTTTGTGATCTGGATGACGACAACGATGGCATTCCCGATGATTTGGAAGGTCGAACCACAGAGTCTTGCCCTGTAATCGGTTCTGCAGAATTTCCAACTTACGATTACACCAACTGTAGCGATGTAACTGGTGGCAAACTATTTTCAAACATTGGCACCTTTGAGGGAGTAGAAATCGATATGATCGTATACGATGTTCCAGGAGCCTCCATCAATTGTGGTTCCTTTCGAGGATGTAGCAACAACGATGATGGTTTTACCCTCTCTGCGACAGACCCCGGAACATCGGCCACCTTCAGCTTCTTTGTCCATGGAACTTCAACACCCGCCACCATCAATTGGGCCGTATTTCTGGATGATTTTGATCAGGTGGAAGGCATCGCAGTAGACACAACCAATCTGATATCCTACGTTTTGAATGCCAATAATGGGACAGCGATCAGTTTCTTTGGCAGCATGATCGACTTTGATAGCGGCAACAATTTCGAAGATGAACTGCAACTTTATTTTTCCAATATCAGTACCATCACCTTTCAGTTTACCCATGACAATAACGATCGGTGGGTTTGTTTTACCAGTAATCCGGTAAGCTCTATTCCGAACTCCGTTTGCAGTGCTTATCAAGTAGGTGGTGAGGATACCGATGGTGATGGTATTCTGAATCACTTGGATTTGGACAGTGACAACGACGGTATTTACGATTTAGTCGAGGCGGGTCACACTGCAACCGATGCCAATAACGATGGGATCATAGACAATGCTGATACCAATTCTGGACTAAATGGTTTGTTCAACAGTCTCGAAACATCGGCGGATAGCGATGTGCTACAATATACAGTGGCCGACAGTGAAACGACTCCGGATGGCATTTACGACGCCTACGAGTTGGATTCAGATGACGATGATTGTTTTGATACGGCAGAAGAAGGTATTTCTGATACAGACGATGATGGCATTGCCGGCAGCGGAACGCCCACTGTAAATAGCAGCAATGGTTTGGTCAATGGAATCACTTATGCTGTTCCGACCAATAACACCTGGCAAGACCCCTCGACCAAACCTTGCCCAATTAACTGCCTCAACCCAGACAATGCATTCAATCCCGCCTGTGCTACGCCCGTCGTTTGTTCCAATACCAATCCATTGATTGCTAAAACTTACAATGTCTGGCATACGGGCAGTGGCGGTGGTCTGGATTTCAACCAATTGCAGACAAGCGGAGCTCAAGCTGGTTATCCATCTTCTTTCACCCAAACGGGAACAACTTCTAACATGCCCAAAAGGGAGGGAGGAGCTACTTACTGTCATCCTTCCACGGGAGAGGTTTTGATTTATTCGGATGGTGAAAAAGCTTGGGATGCAGCCGGTAATGAGTACAGCACCAGCGATTCACAAAATAGATTCAATACAGTATCGACTCGACTGTTCAGCGCAGCCGGAACGCCTTTGATTATTGCTTCACCAGGCCAATGCAACATGGCTGATGAGTTGTATATTTTTTATACGGACGACCACCTGGGTGCTACTCGGGAACTATACTATGTCGTGGTGGATGTACCCAACAAAACGATCGGTCCTGCCAACCAACTAACCACCTTTATTACTGCAGAACAAGTGAGTGCTGTGCAGCTCAACTGCGATACCATCTGGGTGGTGGCAAGAGCCGGGCAAAACATGCATGCCATCAGATGGACGGAATCTGGCTTCGAGCCTAGGGTGACCACTACCAGTATTCACTCTAGCAATGACCAGCGCTACCGCTCCGCCTTCAACCTCAAAGGTTCATTGTATGCCTCGACGGTTGGTCCAGACCAAAGTGGGCAACTTTTGCTTTGTAGCTTTAACCAGGAGAGCGGTGCATTTCTCAATGCCAATTACCTGGACCCCTCTTTGTTGATGACAGACTTGTGGGGTTTCCAAAATTATGGTATTGCCTTTTCGCCCGATGGAACCAAGCTGTACACCAGTTTTGATGCCGGAGGAGAAAATTACATTTTTCAGTTTGATGTCATGGCAGGCTCGAATGCTGATATTCAGGCGAGTGCTTACCAAGTATACAGAGGAAATGCCGGAGCCGGAGGTATACAAAACGGCCCCGATGGTAGAATTTATATCTCTAATGGAAACGGCTCCAATGACGGCATCGATAGCATTCACGTCATCGATGCACCCAACGAAGCAGGGGTCGCATGTGGTTTCCGCCGCAATTTTTTAACCACAGGTGGCCAAAGCGGTTCAGCCCTCAACAACATTGTCTACGGTCTCGGACCAGCGGCCTGTGTGCCAGTGATTGAAAGCATCGCAGCAGGTACCGATCCTTGTTCGGAGATCAGCCTGACATTGACCGAATGTTATGCTGGGGCAGGTGGTCCATACACTGTTTACTATACCTTGAATGGCGTACCAGATTCTATATTGAATGTTTCTATTAATTCGAGTAATGAAATAGACTTGACAGGACTTGCGACGGGTGCCTACACCAATTTGTATGTTACAGACAGCAAATCTTGTCCGAGTAATTCGTTCAGTATCAACTTACAAGGGGGCGCTTGCCCAGAGCTGTGCGACAATGGATTTGACGACGACCTCGATGGCGATGTCGATTGTGATGATACAGATTGCGTGGTTGATGCAGATTTCGATGTGGCTGATGTTTTGTGTATCGATACGATTGTGACAATTGTTGCTGATAATATCGATGTAACATGGACATACAATTGGAACTTCGGAGCCAACGCTTCACCATCAACCGCTACCGGCCCTGGTCCACACAACATTCGCTATTCTGCAACTGCTAATACCCAAGTTCAACTGATCGTATCCAAGGGCAGTTGCTCAGAAACAGAAACAGAAGGGGTCGAAATCATTGCCTGTAGTGTAGAACCACCCATTGCTTGGGACTACAATTGTGAGGCAGATACTTGTGTCGAAATAGTGGGCATCGGCATCAAAGGAAATGTTCCGGATACCTTATATATCGACGATCCTGCCAGTGTGCATATGATCGTTTTGGAAGCTACTTTTGATGGTGGTGGAAGCACGCCGGATCGCGTTACCTTCAGCAATTCCAATGGGGACAGTGCAACAGATTTCTACAATATTTTTGACAATAAAAACGATCGCTATTTTAGGGTCCAATTACCAGGGGCCTCCTTTGTGACCTTTTCCACGCCATCCGGTACCGATGTCAATAAAGGAGAGTCCTTTATCGCCTATATCTTCCGACAATGCGACAACCAAATCTCGACAGGTACCTTTGTGCATCGTAGCTTTTACCAGAGTTTCCATAAGTTTTCTTATGGGATTCCCCAAACGACGATCAAGCGAAACCTGGAAGTAGTCGTCCCTCTTTCAGAGTTGACAAGCAGTACGACCAGTGCCATCTTTTTAGCTGCCGAGGCAGGCGGTGTAACAGATACCCTAAAAATCTATGGTCCCAACGCTGGAAACTCTTTGAACCTTGCTTCCCTAACTTTATTCGATGTGCCGGGCAGTGCTGATTCCATCCATGTAACAGTGATCTCGCCCAGCACAGGTGGTCAATCGGTCTACTTATCTGGTGCCGGTTCAGTGACGGTAATTTGCCCAGACATATTTCTGGACAAGGTAGCCGATAAAAATCTGGCGCAAGAAGGGGACGTCATCAACTACACCTACACAATATACAATACCGGAGATGAAGCCGTCAACAACATCACGCTGGTCGACGACAAACTGGGAGCCATATCGCTGCCCGCTACGACGCTTGCCGTGGATGATTCCATAAAAGTTTCTATTCCCTACACTGTATTGGCTAGTGATCTACCGGGGCCGATTACCAATATTGCAGACGTCAATGCCAATGGTATGATTAGTGGTGACGCAATAAGTTGGACCGATTCGGTCAGTGTCGATTTGTCTGGTCTGAGTTTGGTAAAAACCGCCGATAAAACCATTGCCAATGTTGGTGATACGGTATTCTATACTTATGTACTATCCAATAATGGAAGCCAATCATTTGCCATTGATCTGACCGACGATCGACTGGGTAATATTACACCAGATTCTGGTATGGGGAACCCCAGCCTTCTGTTGTTATACGATTTTCAGGACGCCTCCGGCACGGTCATTTCTGACAAATCCTTCGTAGGGGCAGCCTTGGATCTTTCGATTAACGATCCTGCCAATGTCTCTTGGAATACCAATAGCTTAAGCATCAATACGGCTACTTCTGCTGTAAATGGAACGACCAATAATAAGCTTTGGGAAGGTATTACAGACAATGGAATAGGAGGAAATGAAATCAGCGTCGAAATGTGGGTACAGCCAGCCAATCAAACCCAAGGAGGACCGGCGCGTATTTTTTCTTTCTCTCCAAGTAATTCGACCTCTAATTTTGTGATGGGGCAGGATGGAAATGAATACATTTTCCGACTTCGTACAACGGGTGGTTATCCCAATCAACTGAGAACCAATGTCAATGCCATCTGGCCACCGATAGGATTGCAACATGTGGTCTATACCTATGATGGGACAAATGCCAGATTTTATGTTGATGGGGTAGAAGTATCTACCACAGGTACAGCCAATCCCGTTGGTAATTTCAGTTCCTGGGACCCGTCCTTTACATTGATTGCCTTTAACGAAAATGCTTACAGTAATATCAACTCTAGGGATTGGCTAGGTCAAATACACCAATTTGCTGTTTACAATACGACCTTAAGCCCTACTGAAATTTCTGAACATTACAACAATGGTTCAGCTTACATTCCGACAAATGTTCTTGCCCCTGGCCAGTCGTTTAGTGTTTCTTATTACGACATCGTCACCAATTCCGATCTGCCTGGTCCATTTGAGAACATTGCCATTCTGGAAGGCATCATCCCAAATACAACTGATACCGTTCGGGTGTCAGATACTGCCAGCGTTATTATCTGTAATTTGAATATCAACCCGACCATTTCCAACGCCTGCGCGGGCAGCTCAGATGGGTCCATCAACCTCAACATTACCAATGGCAGTAGTCCTTATACCTACAGCTGGAGTACAGGGGCAACAACGGCTGCTTTGTCCAGCTTAACTACAGGAAGCTATTCTGTTACTGTAACGGATGCCAATGGTTGTACCGCCGACCGAACGATTGCAGTTGGAGAGAATAGTCTGCCGACCGTAACTTTAGTACTACCCCGGCGGGAGGTCTGCATCACGAGTTCGACCCTTACCATTGGAGGAGGCAGTCCATCGGGCGGAACTTACAGCGGGACAGGCGTGAGCGGAACGAATTTCGATGCCAGTACAGCTGGTGTTGGAACGCATATAATAACTTACACATACACAGATGCCAACGGTTGCATCAATACGGCTCCGGATGCCATCACTGTATTTGCAGAGCCAGCAATCGACAATGTACAAACTAGTAATCCTTCGACATGTAGTGGTACTGATGGTACCATTACTGTTTTGGCTAGTGGTGGAAGTGGCAGTTACGAATATCGAATAAATGCTGGTGGCTGGCAAAGCAGCAATGTTTTCAATGGACTATCGGCAGGTAGTTATGATGTGGAAATTCGCAATGACAATGGTCTTTGTGTCGTAGCCTATGCTTCAAATTCTGTTGTGCTTTCTGATCCCTCTTCGCCCGTAGCAAATATTAATATTCCGGCCTCGATTTGTGAAGACGCTACGGCTACCTTTACGGCCACGGACGCAGGAACAGGAGCTACTTACAGCTGGGATTTCGGAGTGGGAGCAACGCCGGCTACGGCCAGTGGCATCAATCCAGGGGCTGTCAGTTTTGGCAGCGGCGGCAGTAAATCCATTCGTCTGACCGTGACAAGAAGTGGTTGTTCTACCACAGACAATCAAAGCTATACCGTTTTCAGTTTGCCAACAGTTGGTTTTGAGTTGACAGATACTTCAGAGTGTGTTTCCAGCGCTACCTATAGCTTAAGTGGTGGCACACCCTTGGGTGGGAATTACAGTGGTTTGGGCGTCAGTGGAACCAATTTCGATCCATCGACAGCCGGTGTTGGAAGGCATACCATTACTTACACCTACACAGACGGCAATGGTTGTGTCAACACAGCCACAGACGAAATTTGGGTGCGCGCCCTTCCGACAGCTACAGCCGTACCCACAGAGGTGAGTTGCAATGGGGGCAATGATGGTGTTATTGACTTAACCGTGAGTGGTGGACAAAGCCCCTTTACCTACTCGTGGAGCAATGGCAGTACCAGCGAAGACCTCAGCGGTTTGAGCATTGGCACATTCACTGTGACTGTTACAGATTTTTATGGTTGTACCGTCACCCGTTCAACAACGATCAACCAAGCCAGCTTGCTTGTGATGAATGATGCTTCCAATAATGTTAGCTGCTATGGAGAATCAGACGGAAGCATCGACTTGACAATCAGTGGAGGAACACCTCCTTATGGATTCAATTGGAATACAGGTGCTACCACGGAAGACTTAAGCAACTTAGCAGCCGGAGATTACTCGGTTACTTTGACAGATAATGAGAACTGCGAAATTCAAAGAACCATTACGGTTACCCAACCAGACTCTCTGCAAATTGATCCGACGATTGTCAATGTTACCTGCAACGGCTTGAGCAATGGAACCATTGACATCGACCTGGGAGCAGCCGGGGGAACCCAGCCCTATATCTTTATTTGGGGCGACATGGAGGTCGAGGCCCTCTGGCCATTTGAACAAAATGCACTGGATACATCCGGCAACGAGCACCACCCGATCGTAATCGATGGGACAGAAGCTTACAGTACGACTGCCCAGGAAGGCAATGCCTCCTTTGATTTTAATGGCAATACCCGCATTCAATACAATGTTAACAATGTTTTTATGGGGACGACCTTCTCTGAAAAAACAATATCGATGTGGGTTCGGCCGAATGTCCTATCTGGTCGGCAAATTTTGTTTGAAGAAGGTGGAAGTTTCAATGGTTGGGCTTTGAGACTCAACGGTAATACCCTGCAAGGCGCCATGCGTTCCTTGGGCTTTCAGTTTTTAGCGGGTACCCATACTTTTCCCAATGATGGTCAATGGCACCACATTGCAATGGTTTACGACAACAGAAGACTGACGGTTTACTTGGATGGTGTGGCTGGATCAACGGCTTCCAAGACATTTACAAATTTGACGACCAGTGGAAACAATGGTGGCTTGGGAGGCACTTTCTCCTCTGATGCCTTTGGCAGCTCCTCCAACAACTTCTACAATGGTTTGATGGATTATGTAAGTTACCACAATACCGCCCTAACCGAAGTACAAATCAATGATCTCCTCAACAACAACGGGACACGCGCCAATCTTTCTGCAAATACCTACAATCTAACCTTGATAGATGCCAATGGATGTGAGATCAATGAAGATATTACCTTGACAGAGCCACTGCCTCTGGCCATCTTAATGACAGAATCTCCCGTTTCCTGTAATGGTGGTTCTGATGGAAGTATTGATCTGACAGTAACAGGTGGAACGACGCCTTATACCTATGCCTGGGACAATGGGGCTGGAACGAGTGAAGACCCAAGTGGCCTAGCCATGGCTACTTATACCGTGACTGTAACAGACTTTTGGGGATGTACAATTGTCGACAACCTTGCCGTAACCGAACCCTCTGCCGTGACCATTAGCAGCAGCGTTAATGCGGAATCTTGTTTGGGTGCAGGAGACGGCAGCATCAACCTGACGGTCTCTGGTGGAACCTCTCCCTACGCTTACCAGTGGAGCAACGGATTGGGAACAGTGGAGGACCCCATCAACTTAAACAATGGAACCTATAGTGTCACCGTAACAGATGGTAATGGTTGTGTATATACCGAAAGCATCCCCTTGCCGGTCGTCAGCGGTATCAGCTTGTCAGAGGTGGTAACGGATGCCTCCTGTCATGGAGGTAGTGACGGCCAAATTGATTTGACAGTAAGTGGTGGAACCGGACCTTATACTTTTGCATGGAACAATGGCGCTGGTACCAACGAAGACCCAAGTGGCCTAAGTGCCGGAGATTACAGCGTCACCGTAACAGATAGCAGAGGCTGTAGCGACATTAAGACCATCACGATCAACGAGCCAGACGAAATAGACATTTCTGCAACAGTGACGGATGCCAGTTGCTTTGGGGGAGACGATGGTGGCGTAATCAGTACAACGGTCACTGGTGGAACCCCCGGCTACACCTTCGAATGGCTGGACATTCAACCGGAAGCACACTGGACATTCGAACAAACAACAGATGACATTACTGGAAATGGCAACCATGCAGTAGGGATTGCGGGAACAGCGCAATACGCTACCACTTCTAGAGAGCGTAACCATTCCTTCAACTTCAATGGAAGTTCAGGGATTCAATACAACAATGGCACTTCCGGCTTCATGGAATCTCCGATCGTGCAACGGACCATCATGATGTGGGTCCGACCAGATCAGTTCAACCGAGAAAGAATGCTTTTTGATGAAGGGGATCGTTTTTATGGTATTGCCATTCGGATGGACAACGGGCAGTTGAGGGCGGCCTTCCAGCATTATCCAGCAACGGGTATTGTAGCCAATGGGCCGAATATTCCCAATGATGGTCAGTGGCACCACATTGCATTGGTCTTTAACAATGGAGTTATCAGTTTATACCTGGATGGTGTAGTAGTGGTAGCTGGAAATACGACCCTGGGAAGCCTGCCTTCCAATGGTACAAATGGTGGCTTGGGAAGTCCTTTCAATTCAGATGCTTTCAACGATGGAGACAGCGATCCTTATGACGGGCTCATGGACGATGTTCGCTTTTACAATATTGCCTTAACCCAAGAGCAAGTGACCAATGAAATAAATAACGACGGCAGCCGCTCGGATTTAGCTGCCGGAAATTATACACTAAGGGTCATCGATGCCAACGGTTGTGCAGATAGCATTCAAACAACCATCAGCGAACCAACGGAACTGACGATTGCCTTGAGTCCAACCAGTATTTCTTGTAATGGTGGATCGGACGGGGCCATCGACCTGACGCCAGGCGGAGGAACCAGCCCCTACACTTACACCTGGTCCAACAGCGCCACGACTCAGGACATCAGCGGCTTGAGTGCCACAAAATATGTATTGACACTAACCGATGCCAATGGCTGTACTAAAATGGATTCCATTACGCTAACGGAGCCAGCAGCCTTAACTGCATCGACCAATGTGACATCGAGCTTTAATGGAGAAGACGTCAGCTGTCCAGGTTCGACAAACGGATTAGCCAGCGCCATTGCAGGTGGTGGAACAGCGCCTTATTCCTACAGTTGGAGTAATGGCCAGGTAGGTAATAATCTCGTCGGTGTTGGTGCCGGTACTTATACCGTTACCATTACAGATGCCAATCTTTGTACGGCTACAGAAACAGTGACCTTGAGCGACCCTCCTGCCATCGTTGTCAACACTTCGGTCATTTCAGATTACAATGGGGCCGACATCAGTTGTATTGGTGCCAGTGATGGTTTTGCGCTGGCAATGACAACCAATGGTGCTGCGCCTTTTACCTATTCTTGGAGCAATGGGCAAACAACAGACAGCTTGAAAAACGTAACGGCCGGAACCTATGGGGTGACGGTTACAGATATCTATGGGTGTACAGCTCAAGCCAGTGTTAGCTTGAGCGATCCGACCAGCTTAAGTGTCGCTACCTCAGTGACTTCGAATTACGATGGCTTCGATGTGAGCTGTAGCGGCGGCGCAGATGGATCGGCCACGGCTACGCCCAGCGGAGGAACAGGTGCTTATTCTTTCGCCTGGAATTCTGGTCAGACCACCCAATCGATTAGTAGCATAGGTGCTGGAACCTACACTGTCACGGTGACAGATGCGAATGGCTGTACGGCTGAAAGTAGTATTGTATTGGGAGAGCCTTTGGATTTGTCAGCAACTATTTCAACAGCCAACCCTTCGGATTGTAATGTCAACGACGGAATCATTTTAGTGAACCCGGCCGGAGGTACTGGAAACTTTGAGTATCGTTTGAGTATTGGAAGTTGGCAGTCATCGAACTCTTTTACTGGCCTATCACCAGGAACCTATAACATCTATGTTCGATCGATTAACGGAAGTTGCAATGTCGGTCCAATCACCGCAACCATTGAACTGCCAGAGTCTCCTTCTATTGACAATGTCACGATCATCAACCCAGCTACGAGTTCCAGTAACGATGGTGGTATTTTGGTTACAGCGTCCGGTAATGGTATTCAATTGAATTACCGTTTGCTCGACAGTGGCAGAAGTCCCATCACGGGTTGGCAAGCGAGTAATCTGTTCAATGGACTGGATGAAGGAACCTACATTGTCCAGGTGAAGTACTACAATCAGAATTGTATTGCAGAGGTAGAATTGAACTTGACAGCCGGAGGGGGGATTGTCGGAAGTACGGATGATGTCG
The DNA here is from genome assembly GCA_039199225.1 of Bacteroidota bacterium. Taxonomy (GTDB): domain Bacteria; phylum Bacteroidota; class Bacteroidia; order Chitinophagales; family Saprospiraceae; genus JBCCSZ01. The sequence goes on from JBCCSZ010000158.1 coordinate 12,311, forward strand.
ACTATTGCTCGGATGATTTGAGCAGTACACAGTTTGTAGAAACCTATTACATCCCTGGCCCAGAGGATCAACTGCTTTCTGCCTTGCAAGTCCTTTCGGCCTCATCTTGTGGATTTGCTTCGAATGCAACCAATCCCTTTTTCAACTATATTTCCATTGGTATCGTAGAGACGGGGACTTACATTTATTACGATCATTGGGAAGACGGCTACGAACCCAATCTGGCCTTTCCGATCCAACCGACGACAGAGATTTGGGGAGACAACGACCCCAGCAATGGTATACCTCCTGGCTTTACGGTCGACTTGTTGACGGCTGCCTCCAATATCACTTTGGAAGATGCGGTTCAAACAACGACGCGTGGCTCTGTGATCGATTTTGATGCAGGTGATAAAATCGGCAGCCGTGGTAACTTGGCCCTGACACGCCTTGGCTGGGCGTCTGAATCCTCCACCTTATTGGCGGGGGCTTTGGAAGTTTATCCGACCATCCTTTGGGGCCGCAACTTCAAAATCCCTGTAGGTGCCAATTCGAATGTCAACGATATGTTCGAATTGACAGAAGCCATCATCATGGCCAAAGAAACCACAACAGTCAATATTGATGCAGATGGCAACGGCAGTTATGAAACCACTGTGACGCTCAACGAAGGGCAAGGTTATCGAACCACAACGGGCATTAACTCTGGCGGTACCATCAGTGCCACTGCGGATGTACAGGTACACCTGATAACAGGAGATATTTGTGCAGGCCACGAATCCAGATGGTTCACCCTTCGGCCAACCGACCAATGGAGCAACAGTTATTATTCTCCGGTTTCTACCGAAAACGATGGCAGTGCAAACGTCAATGACACCAACCATCCAACGTACGTACACATTTTCAATCCAAATACTTTTAGCATTACGGTCAATTGGGACACACAGGCAGGCGCACAAACAGCCTTTACAGTCGCTGCAGGTGGAACCAATTATGTGGAACTACCCAACAATGTTGGCGCACATTTTTACACGAGCGGCAGTAATTTTTATGCCATTGCTACCATTGATTCTGATCCCGACAATTTCTCTACGGGTGACCGAAACAGCGCACACGACTGGGGATTTGCACTCATTCCAGAATCTGAATTAAGCTCTCAAATTACTTTGGTGGGTTATGCACCTGGTCAGGACCCTACCTCAAGTTGTGGCCTCAACAGCTACATTTCGGATAAGTCGTCTTGGAGCATTCAATATGTCGATAGTGAAGAAACGGTCGAGGAACCGGGAGCGGCCGTCAATGTCATCGATGGCGATTACTTCAACCATTGGCATACGGATTATTCCCTGGGTAGCAGTTGCAACAGCGGACATGCACAGTACATCCCGATTGACTTTGGGGTGAATAATGGAAACGACGCCTTGGGAAGTCCGGACGGCTTAGGTGCAAGCTTAAACGATACCGGAGATGAACTTCGTCTTGAGCTGCCGCACGTCATTCAGCCAGGTCAGCAATACACCATTCGTTGGAGACGCTCCCCTTTTACAAGTAGTACGCCGTCCATGGAAATTTACGAATCCATAGACGGTATAACCTATAACCTAAGAACGGATAATTCTTTTTCGACCGACAATACCAGCTACAATGACTTGACACTTACAGCCGAAAATAACACTAGATTCATCCGTCTGATCACTCAAAATACCTACGATATTGACATCGATGCGGTCAGCTACAACTGTGGAAGAGCGATCAACAGTCCAGCCATGCCCCATGAGATTCAAATCGATCTGGGAACCAACCACGACATCAGCGGATTCAGCTTTACACCTACGCAGGTGACAGTTAGTGGACATCCACAGAATTACGAAATTTACGTCAGTTCTGATGGGACCAATTGGGGAACTGCAGTTGCTACTGGCAGTTGGACCTACTCTCGCTTCACGAAAAATATTTTCTTTACGCCAGTTGCTGGCAGATACATTCGCGCAGTGATAACATCGGAGGTCAACGGTAATGCTTGGGTTTCAATGGGTGAGATAGATGTGATCGAGTGTACGGGAAATGAAAATTCGGCGCCGGTCTGGCTGACTTCCAGCTTCCCGACAGGAAGTGCGAGTTCTGGTACGATCAATATCTGTATCGATTACAATGGCGATGGTGGTGGGAACACAGATTTAAACGGAGTATCTTTTGACAACCTCATCACCTTGAATGAATTGGAATTGACCAAAATTTACGATCCGGATGGTGATCAAACGGGTATGCGTATTTGGGTGTGTGATGGCAGTGATGCCCTTTTGGCCGGTGCTTGGGGACAAGACCCTGCAACCGCCAGCCCTGCTTCGCCAGCCATCGACCTCGGAGTTGGTTTGCCGAACGGAATTCCATACTCTGCTTCGAAATGTGTCAACCTTAGCAAAGATTACAACGGCAATGGCTTATTCGATGAGTGTGACGAGGTGATCTATACCGTGTCGATCAGCAATACCGGTGCTTTGCCATTGACGACAGGCTCGTTGAGAATTATTGATACCATGCCGGATGGCCTGACATATATTCCCAACTCTACCATTGTCATTCAAGGAGTAGGGGTCAACAGTATTCCGGATGATATTAGTCCTGCTTCCTTATTTCCCATTGATGAGACAGGTTACGTTTACAATGCAATTGTACAGCCTGGTGATTCCCTACTTCTGCGTTTTGAGGCCGTTATCGATCCGGTTACGAGTGCTACGTTTGTTCAAAACATCGCCAATGTGGTCAACGATAATAAAGTATTACTTACGGAGGTTACCTTCCCGGTAGAAGAGCCCGTGCCGCCCACCATTGTAGGACTACCAGCCGATACTGTCATCAATTGTGATGCAGCCATACCTGCACCACCCTTTACAGATACTTGTACCCTTGAATTTTTTGCTCCTCAAGAAGAATGGAGTATCGTGAGTGTGAGTAGTGAAGAAACGGTTGCTGGAAATGGCGCAGCTATCAACGCTTTCGATGGAAGTTCCTCCACCCTTTGGCATACTAGCTGGAATGGAACTGCCGATCCTTATCCACATGAACTGATCATCGACCTTGGCGCCGAATATGATGTCTCGGGCTTTAAATATTTACCTCGACAAAGTGGTACGAACGGTCGAATTGCAGACTATGAATTCTACATCAGTATGGACGGAACCACCTGGGGCAGTCCATCGGCATCGGGTACTTGGGCCAATGATAACATCGAAAAGGAAGTGGATATCGCCAGAGAGCCAGCTCGTTACGTACGCCTACGTGCCTTATCAGAGGTCAACGGTAACGACTGGGCCTCCATGGCGGAATTCAATATCAAATACTGTGCGACTGAAATTTTATATACTGAGAGCAGCCCTTCTAGTGCTTGTAGCTATGAAATTACCCGTACCTGGACAACCACTAATTACTGTGGACGTACAGCTGCTTATACTCAAACCATCAGTATTCAGGATACCGTTGCCCCCGTCTTATACAATACACCAGCAGACGTTACGGTCATGGTAACAGGTATTCCAACACCAGCTGCAGTCACGGCCTTGGACAATTGTGCAACGTCTGTTCCAGTGAATTATCAAGCCGATACCATTAACAATGTTTGTTCCTTCGTGATCAATCGCACCTGGACTGCCACGGATGCGTGTAGCAACACATCGACCCATACGCAAAGCATCTTCGTTAACTCTCCTTTGACCCTAACAGCGACTATCACTTCTGACTACAATGGAAGAGACATCAGCTGTGTGGGTGCATCAGATGGTTCGGCTACTGCAACGCCAACGGGAGGCATTAGTCCGATCACTTTTGCTTGGAGTAGTGGGCAGAATACAGCCTCTGTAGCAGGACTATCTGCCGGGGTGACTTACACAGTGACTGCAACGGATGCCATTGGTTGCACTGCCGAGGCCACTGTTACCCTCGTCGCTCCACCTCCAATAAACGTATCGACCAATGTGATTTCTGATTACAATGGAGAAGATATTTCATGTGTTGGTGCATCCGACGGAATAGGGTTTGTCTCTGCAAGTGGTGGAACTGGCACCTTAACATATGCCTGGGATAATGGCCAAACGGGTCAGAATCTGGTCAATGTTGGAGCTGGAACTTATAATGTAACAGTTACAGATGCAAACAACTGTACACAAACTTCTTTCATCATATTTACAGCCCCCGATCCACTGCTGGTCAATCCAACATTGACTTCAGATTACAACGGCAGAGCAATCAGTTGCAATGGGGCTGCTGATGGAAGCATCCTTGCAGGTGCATCGGGCGGAACACCTCCCTACACTTACGTTTGGCAAGGCGGCGAAACAACGGTCAGTTTAACTGGATTGGCCGCTGGAACCTACAACGTAACCACTACTGATGCCAATGGATGTACAGAAACAGGACAGATTACCCTGAACGATCCACCACCTTTGACCATCAATACCAATGTAACGTCTGATTACAATGGGGCAGATGTTAGTTGTAGTGGCGCTACGGATGGCAGTGCAGCGACTTCAGCCAGCGGCGGAACGGGAGCTTACACCTACCTTTGGGATGCCACCGGCTCAACTACCAATGCCATCAGTGGGGTAGGGGCTGGAACCTATCGGGTAACAGTGACAGATATCAACGGCTGTACCATTGTCGACAGTGTTACCCTCGTTGATCCACTCATATTAAGCACAGATGCTGTAGTAAGCTCGGATTATTTTGGATTCAATGTAAGTTGTAATGGGGCTACAGATGGGACTGTTGCCAATACAACTTCCGGTGGAACGGGTGCTTACACTTATAATTGGAGCAATGGGGCCACCAGTTCAGGCTTAACAAATGTAGGGGCCGGAACCTATTATTTGACAGTGACGGATCAAAACAATTGTCTGACCTATGATACGGTAACCTTGATAGAACCACCTGTATTACAAATAGTAAATATTAGTCCCACAGATCCCACCTTGTGTGAAAGCTCAGACGGTACCATTATCGTTACGGCCAGTGGTGGCATCGGCATTTACGAATATCGTCTGGATGCAAATCCCTGGCAAAGCTCCAATATTTTTACGGGCTTAGGGGCTGGGAATTATGATGTATATGTA
>JBCCSZ010000159.1:0-17219 GCA_039199225.1 Bacteroidota bacterium
AACAATTTGGAGCCTCACTTGAAGGATTCAACTAAGAAGAAGGCATAGAAGAGTATGAGCAAGAGCCCTTCCCAGCGAGTAATATTCTTGTTATTTGAGACCACACCAAACAAGATGGTCATAACGATCATTAATGGCATGCTAAAGTCCATGATCTGTGGAGGAATCTCTAAGGTTCCCAGAAAAGAAGGGATGGCCATGACTACATAGGTATTGAAAATATTGGATCCTAAGACATTGCCAACTGCGATGGAGGTTTTCCCCTTTCTGGCAGCATTGATACTGACGATGACCTCCGGCAAGGAGGTCCCCAAAGCAACTGCAGTCAGAGCGATGATCTCCGACCCAATGCCCACCATAGAAGAGAGTTGTGTAATGGCTGTAATGGTGTATTTAGCCCCCACCCACACAAAGGCACCCCCCAAAGCAAAAAAGGCATATGTCTTCCACGAAGATTTGGTCTTAGTACCATTGCCATCACTTTGCTTAAAAGAATAAGCCAGAAAAATGCCGATGCCTCCCAAAAACAGGATGGCCTCACCCAACGATAGGTGCAAGTCTTTCAAAGCCAGCCAAAGGAAAAAAGCCGAGCCCCACAGGTAGGGCATATCGATGTGCCAAATGTTGTATTCCAGCTTGATTTCTTTAGCCACCAGGGCAGTGAGCCCCAACACCAGGGCGATGTTGGTAATATTGGAACCAACGACATTGCCTACGACAATTTTACTATCATCCGCCAGTACGGAGGCAATAGAAGCAGCTAGTTCAGGCAACGAGGTCCCGAAAGCCACAATCGTGACGCCAATCAAAAAGGGTGAAATACCCATCGAAAGGCCGATTTCCTCCGCAGAATCAACAAACCAGTCCGATCCTTTAAGCAGCACCACTAAGCTTCCGACGAACAAGCCGCCATACATTAATACATCAATCAACATAAAAGTGTGTATTACAGCGGTGCAAATGTACACTTTTTTATGTAGCCGCAAAACCATCAAATAGTAAAGCACCAAGCAGTTCCCCACTCCCCAAATCACAGATCACCGATCACAGATCACCAAACCACCGATCACAAAATCACAGATCACCAAACCACAGATCACCAAACCACAGATCACTAGATCACAAAATCACAGATCACCAAATCCCATCTCCCCTCAATACGACCAAAGGTCATGTTCAAAGTTAAAAAGCTCCTTTTTGATCTTCTCTGCTTCCAACAAGCGATCTACACCAGATAAGTAATCTTTCAAGCGCCGATCCCGAACATTGGACTCCTTATAAATGGTACTGGCAAAAAAGCGCATTTCAAAAAGGTCCTCCCAGCTAATGGGCGCACGGTCGTTACCCTCGATGAAAACGCGATGACGGGCCAGGACCTCCCTCAATTCTGGGTAGTAAAACCAAAACAAAGGCTGCTCATATCGAAAGTTGCCATGCTCGTCTCGAACATCTTTCAAAGGCGCGATACCCAAAATGCGTACTTGCAAGCTAGCGGTCTGTTCATCAAAAAACCATACTTCCTTCAGCCGGAACCGACGGATGTCCTCGTAAAACAGGCGCTCACGCACCACCTCATAGCGGATTTCATAATTGTCGGGATCCGGTACAGCAATGGTATCGACCCGAAACAGAATCTGCTCCAATTCCTCCGTCGACAGGGCCTCGTTGAACTTATCGTCTTCGGCGCTGTAGACCGATAGGTCGCCCTCTTCTGCAGCACGGGCCAGTATTTCAAAGAATGGATTCTCGGGGTAGACAAATGGAAGGTTCATCTTCTCCCGAACATCGATCAATCGCCAAATACGACGCTCCCAAAAGATGTCGGCTTCCCGCAATGGTGGATGAGGAAGGACTCTTCGCTCTTTTACAATGCGGCGTTCAACAATATCGTCTTTGGGCTGGGCATGGAGCTGAATGGATAGGAGGAACAAGAAAAAAGCAGTGAAATATTTCATATATACTTTTTGATTTAATACTTCTGTTTGCAAAACCCTCCCGGCCGTCCTCCCTTTGGAAGACGGAGCCAGGAGGCACCTTTCTCTCGAAGGCGCGTTAGCAAAAGGGTTATAAAAGTTTGGTAATTATCAAAGATGGTCAACGGATGCGGAAGGCCATATCGGGGACCTTGCGATCGTGGGTATCGCCGGGACAGCGCAACTTGATGTCTTCAAAGTAATAGGCATCTTTCGGGCGGGCTTGCTGAGCTAGGTCCTTCGTCCGTTCGTTGAACCGGCCACCTGGATTGACACTTGACCTGGCATCGTCGTTGTTGGGGACGCGCACCATGCGAAATCCACGGATTTTGCAACGGGCATCAAAGTCAAAATTTTCCAACTTGGGGCTGAGCCGGTCGTAGACCCTCATTTCTCCAGTGGATAGCGTACCGGATTCCTTGTTACCCAGGAGTATTTTTGGCGTCGGAATGCCCTTGATGCGGTATTCAAAAGTCGTTGGACTCATGCCGCCACCAGAAACGATGATCTTGGCGCGGCCTGTTCGGGTGGGCTTGACGATGTATTTGCCGTTGGCCTGCCGAACGGGATTGACTCCTTCGCCACGCACTTGGACCTGGTTACTGGGAACGCCGGCCACTGAGATACTCAACGGATTATCTACCCCTACGTAGAATACATTCATTTTGTCCGCTGATACAGTGACCGAGCGTTCGCCAACTTCATAATTGAAACGGCGGCGATACTCTTTGATCTCCTCCGTAATTGGATCGCGTTCCCGAATGAGGATGTTCATCTCCTGACGCCCAATATCGCTTGGCCGCAATTGTAGACGGGCTTTTCCCTCGCGCACTTCTAAAGGTCGTCCATCCACAAACATCTCTATGTTGTCCGCTGTACTACTGTATGCTCCTAAAAACACCTCGGCATTTAGCTCCTCTCCTCTGATGACATAATTTTTGTCGGCAGCTACAATGGCATTGTAACTATCCAGCTTACGGGTGGAAGAAAGTTTGTTGACAAAGTAATTCAACACACTGGCCTCAGTGGTTTGTGCATCGTTTTGCATCTTACTGAGCAAGGGCAGCACGGCAGCAACAGGCATTTGATCAAAGTTGTGCTCGGCCCAGGTCTTCTTTTTGGAAGCTGCCGGAATAGCACCCGCATCAAGCGGTACGGATTTGGCAAGTTGCGCTCGCAGCTCTACACTATCGACCAATTGGAGCAAACTGTCGCGAACCGCCAGTATCCGCTCCTGTAGTATTTGTCCATTGCCCTGGTTGACAAACAGGCGAGTAGCTGCCGCTTGGTCCTTGATGCGCTTAATTTTTCCATCCTCGTCGAGGCCACCAGAAGCTTTAATCAAATCCAGTTTGAGTTGATCGATATATCCCATAAAACTCAGGGTAATCTGACGGGCTTTCATAGCTTTATCCCGTAAGGGCTCGTATTGTTGGTAAGCCTCTGCTTGCTGCCTGATGTCGTTTAACATTCGATCATTTGCATTGTCGACCAGCTCATTACTTTCCTGGATACTGTCGTTCATGGACAAAAATGCCGATAAAATCTCTGCAGAAACGTTGAGGGCCAGCATCGCGGTTAGTACTAGATACATAAGATTGACCATGAGCTGACGGGGCTCCTTGGGTATAGACATATTGATTGTTTTATAATTATGATGAATACAGATGCCACAAACTCCCTGTTGTATTCAGCTACAAAGCCAAAAACAATACTGTGGACGTACCTTCTCAGGGAGAGGGCATGTCGATGAGGAGTGCTACAATTTAAATTTGCTAACGATTTGAGAGTTGGTTGATCATTTTTACGCGTAAGCCGAAGGGCAAACAACTGGCCTTCGTTTCGGAATCCGATCTAAAAAGAGTAGAAGATTTTGTCAAATAAATGGTTTAGGTTTCTGCCATTACGCGATTGCCTCCAGGGTGTGGGAGAATGAGCGATTTTGCCTAACTAAAAAAATATACTCAAAATGAAGAGTGTTTTCACGCCTTAAATCGTTATCATAACGGATATAGATTGGAAAGTAACAGACCGACGCAACATTTTTTCTACAAAATGCTTAAAAAACAAAGTTGCTAAACCTTTTTTCTCCCGGCTGGTCAAAGGAACGTTTTTAGGCTCCCAAAAAGTTTGTAAATTTGCTCACATGCCACTGGATCAAATAGATGTAGATAGAGATATGCCCGATTACGGCAAGCCCCAATCATCGGGTACAGAAGCGGATCAGAAGGAAATGTCTTTCCTCGATCACCTCGAAGAATTGCGCTGGCACCTCGTGCGCTCTGCCATTTCCGTTATCATATTTGCCATCGCAGTTTTTGCAGCCGGCCAAATCATTTTTGAGAAGGTCATTCTAGCGCCCAAAGAAGCTTGGTTTATCACCTATCAGGTGATTTGCAGTATTTCAGAAACCCTGTGCTTTTATCCTCCTGAGTTTGATTTGATGACGGTCCAATTGGGCGAACAGTTCATCGTTCACCTCAAAGTGTCCGTTTTGCTGGGCCTCGTGGTGGCTTTTCCCTATATTTTCTATGAAGTATGGCGATTCATCCGTCCGGGCTTGTACCCCAATGAACAAAAGGCAGCACGTGGGTTTGTTTTCATCTGCTCCTTTTTATTTTTCTTGGGCGTCTCTTTTGGGTATTTCATCGTCTCCCCTTTTGCCGTGACATTTTTGGCAGGTTACAATGTAGGAGCAGTCAGTTCGCCTTCCTTGGCTTCCTTTGTCAATTATATGACCATGTTTACCATCCCAACAGGTGTCGTCTTTGAGCTACCTGTTGTCGTTTACTTTCTTTCGCGCATCGGCCTGTTGTATCCCGACTTTATGAAGCAGTACCGGCGCCACGCATTTGTTCTGATACTCATCCTATCAGCCATTATTACACCACCAGATGTGGTTACGCAGTTTTTGATTGGTATTCCTTTGTACACCCTCTACGAACTCAGTATTATCATCTGTAAGCGAGTGGTAAAAAAGAAGGAATTAGAAGCAGCAAATAGTTGAAATTCATGACCGCAGTTTCGTCTTCATTGACATTAATACTCAAATTAGTTCTTCCAACCCTTTGGATTACTTTCTTTTCAGGTTTCACAGCGGCCATTTTCGCCCTGGACGTTACCTACATAGGTCCCATCCCGATCTTTACTTTTCGGATAGGCTTGTTGATATTTCTCATCTTAGGGATTCTATTCTTGTATTGGAGTGTGATGCGCCTCAAGCGGGTGGATATGGACCAAAAGTTTATTTACGCTACCAACTACTTCAAGACCTACCGCTACCCCTTTCACCAGGTTGCACGGATAGAGGAGCGGGACTATAAGTTGTTCAATGCCATTGACATATACTTCAAGCAAGAAGGTTCTTTTGGAAAGAAGATCACCTTTCTAGCCCATCGATATCGCTACAAGGATTTTGTTCAAAAGTACCCAGGAGCCTTTCAGGGGCTTTTGGAGCAACGGCCCTAAACGGCAAAAGGCCCCCGGAACCTATTTCCAGAAGCCTTTTGTCCTATGCGATGCAGCAGTCCTACCATCTATCTACTCCGTAGTTTCACCACCGGGCAGATCATCTCTTCCAGGGAAATTCCTCCGTGTTGGAAGGTATCGCGATAGTAGTTATTGTAGTGATTGTAGTTGTTGGGATATAGGAAATAGCGGTCGTCCTTGGCAAAGATGAAGGTCGAACTGACGTTGGGACGTGGCAAACCGGCTTTTTCTGGATCGCGGAAGGCCAACACATCCCGCTTATCGAACTGCAGGTTGCGACCGACCTTGTAGCGCAGGTTGGTGGTCGTCTCTCGGTCTCCGACCACTTTGGAAGGTGTCTTGACGCGAATGGTGCCATGATCCGTTGTGATGATGAGGCGAACATCCCGCTCAGCAATCCGTTGTAGGGCAGCCCATAGCGGCGAATGCAAGAACCAGGAGCGGGTCAAGGAGCGATAAGCTGTTTCATCACCTGCCAGTTCTTTAAGCACCTCCATTTCCGTCCGCGCGTGCGACATCATATCAATGAAGTTGTAGACAATGACACTCAGATCGTTGTGGAGATAGTTGAGGATGTTGTCCTGCAATTGCTTGGCACCATTGACATTTGTCACCTTTTGATAATCAAATTTGACGGGTTTGCGGAACGTACGTCGGACCTGTTCGGCCAGCAAATCGTGTTCTTTCATGTTCTTGCCGCCCTTTTCATTGTCATTTAGCCACCATTCCTTGTAGCGGCGGGCGATTTCGGAAGGCATCATTCCGGCAAAGATCGCATTGCGGCTGTATTGAGTCGAAGTTGGCAAGATGCTGTAGAAAAAGTCCTCCTCCTCTACCCGGAACAACTCTGTGATGATGGGCTCGATGGTCTTCCACTGATCGTAGCGCAGGTTATCGAGCAATATCATAAAGGTCGGTACGTCCGGTTCGAGCTGTGTAAATACCTTTTGGCGCATCAATGTATTGGATAGCGTTGGTACTTCTCCGTTTCCGGCCACCCAGTCTTCGTAGTTTTTAACGATGAATTTGCTGAACTCACCATTGGCCTCCGTCTTTTGCATAGAGAGAATGTCGGCCATTTCGGTGGTGTTGGAGGCATCTAACTTGAGCTCCCAAGAAATGATCTTTTTGTATATTTCTACCCACTCACGAAAATCCAATCCACTGTTGATTTGCATGAGAATCTGGCGAAATTCCTGCTGATAGTCCGAGGCCGTCTTGTCTCCAACCAGGCGCTTTTTGTCAATGATTTTTTTCAGCGTCAGCAGTATCTGGTTGGGGTTAACGGGCTTGATGAGATAGTCTGTGATTTGACCACCGATGGCTTCTTCCATCACGTTTTCCGCCTCGTTTTTGGTGATCATAACCACTGGCAATCCAGGGTTGTTTTCTTTGATTTTGGAGAGGGTCTCCAGGCCCGTCAGGCCCGGCATGGATTCATCCAAAAACACTACATCGATGTCATTGGTTTCCTCACATTCTTCCAGGGCATCGTGTCCGTTGGTTACGGTCACCACATCATAGCCTTTTTGTTGCAAAAAGAGCATTTGGGGCTTTAGCAAGTCGATCTCATCGTCTGCCCAAAGTATTTTGATTTTTTCCATTTATGATTCGGTTTGTTTCTTATGGTTCTCAATTAGGTTGGTTATTGCTTCGTACAGCCTGTTATACACCGAAAATCAGCAGATGTTCCAAGTGAGTGTAACAAGGCAAAGGCTTAGGGCTAGAAACACATTTGATTTAAATATATTTTATTTACTTATTCAATATTATTTCACTGCCGATCCGTCTTATTTCCAGCAGCTTAAGTTAAGCATTAAAAGGAAAAAACTGCCTACTGAAGAAAAAATAGATTTCCACCTATCGCAAAGCAACCAATTAAGGGAGAATTCAGTCTAGATGTTAGTGGCATTTAATGAAAAAAGATTCATTAACTTCGGCCTTGAAATGTTAATTGTTAACGCTACGCAGAAGTCGCTTATTTTGTCGATTGTACATTACAGACAAAAAGCTCAACGGGAACTACTTCGCATCGTTTATGAACAAGAAAAAAATCTTCAACGATCCTGTTTACGGATTTGTGACCATTCCACATCCAATCCTGTTTGATCTCATCGAGCATCCTTATTTCCAGCGTTTGCGTAGAATCAAGCAGGTTGGGCTGACCCACTACGTTTATCCTGGTGCTTTGCACACCCGTTTTCACCATGCCATCGGTGCATTGCATTTGATGAGGCAGGCGATCGATGTACTCCGATCCAAAGATGTCGACATCACCGAAGAAGAGGCAATTGCCGTCTCCATTGCCATATTGTTGCACGACATTGGCCATGGACCTTTTTCTCATGCCTTGGAACACACCCTCGTTAATGTTCACCACGAGTCATTGTCTTTGTGCTTTATGGAAGCGCTCAATGAACAATTCGACGGACAGCTGGGGATGGCCATACAAATATTCAGGGACCAATACCCAAAGAAGTTTCTTCACCAATTGGTTTCTGGGCAATTGGATATGGACCGGATGGATTACCTCAACAGGGACAGCTTTTTCACAGGCGTTTCCGAGGGTGTCATCGGCTACGACCGAATCATTAAGATGTTATCGGTTGTCGATGGGGAATTGGTGGTTGAAGAGAAGGGTATTTACTCAGTAGAGAAGTTCTTGATCGCCAGACGAATGATGTACTGGCAAGTTTACCTCCACAAGACTTCCTTGGTAGCAGAGCAAATGCTCATCAAGACCTTAGAAAGGGCAAAGTTTCTGGCCAGCAAAGGGGTAGAATTCCAAGTATCGAAGAGTCTCGCCCATTTTCTCTATGGCAATTTCGAATTAGAGGATTTTGGCAAGGGGAACAGCCAGCTGCTCCAACAATACGCTCTTTTGGACGATTACGATGTCTTCGCTGCAATGAAGGGCTTTGCCGAGGACAAAAAAGTCGACCAAGTTTTGTCCTTCTTATCCAAAAGCATTGTCAATAGGCAACTTTTCAAAATCAAATTGACAAAAAAACCGATCAAGAAGGGTGACCAGCTGAAAAAAATACGTCAAAAGGTCGTAAAAGCATTGGGGATGAAAAAATCGGAGGCCCATTATGTGGTTTTCAAAGGCAAAGAGTCCAACAGCGCTTACAGCACCCTCAAGGACGAGATAAAAATCTTGTACAAAAACGGCCAGGTGCTGCCCATGTCAGAGGCTTCGGATTATGGACTCGGCCCCAAAATCATCACAAAGTATTTTTTGTGTTATCCCAAGAATATCGTTTAATTTTTACACTAGATATATTCCTTCTAAACCGACGATGAAGCACATTTTCATTGTCATTTTTGTAAACTTTCAGAGACTCATTTTTTAATCAAAACCAATTATTTTCATTATGAAAAGATTGAACCTAATTCTTTCAGTAGCTTTCATGTTTTGTGCCTGTATGGCATATGCACAGCCAGAAGACCTGCCCGTAACAAACGAGCCTGGTAAGTGTTATGCAAAGTGTCTCATTCCGGATGAGTACGAAACTGTCACAGAGCAAGTAATGGTTAGAGCTGCTTCTTCTCGTGTCGAAACTGTTCCTGCTGAGTACGAAACAGTTACCGAGCAAGTAATGGCCAAAGGCGAGTCTAAGCGTATGATCGCTGTTCCTGCTGAATATGAAACAGTCACAGAGCAGGTCCTGGTCAAGCCAGAATCCAAGCGCATGATTTCTGTTCCTGCCGAATACGAAACCGTCACAGAACAGGTGCTGGTCAAAGCTGAATCTAAACGCATGATCCCCGTTCCTGCCGAGTACGAGACTGTTTCAGAACAGGTGCTGGTCAAAGGCGAATCCAAACGCATGATCCCGGTCGCTGCTGAGTTCGAGTCGGTCACAGAGCAGTATGTTGTGAAGGAAGCTTCCACTCGCATTGAGCGCGTGCCTGCGAAGTACACCACGGAGACTGAAACCATCGAAGTGAAGCCTGCCTCTACTAAGTGGGTTAAGAAGAAGGCAGATCGCAACTGCTTGAGCGCAGACCCTAACGACTGTTTGGTATGGTGCCTTGTAGAAGTGCCTGCCGAGTACAGAACAGTAACCAAGCAAGTAAGAGTTGGTTGTGCAGATGGTTACACGGATAATGGTGACGATTGCACCCGCGTAATCGAAATTCCTGCTGAGTACGGTTCTCGTACCGCTCGCGTCATCAAAACACCTGCTTCTACTCGCGAGGAAGTCATTCCTGCTGAGTATACAACTGTTACAAAGCGCGTGGTAAAGACGCCTGCTACGGTTCGCGAAGAAGTCATTCCTGCTGAGTACAAGACCATCACAAAGAGAGTCGTTAAGACGCCTGCTACGACGCGTGAGGAAATAATTCCTGCTGAGTACAAGACTGTTACAAAGCGCGTAGTGAAGACACCTGCTTCTGCTCGCGAAGAGGCGATTCCTGCAGAATACAAGACCGTTACAAGACGTGTCCTCAAGTCTGCTGCTTCTACTCGTAATATTGAGATTCCTGCTGAGTACGCAACTGTCACAAAGCGTCGCTTGGTTAAAAAAGGTGGTTTCACTGAGTGGAGAGAAGTCCTGTGTAACGATGCCGTCACACCTTATACAGTACGCCAAATCCAGTCTGCTTTGCAGTCTCGTGGCTATGAGCCAGGTCCTTTGGATGACATCATGGGTGTCCGCACAAAGGCTGCTTTGACAAAATTCCAAAAAGACAACAACTTGCCAGTTGGTCAATTGGATATGCAGACATTGAAGGCGCTCGGTATTAGATACTAAGTCTGTTAAACCAAATGAGCTTTAGAGGTGTTTACTGATCAACGCCTTTGAGCTTAAGGCTGCAATCTTCCACGGGAGATTGCAGTTTTTTTGTCGCCATCGGACCGTTTATACTTTTTTGTATAAATTCTTTTATACTTTTTTGTACAAATGCTTTTTTCCCCTTATATTTGCAGTACTTCTTAACACAGCTACATAATACACTCATCATATGAGCGAATCAATGAAGACTCTGGAGGAATACACTCAGAGTGACTATAAATATGGATTTACGAGCGATATAGACACGGAAGTCATCCCAAAAGGACTCAATGAAGAGGTCGTTCGTTTGATCTCCCGCAAGAAAGAAGAACCTGAGTGGCTGCTCGAGTGGCGCCTAAAGGCTTTCCGCCATTGGCAAACAATGACAGAGCCTACCTGGCCAAACGTCGACATTGCGCCTATCGACTACCAGGACATTATTTATTATGCTGCTCCCAAGAAAAAGAAAACCCTCAACAGCTTGGATGAGGTAGACCCTGAATTGCTTGAGACGTTCGAAAAGCTGGGTATTTCTCTGGACGAACAAAAGCGGTTGACAGGCGTAGCGGTAGATGCTGTTCTCGATAGTGTTTCTGTTGCCACAACTTTCCGAGGTAAGCTTTCCGAAATGGGGATTATCTTTTGTGCTTTCAGCGAAGCAGTGAAAGAACATCCTGAGTTGGTTAAAAAGTATTTGGGGACGGTTGTTCCGGCGTCTGACAACTACTTCACGGCCCTCAACTCTGCAGTCTTCAGTGATGGCTCTTTCTGTTATATTCCCAAAGGTGTTCGTTGCCCGATGGAATTGTCGACTTACTTCCGAATCAATACGGCCAACACTGGTCAGTTCGAAAGAACCCTCATCATCGCTGAGGAAGGTAGCTATGTTAGTTACTTGGAGGGGTGTACGGCCCCGATGCGGGATGAAAACCAATTGCATGCTGCTGTTGTAGAGCTCGTCGCACTAGACGATGCCCACATCAAGTACTCGACAGTACAGAATTGGTATCCTGGTGATAAAGATGGTAAAGGTGGTATTTACAACTTCGTCACAAAGCGTGGTTTGTGTGCCGGGCAGCGTTCCAAAATCTCCTGGACGCAAGTAGAGACCGGTTCTGCCATTACCTGGAAATATCCAAGCTGTATCTTGAAAGGTGACCACTCCATTGGAGAGTTTTACTCCATCGCTGTTACCAACAACCACCAACAGGCCGACACAGGTACGAAGATGGTTCACCTAGGTAAAAACACCAGCAGCACCATTATTTCTAAGGGTATCTCTGCGGGCAAGAGCCACAACTCTTATCGTGGCTTGGTGAAAGTGGCTAAGAAGGCTGAAAATGCACACAACTTTTCACAGTGCGACTCTCTTTTGATGGGCGATCGCTGTGGTGCACATACCTTCCCATACCTCGAAGTAGAAAACAATACTGCCAAGGTCGAGCACGAAGCAACGACTTCTAAGATCGGTGAAGACCAACTGTTTTACTGCCAGCAACGCGGCCTGAGCGAAGAGGATGCCATCAACTTGATTGTGAATGGCTACTGCAAGGAAGTGTTCAATGAATTGCCAATGGAATTTGCCGTAGAAGCGCAAAAGCTCTTGGCAGTCAGCCTGGAAGGTAGTGTTGGCTAGTCTCTCTATTTGAATGAATACCTAAGTAAGAAACCAATAAAATATGCTTAAAATCAAGGACCTGAGAGTCGCCATTGAGGGAAAAGAAATCCTCAAAGGGATCAATCTCGATGTAAAAGCTGGCGAAGTACATGCCATCATGGGACCCAATGGTTCCGGTAAAAGTACTTTGGCCAAGGTGTTGGCAGGTCGTGAAGAATACGAAGTGACTGGTGGTAGCATCGAATATAGAAATGAGGATTTACTCGAACTGGAGGTAGATGAGCGTGCTCGCGAAGGCATCTTCTTGGCCTTCCAGTATCCGGTGGAGATTCCAGGTGTCACAACAGCCAGCTTCCTCAAGCATACTCTTAACTCCGTACGCAAGGCGCGTGGCGAAGAAGAGTTGGATGCTTTCGAGATGTTGAAGTTGCTCAAGGAGAAAGCCAAGCTTGTGGAGATGAACCAAAAGCTACTCAGCCGCTCTCTCAACGATGGTTTCTCGGGTGGTGAGAAAAAGCGCAACGAGGTTCTTCAAATGGCAGTGTTGAATCCAACATTGGCTGTTTTGGATGAGACAGACTCTGGTCTGGACATCGATGCCCTCCGCATTGTTTCCGAAGGGGTCAACCGCCTCAAAAATGAGGACAATGCCTTCATCGTCATTACCCACTACCAACGCTTGCTGAACCACATCGTGCCAGACCATGTACATGTGTTGTTTGAAGGTCGGATCGTAAAGTCGGGAGATAAGACCCTCGCCCACGAACTGGAAGAGAAAGGGTATGACTGGATCAAAGAAGAATTAGCCACCGTCTGAAAAAATTAACCATATGAATACTGTTGCACAAGACCGCTTTGCAACGACTAAGGCCCATTTTAAGCAACTGTTTGAACAATTCGAACAGGGTTTGAACGGCCAGAAAGCGCATCCAATCCACAAGCTACGGAGGACTGCTATCCAGCGATTGGAGGACTTGCAATTTCCTGGTCGCAAAAACGAAGACTGGAAATACACACCAGTTACGCGCGTTCTTCAGCCGGCTTACAAGTCTGCCGCTCTGGCTAATCTGACCAGCGCAGACGTGGAAGCCCACTTATTTGAAGGCTTGGATGTCCACTTGCTGGTTTTTAACAATGGTAAGCTGGATCAAACGCTTTCCAACATTGGAGAACTTCCAGAAGGTGTAGAAATATCTACTATTGCAACTGCCTTGGATAAAGGTACACACAAAGAAAAGATCGAGGGTGTACTGAAAGGATGGGCAGAAGGCAAAGATGCCTTTGCTGCACTAAATATGTCTTTTGCTGACAATGGCTTGTTTATCTATGTGCCTGCCAATGTGCAAGTAGAGAAGCCCATTTATTTGTTGCATCTCAACCTGACCGCTTCTTCTCCATTTCTCAACAATCCTCAGCGGATCATCTTGGCAGAAAGAAGCAGCAATTGCACCATCATCGAGCGCTACAGCAATGAAAATAGCAATGGCACTTACTTCACCAATGCCATGACTCATATTGATTTGGGGGCTAATGCATTTTTCACGCACTACAAGCTGCAGCAAGAATCTTTGGAAAGCTTCCAAGTCAACCAGGTGGATGTTTTACAAGAACGCGACAGCACCTATACTTCTCATGCCATAGACCTTGGTGGAAGGCTTGTTCGCAACAACCTCAGAACACACCTTAAGAACAGCGGTACGCTGACTAATTTCTATGGTGTCTACCTGGCAAAAGGGGAGCAACATCTCGATAACCAGACTTTCATCGACCATGCTTTCCCACACTGCAACAGCAATGAATTGTACAAGGGAGTGATCGACGATAAGGCCAGAGGCGTGTTTAATGGAAAGGTGATCGTCCGACAGGATGCACAGAAGACGAATGCTTTTCAGCAAAACAGCAACCTTGTCTTGTCTGACAAAGCTGTGATGGATACAAAGCCACAGTTGGAGATTTTTGCCGATGATGTGAAATGCAGCCACGGTGCCACCATCGGACAATTGGACGAAGAATCCATCTTTTATCTGCGCAGTCGCGGATTGAATAAGGAAGCTGCCCGCTCTCTTTTGCAACAGGCTTTTCTAAAAGAGGTCATCGAAAACATGGACATAGAGCCGATCCGCGAAGTAGTTGAATCGATGATTACAAAGAAATTCGAATCTTAAATTAAAAGAAATCTTTTCCGCTATGCAAGAAGTGGTTACCAATAATAATAATGCCTTGACGCTGGATGTGGCAAAGGTGAGAGAAGACTTTCCGATCCTTCATCAATCTATGAGGGATAAGCCGCTGGCGTTCCTTGATAATGCAGCCTCTAGCCAGAAACCACAAGTGGTAATGGATGCACTGGATGAGTATTACAAAAAATACAACACCAACATCCATAGAGCTGTCTATCATTTGAGCCAAAAGGCAACGACGGCCTATGAAAAGGCTCGTACCCGAATCCGCCAATTCATCAATGCTCCGTCTGACAAGGAGATTATCTTTTTACGGGGGACAACAGAAGCCATCAACTTAGTTGCTCATTCCTACGGTAAGAAGTTTATTCAGGAAGGCGACGAGGTTGTTATCTCGGCGATGGAACACCATTCCAACATCGTTCCCTGGCAATTTGCCTGCGAGGAAAGGGGTGCCAAGCTCCGCGTAGTTCCCATCAACGATCAGGGTGAACTCGACATGGAGGCTTATGCTTCTATGCTCAACGAGCGCACCAAGATGGTGGCTTTGGTGCATGTATCCAACTCTTTGGGGACCATCAATCCTGTCAAGGAAATCATCCGACTCGCAAAAGAAAGAGACATTCCAGTGCTGTTGGATGGTGCGCAGGCAGTACCACACATGCCTGTGGATGTACAGGAGCTGGATGTAGATTTTTACACCTTCTCTGGACACAAAATATTTGCGCCTACGGGAATCGGTATTTTGTACGGTAAAGAAAAGTGGTTGGAGCAGATGCCTCCTTACCAAGGGGGTGGCGATATGATTCGTTCGGTTACTTTTGAAAAGACTACCTTTAACGACTTGCCGCATAAGTTCGAAGCGGGAACACCGGACATATCCGGCCCCATCGGTATGGCTGCTGCCATCGATTACATAGAGGGTATTGGATACGACTGGATCGCAGCGCACGAGCACGAGCTACTGACTTACGGCACAGAGGCATTGTCTCAGGTGGAGGGCCTACGGATCATCGGTACCGCTAAAGAGAAGGCCAGCGTCCTATCTTTTGACCTTGAAGGCGTTCACCCACACGATATTGGTCAACTACTCGATTACGAAGGAGTCGCCGTCCGTACTGGACACCATTGTACCCAACCGGTAATGGACTTCTTCGACGTAGCAGCAACAACGCGTGCATCCTTCGCGTTTTACAATACAAAGGAAGAAATCGACCGTCTGGCCGAAGGCTTGAAAAAAGTTAAGGCGATGTTTGGCTAGACCAAAACCTAAAACAATAGCTTGATCAAAGCGAAACCTTAATCATAAGCCTGGATCAATCGGGCAATCACAAAATCCTCAGTAAAAAGTGGACGAACTAAGAGAACTCTATCAGCAAGTTATCATGGACCACAACAAGGCTCCAAGAAACTTCGGCAAGCTTCCCAACACTACCCACAAAGCCGCTGGAGACAACCCGCTTTGTGGCGATCATGTAGACTTGTACCTGGAAGTAGAAGATGAGCACATCAAAGGCATCGCCTTCGAATGTAAGGGCTGTGCCATCTCCAAGGCATCGGCCTCTTTGATGACCGAAGAACTCAAAGGTAAGACAGTCGTTCAGGCGAAGCAACTTTTCCATAGGTTCCATGATATGGTGACCAAGGAAGATGCAGAACCGGACATGGACGAAATGGGTAAATTGGTTGCTTTGGCAGGGGTCAGAGAATTCCCTATTCGAGTCAAATGTGCCAGCCTCCCCTGGCATACCTTGAATGAGGCTCTTGAGGAAACAAACCGAATCGCAAAGACGGAGTAAGTCACCTAAGCCCAAGTTCTTTATTGGCGGGTAGGTAGAACGAAACGCATGATTTTGCGCTGGTGTTTTACGCAAGGGCTTCCCACCACAGACAATGGGCCTTGAATCTATCATCAAATGGATACTCAGAAAGTCAAAGATTTCATCATAGAGGTTTTACAAACCATTTTCGATCCGGAGATTCCTGTCGACATCTACCAGCTTGGATTGATCTATGAATTAGAGGTACATGAAGATGGTAAAGTTGATGTCAAGATGACCTTGACCTCCCCTGCTTGCCCGGTTGCAGAAAGCCTACCCATTGAGGTACAGGAAAAAATTATGCGGGTACCGGAGGTGACGGATGTGGATTTGCAGCTTGTCTGGGATCCACCCTGGTCTAAAGAACGTATGAGTGAGGAAGCTAAATTAGCATTGGATATGTTTTAGGTTGTTCTAAAAATCAATTAAGATGAAGATATCTGCACAAGATGAATATGGTTTGCGCGTGTTGCTGCGCATAGCCCGTGCTGATAAAAACGAAGGCATCACCATACCTCAATTGGTGGAAGCTGAAGGACTCTCTCAGTCTTACGTCGCCAAGCTCACCCGAACGCTGCGCATAGCGGACTTGATACAGAGCTCTCGTGGCCAAAAGGGTGGCTATACCCTCTCCCGCCCTGCCGCTGAAATCACCATCAACCATGCACTCAAAGCACTCGGTGGTACCTTTTTCGATAATAACTTTTGCGGCTCGCACTCCGGCAATCTCAACCTTTGTACCAACTCAGTGGATTGCTCTGTCCGCTCTTTATGGAAGATCATCAAATTTACTTTGGACCAAGTCCTAGATCGCATTACGCTGAATGATTTACTAGGCTGTGAAACCAAGGTAAGTATTTCGTTGAAGAAAATTCTGGAAGAAAAACTCCCTTCAATCTCTGCTTAAAGCGGCCAGCGAATCAACCGACCTAAACGTTTTAACAATACCTGCTTGATCTAGGTTAGCAAATAGCAGCCCTCTAAGGCTATCCTAAACAATTGGTATGAAACTAAAACATTTTTTTGTCCTCTATCTCTTGTGGCCCTTTTTACTGCAAGCCCAACCCGGCTCAAAACCTTTGCAACTTCTTTACAAGCTGACAGATGCCAACTGTCGTCATCTTTTACACCATAAGGACCCCAACATACAAGAAAGCTTTTTCCAACATTTGGTTGATTCTACTCGAGAGAATTTCAATTTCAAGCAATTGCCCTTTGGCTACTACCTCAGCGTAAAAGCAAATGGTGAGTTTCGGGATGTTCGCCTGCATGTGCAACTGCCGTTCTCCGTTGAGCTATTAGACAATGATAGAGGCTTCCACTTGCTCGTTTTGGACACCCTTGGTAATGCCATCCCC